>NZ_JAECVY010000007.1:0-142047 GCF_016055075.1 Thermoactinomyces sp. CICC 10522 | reverse complement strand
GGATCTTCCCCCGCACGACTTGCATGTATTAGGCACGCCGCCAGCGTTCATCCTGAGCCAGGATCAAACTCTCCGATAAAGATCTAGCTCAAAAAGAATTAACAGGTCATGCTTCACTCTTTAGTTTTCAAGGAACACATTATTGTTTTTTCTCAATTGCCGCTTTCTTGCGGCGACATTAACTATATTAACACGCCTCAGAAAAGGTGTCAACATTTTTTTGATAAATATTTAACCGCCATTGATAAAAATCATTTCCCTTTGGCATAAGGAAAACAGATCACCGGCGGAGACCTTTTGTCCCCGCCTGTTTCGCGTTTCACCTGACGCAGCTTCCCTGCAATCGGTGACGGCACGCGATGCCCGATAACCCCGTATTTGGAGAAATCCGGGGAACACCTGCTTTCCTTTTCCCTGTTGAAATGTGGAGCATTCCGTTCACAATTCTTAAACCTCGTAACGCTCCCCGTTAATTTCAAAACTGGTCGTTACCTTGCTGCTCAACGAATTGGAAACGGAACAGTATTTTTCAACCGACAATTTCACCGCGCGACGCACTTTTTCCTCAGGAAGGTCGCCTGTCAATTTATAGTGCATATGAACATGAGTAAATCGCCGCGGATGCTCTTCTGCCCTTTCCCCGCTCACCTCCATTGAAAAAGATGCAACCTCCAAACGCATCTTGCGCAAAATGTCAACAATATCAATACCCGAGCAGGTGCCTACCGCCGACAAAAGAATTTCTGTCGGGCGCGGTCCCAAATTTTCGCCTCCGACTTCCGGAGAGGCATCAAGTGAAAGTTGATGCCCGGAACCCGTCGTCGTCTCAAAATGCATTTTACCTTTCCAAACAATATCCACTTTCATCTCATTTCCTCCTATCCAAGCGGTTTAACATAAAGAATCAGGCTTGCTTCAATAAGGGCCGCAATCAAAAGCAGCGAAACAATCGTCAAGAGAATGGGGATGATTCTTCTCCGAATCCCCTGCCACTCCTCTTTGCTTCTTTCCATCAGCACAGGGGAGACAAAACTGAAAAACCGGCGAAGCACCGCCATTCCCAGATGAATGCCAAACGCAGCAGCCAAAATCGCCGCCGGAAGCTCAACGATTCCGTGAGGCAGGATCGTTGTCAAAAAAACAAACAGGGGCGAAGCATGACTCTCTGATGCAGCCAGGTGTAAAGTAACCCCCAGCATCAACCCGTTCGTCAGCATTGAAAAGAAAGGAACGAGTCCCAAAAGGAGCCCGAGCCCAATCATCGTAACAGAGGCGAGCAAATTATTGGCAAAAATCGTCAAAAAGGCATGCAGAAAGGTCGGGTTATGGTCGATTGATTTGGCGATTTGCTCCAGTTGGTCAAAAATCCCTGCTGCTTTTAACGTGCGTAACAATCCGTTTGTATTGAGATATCCCATGATGGCACTCACGATAAAAACGACGGTCGACATCCCGATGTACCGGCTTTCCTCCCGCAGTGCCCTGGTCCAGTTTCTCATGCTTCCACTCCTTTTTCGGACAATCCAATCATAACCCTCGTCCATCCGCATACATTTAATTATAGATCGAAACTTGGGAGGGTCGCCAACAATGAACTATTTTCTGGTCTTATCCGGCAAGCGGCTCAAGCGTGCGCTCATGATTTTAATCGCGTTCCTTTTTGCCGCCGGCATCTTTTATGCAGAAAATGAAAACATTCAAGTCTTCATGCCACTTGACCCTGGTCCATCTGCCATTTACAGTGTGGATACCAATAAAAAACAAGTTGCCCTCACCTTTGATATCAGCTGGGGAGAGGAACGCACCGGGCCAATCCTGGATGTATTGGAGCAAAAAGGGTTAAAGAAAGCCACCTTCTTCCTCTCTTCTCCATGGGCCGAAAGTCATCCCGATCTGGTCAAACGCATTGTAGACATGGGATATGAAATCGGAAGCCATGGTCACCGCCATGATAATTATAGCGAGTACAACGATCAGCAAATTCGCACGCAGATTGGAAAAGCCGATGCGATCCTGACAAAATTAACGGGGAAAAAGCCCAAATTGATTCGCTTTCCCAACGGAGACTTTGACAAACGCGTGCTTCAGATCGCCGGACAGATGGGGTACACCACCATTCAATGGGACACGGATTCCTTTGACTGGATGAATCCCGGCAAAGAAAAGATCGTGAAACGCGTATTGAGCAAGGTCCATCCCGGAGATATCATTCTCATGCACGCCAGTGATTCATGCCGCCAAACTCATGAAGCGCTGCCGGAAATTATCGACTCCCTGAGAAAGCAGGGTTATCAGTTTGTGACGGTTTCGGAATTGATCTCCGGTTCCAGAGTGGATACGAAATCGGTCGATTGAGCCCATCACCTCAGCTGAGCTGCACGGAGAGAACAGCAGTATAAACCAATCGGCACAGAAAAAGCCAGGCTTTGCATCATTTGATGCCCGGAGCCGGCTTTTGCTTTGTTTCCTTTCGCAGAAGTTTGCGGTTGGTGCCAGGCGCAGCAAGGCGATGAAGCTGCAGAATTTGCCATGCATTGCAAATGAGGAGAACAATGACGGTATGCAGGATCATGAGCAGCGGAATTTCCCCCGCTTTGGTATGGAAGGTTGGTACCGCCTCAATCACCGTTGCGACTACCATAAAAAAGAATGTGGGAACGTAGGCCGTTTTTTGCGTCCACTTCACCTTGAGTCCGGCAACAATGAACGCGGCGAGCAAGACGGTGAATGGAACGAGCAGATGCAGCCAGAGCGATTCTCCATTAAATTTCGACAAATTGAGATAAACCCAATCTCCCAGCACAATCAACATAAGAAACAGCAGAAACAGATCATAGGCGCTTTTTTGCCGAATCAAACCCTTGGCCAGCCAATTGAAGACGAGGAAAGAGAAAAATCCCAATTCCGCCAGAGCCGCCAATGTCAAACTCAGCAAAAGCTGTTTGGGAATGGGTCCAAATAAATCACTTCCGGCTGACCATTCGAAAATCGAGCTCAGGATCAAGGCGGATGCCCCGCCGATGAACAATGTCGACCAAAACCAATAGAGCAGTTTTTTCAGTGTCATCCCTTATTCTCTCCTGTTCGCTGTCCTGCCTTCGATTTTAGCAGATTTCGATCTTCGCATAAAGAAAAGTCCCCCATGACATATTAAGATTAGCATAGCTTGAAACGGAGGAGCAAAGATTGATACATCGCATAAAGTGGTTTTTTCCGATCCTGACCGTCTTTCTTCTTATTTCCTGCAGCTCCAACCAGTCTCAATCCCAAGAACCCGATTATCAAAAAATCAAAGAGATTACCCTGGATGTTTTACATACGGCCGAAGGCAAAAAAGTACTTCAAGATGTGATGTCCGATCCGGAATTCAAACAAAAGATCATGTTAAACAGCCAGGAGCTGGAAAAAGCATTGGCCAAATCCCTTTCTGATCAAAATTCAAAAAAGGATTGGCAGAAAGTGTTTGGAGATCCGGAAGTGGCAGGCAATCTGGCCAAATCAACACAGGAGCAGTCCAAGCAAACCCTGAAAATCTTGATGAAAGACCCTGAGTATCAAAAGATGATGTTGGATCTGATGAAAGATCCGCAGTTCTCGGCCCATCTTCTGGAACTGATGAAAAGTCAGCAGTACCGCCAGCAAAGCCTGAAAATTTTCCAAGAACTGATGCAAACGCCCAGCTTCCAAAAACAGATTATGCAAATCTTGCAACAAGCGAAAAAGCAAAAACAAGGTAAAGAGGAAGGTTCAGGAGAAGGCGGAGATGGAGGAGAAGGTGGAGACAGCCAGGGAGACAGCAGCAGCTCATGATAAAGCCGATGGGCGGTTGTCTAAAAGACCGCCCATCTTGCTTTCGCTTAAGTTTTAAGAGACCTGCACCTTGCGGATGATTTTACGGGCCAGCTCCTGATACAGAGATGCTGTCGGATGATTTTCCGGGTAAACCGAGGGCGCATACCCGGGATCATCCACACTTTCATATTGCGGGGCTCCAAGCGGAATTTGGGCGAGCAGGTCCACATGAAGCTCCTCAGCCAGCTTCTGACCGCCTCCGCGACCGAAGATATATTCCCGTTCCCCGTATTTATTTTGATACCAGGCCATATTTTCCACTACACCGAGCAACTCGTGTTTTGTCAGATGAACGGCCATCGCTCCCGCCCTGGCGGCGACAAAAGCTGCAGTGGCATGCGGCGTGGTTACAATAATCTCTTTGCTTTTCGGAATCAGTTGATGTACATCAAGAGCAACATCCCCGGTTCCAGGCGGCAAATCGAGAAGCATATAATCGAGGTCCCCCCAATGAACCTCACTGAAAAAGTTGCGCAGCATTTTGCCCAACATCGGCCCGCGCCAGACAACCGGAGAATTGTCTTCCACGAAAAAGCCCATCGACATCACTTTCACGCCAAACCGTTCAACCGGGAGAATCGTGTCACCGATCACCACCGGCCGTTGCTCGATTCCCATCATGTCCGGGACACTGAACCCATAAATATCGGCATCGATCACGCCGACTTTTTTTCCTTCACGGGCAAGAGCCACTGCCAGGTTCACCGTTACCGTTGATTTTCCGACTCCGCCCTTGCCGCTGGCAATCGCAATAAATTGAGTAGAGCTGTCCGGGCCCAGGAGCGGACTGCCTGCCTGAGCCTGTCCGCCGCTTTGCCCCTGACGCAGGGAGGAGGCCAGCGCAGCTCTTTCTTCATCCGTCATCGAACCGAAATGGACCTCAACCGTTTCCGCACCCAGATTGCGAATCGCCTGCTCAACGTCTTCCTGAATTTTTATTTTTAATGGACACCCCTGAATCGTCAGAATCACATCGAGTGAAACTTCTTTTCCTTTAATCCGTATATTGCGGATCATATTGAGTTCAACCAAACTCCTATTCAATTCCGGGTCTTTTACTTCCTTTAATGCTTCAAGAATTTTTTCTTTGGTTAACATGGGAAAGACACCTCAGCTGAAAACGTTTTAACTCCATTATAGCACATCACTTATCAAAGAGCGGCGGCGGTTCTTTCCCCGTATAAAACCGTATCAGCCCCAGATAGATCGATGCGGCCACTTTTTTTTGGTACGTATCCGTCGCCAGTAATCGGGCTTCCTCCGGGTTGGACAAAAAACCGACTTCCACCAGGGCGGTCGGAACGGGCGAGTGTTTGAGAATGTATACATCTCCCTTTTGTTTGGCCAGACGGTTGGTATTTTCGAGGTTTCGGATCAGTTCGGCCTGAATAAAGGTGGCCAGCCGTTTGTTCTCTTCACGAACCGGGTTGTAAAAGGTTTGCGCTCCGGACCATCGAGAGGACGGAATCGCATTGAGATGAATGCTGACGAAGGCGTCCACATTTTTCTCCTTAATCAAATAAATGCGGCGCATCAAGTCTTCCGCTTTGCGCAACCGCAACCGTTTGGTATCCGGTTGGGCCAGATCCGTATCCGTTTCACGCGTCAGAAAGACCAGCGCACCCGCTCCATGCAAATAATCCTGCAAGTAACGCGCGATTTTCAGGGTAATCTCTTTTTCGACAATGCCGTCCTGGCTGACTGCCCCTCCATCAGGTCCTCCGTGTCCCGCATCGATCATAATCACTTTGCCCGAAAGCGGCATATACCAAGCATCTTTTACCTGATCAGAAAAAAAGTCCGCAATCCAGAGAAAACCGATCAGAAAAAAAACAACCGCCAGTAGGACAATCTTGGCTGTCCGGCTTTCTTTGATCTTGACCCTCATCGACCTCGCCTCACTTACCCAAACTCTTCAGTTATGTATATGGGACGAAGTCTCTCATTATGTATGCAAGGCGGGACGGACGCTTATTTCTTCTTGCGGCCCGCCTTTTTCCCCATGATAAACCACTGCCTGCCAAGCTCTTGCATCAGAATCTCCACTGATTCGGCACTCCACTCATCCAACCAGCGATGCAGGTTGAATTCATCCATCAACTCTTTGAGCAACCGGTCACATGCTTTTTGTCCAAACAGGGACAAATCATCGTCCTTGCGATTTCTAAAGAAAATGCCTTTTACCCATCCATCCTTTTTGCCTTCCTTCATCCCGGCCACATACGCTTCAAAAACCAGACGGTACAATAATTCCAAAAGGATCACCTTGCGCGAAGCCGGCCAAAAACGGGTCAGCGGATCGACCAATTCGCCTTTGATCCGATCCATTTCCTCCCAAGGGAAACGGGAGAGGGCGCATTCACGTATTTCTTCATCTCTGCGAATGCGCAGATGTTCAATATCGATGATCTCCGCCATCATTCACCGCTCCTTTGTCACACATGGGATATCCATAGTGTTGACAAAGGGATGAAAAAAAACCCCCCGACGAATCGGGGAGTTTTTGAACATTAGCGTTTGGAGAATTGCGGTGCACGACGTGCGGCTTTGAGACCGTATTTTTTACGTTCTTTCATCCGCGGGTCGCGAGTCAGGAAACCAGCTTTTTTCAAGGCCGGGCGCAGTTCCGGATCCACTTTGAGCAGTGCACGGGCAATTCCGTGGCGAATGGCGCCGGCTTGACCGGTGAAACCGCCGCCGTTTACGTTTACGAGCACATCATAACGGTCGAGCGTATTGGTCAACACCAAAGGCTGACGCACAATCGCTTTTAAAGTTTCCAGACCAAAGTAGTCATCGATATTCCGTTTGTTGATGACAATCCGTCCATCGCCGGCAACCAGGCGAACGCGAGCGACCGATTCCTTACGGCGACCGGTTCCATAGAATTGAACTTGTGCCAAATCGGTTACCTCCTTTTATTAACCACGCAGTTCCCACTCAACCGGCTGTTGAGCCTGATGAGGATGTTCGGAACCTGCGTATACTTTTAATTTTTTAAACTGTTGACGACCCAAGCTTCCTTTCGGGAGCATCCCTTTTACAGCGAGTTCGATCATACGCTCGGGATGTTTGATCCGCATTTCGCTGGCCGTAGTCGATTTCAAGCCGCCCGGATATCCGGAATGGCGATAATAAACTTTTTTCGACCATTTTTTCCCGGTCAATTCAACTTGTGCTGCGTTGATGACGATCACAAAATCGCCCGTATCCACGTGGGGAGTAAATTCAGGTTTATGTTTTCCACGCAGGATGGATGCAACTTCAGATGCCAGGCGTCCCAATGTTTTGCCTTTCGCATCTACCACATACCATTTCCGTTCCACTTGCTCTGGCTTTGCCATAAAGGTGGTACGCATCATATTCCCTCCTCTATCAACAACGGGAATTCCGTTAATGTTGTCTTAGGTTAGAAGCATTGAAAAATGTGTGACTTTCTTCGCGCCGAACAAACTCCATCGGGGCATGGAGTGGAAAATACCAAGCGTTATCTTACCTTAAAAAGCGCGCAATGTCAAGAACCTCAAGGGGAGATAACGTTTGCGGAGCGATGAAAATCCTGCCAAGGCCGATATCCAACTTCAAGCAAAATTAATCCTTCCGGCGGAAACGTCGGACCGGCCAGGCGGCGATCCCGCCCCTCGAGAATGGCGGGAATTTGCTCCGGGTCCAAGTTTCTCCTTCCGACTTCATATAACGTGCCGGCAATAATCCGAACCATGTTATACAAAAACCCGTTCCCGGTCACTTCGATAAAAAAGCCGTGCGTATCTTCGCCTACTTCGCAGCGGTAAATCGTGCGCACCCGATCTTCAATCACCGTCTTTGCCGAACAGAAAGAGGTGAAATCATGAGTGCCGACGAGCCGGTCCGCAGCCCTCTGCATGGCTGGCTGATCGACTTCATACGGAAGATGGGTGCGAAAGCGGCGCTCAAACAAATCGGGAATGCGATGACGATCCGTTTGATAACGATACGTTTTCCAATATGCGCTCTTACGGGCATGAAAGTCCGATGCTGCTTCTTCTGCGGACAGAACAAGGATATCCCTGGGAAGCGACCGACGCAAAATATATGGATATTTATCGACAGGAATGGGGCTTGTTGTCTCAAAATGGCAAACTTGCCCCAAAGCATGCACACCTGCATCTGTCCGGCCCGAACCGTATATTTCAATCGGTTCACCGGTGATTCTGGTCAGCGTTTCCTGCAGAGTGCCCTGGATTGTCCGTTGTCCCGGTTGCGCCTGAAAACCGGAAAAATCAGTCCCGTCATAAGCAATGACCAATTTGATCTTCTTCATCATCTTCCTCCGTCCTTCATCCCGAAAGAACCGGGAAACCGCCGCCTATTCCAAAAAGCGGAGAACGAAAAATAAAAGAACTGCCACAATCAAAAGCCACCCATCAAGCGATGAAAATCGAAGCTGCCGCCATTTGGTTCTTCCCTCACTCCCGCGATATCCCCTGGCTTCCATCGCCAATGCCAACTCCTCCGCCCGGCGAAAAGCGGACAAGAACAAGGGGATCAAAACGGGAATATAGCTTTTGAGCCGCTTGATGAAAAAGCCCGTATCGAAATCGGCGCCTCTGGCTGACTGGGCTTTGCGAATCTTTTCCGTCTCTTCCCAGAGCAAGGGGATGAAACGAAGAGCGATCGACATCATCAGCGCGATTTCGTGCACCGGGATTTTAAATCGCTGCAAAGGTTTCAGCAGCCACTCGATGCCGTCGGTCAGATCGATGGGCGAGGTGGTAAATGTCAATAAAGAAGCGACTGAGATGAGGACAAACAACCGTGCTGAGACAAAAACCGCCTGCCTCAGCCCTTCCTGATAAATCGTGATAAACGGAAGTCGCAGCAGGGCTTCCCCGCCTTTGGTCATCAAAAGATGAAGAATCATGGTAAACAAGATGATGAATAATGCCGGACGGATTGCCCGTATAAAAACCGATACGGGAATGCGGGCCATTCCTGCCGCAACCAGCGTGAAGAAGAGCAGCACAGCGGTTGACCGCAAATGGTTTGCCCAGAAAACAAAAATCATAAACACCATTAAAAAGAGCCATTTAGCCCTGGGGTCCATCCGATGAACAAGGGAATCACCCGGGTAATACTGTCCCATTACAATCTGACTCATGGCAGTTCCCTCTTTTTGCGTCTTTCCTCCAGCAATCGTTCCAGCTCATCCAAGGTAAACACATCCTCAGGGAGCGGAGGGTCCAGCTTCCGGTTCAACAACTGAACAAACCGGGTGATCTCCGGCAATTCGAGATGATAGGAAGACAGGATATCAGCTCGGGAGAAGACTGCTTTTGCCGTCCCGCTCAACACGGACCGCCCCTCAGCCAGAACACAGAAACGATCGGCATACCGCACTGCCTGATCCATATCGTGCGAAACGAGAATAACCGTCACCCCGAAATCCTGATTAAGTCGCTTCAAAAGGCTTAAGATTTCCTCCTGCCCCTTCGGGTCCAAACCGGCCGCAGGTTCATCCAGGATCAGAATCTTCGGGCTCATCGCCAAAACTCCGGCAATCGCCACCCGCCTCATCTGTCCGCCGCTGAGCTGAAAGGGGGATCGGTCTGCCAGTTCCGAATCCAAACCAACCCATTCCATCGCCTGCTTCACTCTTCCATCCACTTCAGACTGCGGCAATCCCAGATTCGTCGGTCCAAAAGCGATATCCTTTGCCACTGTTTCTGCAAACAGCTGATGTTCGGGGTATTGAAAAACCAATCCGATCAACCGGCGCACATCGGCCGTCTGTTTGCGATTCGCGTCAATCAGATGGGAACCGATCCTAATTGTGCCCCGCGTTGGCCTGATCAAGCCGGCAATTGCCTGGATCAGCGTTGACTTTCCCGAGCCGGTCACACCCAAAATCGCCGTGAACGATCCGCCCGGAACTGTCAGATTCACCCCGTCGAGCGCTTTCTTCATCCACGGTGTTCCTGACTGGTATACCACTTCTAAATCTCTGACAACGATCTCCATATTTCCTCAACCAGTTCCTCTTTGCCCGAAATCGTCGGAGAAAGCGGCCATCCTTTGCCAAGGAGTCGCTGATGGAGCTCGATCTCCGGCGGAACGGCCAATCCCCACTGCTTTAGCATCACAGCCTTGGGATAAAGCACTTCAGACGGCAAATCAAGTTTCACTTCCCCCTGGTTCATGACAATCACCCGCTCAGCCCTGAACGCTTCCCTGGCGGAATGGGTGATGTGAATGATTGTCTTGCCCATGCGGTGAAGCTCCGCCGCAACCTGGCTCACATCATTTTTCCCCTGCGGGTCCAGCATGGAAGTCGCTTCGTCCAGTACAATCACGTCCGGCGACATGGCCAGCACTCCGGCCAATGCCAGCCGTTGCTTTTGTCCTCCCGAAAGATGGTGGGGCTCTCTCGCATTCATTCCGGAAAGGCCCACTGCCGCCAATGCACGTTCAATCCGATCTTTCATCTCGGAGCGCGGAACTCCCAGATTTTCGAGACCAAACGCGACATCATCCTCAACGGTGGTCGCGACGATCTGATTGTCGGGATTTTGAAACACCATGCCCACTCTGCGGCGTATTTCCCATAAATCGCTTTCGTTTGCCGTAGAGAGCCCTCCCACTTTGACTTCGCCCCGAACTGGCAGCAGAAGCCCGTTCAATAGCCGTGCCAATGTTGACTTTCCTGATCCGTTCGCACCGATGATGCTGACATATTCACCGGTCCGAAAGGTGAGATTGATCTTTTTTAACGCCCATTTTCCGCTTGATTCATTTTCCCCTTGATAACGAAACCAGACGTCAACGACTTGAATCATCGGTTCCATTTTTTCTCCTTAAAAGAAAAAAGGGTAAACGTCAGGACCAACCGGATCCTGCCCTCACCCTTTCTAGCTCATCATTGGTTACTTCACTAATTCCAAATAAACCATTGGAGCACCGTCGCCACGACGAGGTCCCAACTTAAGAATGCGCGTGTAACCACCATTACGCTCTTGGTAACGAGGAGCGATTTCGTCGAACAGCTTTTTCACTGCGTCCACGTTCTTGTTGTGGGTTACTTCTTCACCATCTTTTACTGTGTTGGAACGTGTCTTGCGAACAAACGCAGCCGCTTGACGACGAGCATGAAGATCGCCGCGTTTACCGAGGGTAATCATTTTTTCTACGATTGAACGAACTTCCTTCGCTTTCGCCTCGGTCGTTTCGATGCGTTCGTTGATGATGAGATCCGTTACCAAATCGCGAAGCAACGCCTTGCGCGCTCCGGAATTACGGCCAAGTTTGCTGTATGCCATCGTATTTCCCTCCCCCTACATGTATTAGTCATCTTTGCGCAAAGAGAGTCCAAGTTCAGCCAATTTCTCTTGAACTTCCTCAAGCGACTTCCGTCCGAGGTTGCGCACTTTCATCATGTCTTCTTCCGTTTTTTGTGTGAGCTCTTGAACCGTATTGATGCCGGCTCGTTTGAGACAGTTATAGGAACGTACGGAGAGATCCAGTTCCTCGATGGTCATCTCCATTACTTTTTCTTTCTTGTCTTCTTCTTTTTCGACCATGATTTCGGCATCTTTGGCCTGCTCCGTTAAACCGACGAATAGCATCAAATGCTCGTTCAGGATTTTGGCCCCAAGGCTCACGGCTTCATCTGGCTTTAAGGAGCCATTTGCCCATACTTCCAGGGTCAATTTATCGTAGTTGGTAACTTGTCCAACCCGTGTATTTTCAACTTGGTAGTTTACCCGTTCAATGGGAGTGTAGATCGAGTCAATCGGAATAACTCCGATCGGCTGATCCTCCCGTTTGTTTTTGTCAGCAGATACATATCCGCGACCACGATTCGCGGTCATTCGGATGCGAAGGTGAGCATCTTCGGCCAGAGTTGCGATATGAAGATCCGGATTCAGGACTTCTACATCGCTGTCTGCACGAATATCCCCCGCTTTTACTTCCCCGGGACCCTCGATGTCAATCTCAAGAACTTTCTCTTCATCCGAATGAATTTTAAGAGCCAATTGCTTCAAGTTGAGAATGATCTCCGTGGTATCTTCTACAACTCCAGGAATCGTGGAGAACTCATGCAATACCCCATCAATCTGGATGGTTGTAACGGCCGCACCTGGCAATGACGAGAGCAGGACACGGCGCAGAGAATTGCCCAGGGTAGTGCCGTATCCGCGTTCTAAGGGTTCCACCACAAACTTCCCATATCGATGATCTTCACTGATTTCCACAGTTTCGATCTTCGGCTTTTCGATTTCAATCATACGGCTCACAAACCCTCCTTCAGAACGTCGCGTTCCGGGCGTAATCCCACCTGACGGCAGACATTGATCGTGTATAAGGAATAAGACATGCCAAAATTAGTCCTATCCAGTATACACCATCTACAGGAAAAATAAACCACGGATCAGTTTTAAATCTAAAGAATTAAACACGGCGACGTTTTGGCGGACGGCAACCATTGTGAGGAATCGGTGTGACGTCTTTAATCAGGCTTACTTCCAATCCTGCCGCTTGCAGGGAACGAATTGCTGCTTCACGACCGGCACCCGGTCCTTTCACCAATACATCAACGGTTCTCATACCGTTGTCCATCGCGGTTTTTGCCGCTTGTTCCGCAGCCATTTGCGCGGCAAAAGGCGTGCTTTTACGGGAACCTTTAAAGCCCATCGTACCGGAACTTGCCCAGGCAACCGTATTTCCGCGCGGGTCGGTAATCGTGATAATCGTATTGTTAAAAGTGGAACGGATGTGCGCGATACCAGATTCAACGTTTTTGCGAACGCGACGTTTTACGCGTTGCGTAGTAGTTTTACGCTTTGCCACTGTTCTCCCTCCTTATTCGTTATTTTTTCTTGTTCGCTACCGTACGGCGAGGACCTTTACGGGTACGGGCGTTGGTTTTCGTGCGTTGACCGCGTACCGGCAATCCGCGACGATGGCGAATGCCACGGTAAGAACCGATCTCGATCAACCGTTTGATGTTGAGGGCAACTTCACGGCGAAGATCCCCTTCAACCACCAGGTTTTTATCGATAAAGCTCCGGAGTTTGGACACTTCGTCTTCCGTCAGATCACGAACGCGAGTATCCGGGTTGATTCCGGTAGCTTCCAGAATTCGTTTGGATTGAGAACGACCAATGCCATAGATATAAGTGAGCGCGATCTCTACGCGTTTTTCACGGGGCAAGTCGATACCTGCAATACGCGCCATGCCTTACACCTCCTTGAATTTAACCTTGTTTTTGCTTATGCTTGGGATTTTCGCAGATTACCATGACAGCCCCTTTGCGACGAATCACTTTGCACTTTTCGCAAATGGGCTTCACCGAAGGTCTTACTTTCATTTGAGCTACCTCCTGTCAAATATTAAGAGCCCCCTAAACTTCACAGACCGTCTTTACTTGTAACGGTAAGTGATCCGTCCACGGGTTAAATCATACGGAGAAAGTTGCACCGTCACTCTGTCACCCGGCAAGATGCGGATAAAGTGCATACGGATTTTACCAGAAACATGAGCCAAAACTTCATGACCGTTTTCCAACTCGACGCGGAACATGGCATTTGGCAGGGGCTCCTTGACGATCCCTTCTACCTCGATCACATCTTCTTTGGCCATTGATTCACTCTCCTTTTTGCTCAAGTTTGAGCAGATATTGGTTCAGGGCGTATCGCAACTTCGCATTGTTAACACGACCGTGACTCTTGATGGCGTCAGCTATTTCCAGATTTATCGTATTGGTAACTTGAATATGTTTCAAGTTTTTCTTTTTCGGGCAATCGGCTTTTCGCTGATCCCCATCGGCCAACAAGACAAAATGAGGCTCCTCAATGCCGATGATGACGGCATAATTTCCCGCATCACGCCCCCGCAATACGCGAACGATTTGTCCAAGACGAGGTCGACTGTCGACATCTGCCACGTTTATCACCCTTCACCTGGTTTACACTTTCGTGAGAATCTCATGGCCTTCATCCGTGATCGCAATCGTATGCTCGAAGTGAGCGCACAGAGAACCGTCAGTGGTAACAACCGTCCAGTTATCAGCGAGTGTACGAACAAACCGTTTTCCCGCATTCACCATCGGTTCAATTGCAAGGGTCATACCTGGCTTCAGGCGAGGACCTTTGCCGGGTAAACCGTAATTGGGAATACTCGGAGCTTCATGCAAGTTTTGCCCGATTCCGTGTCCGACATACTCCCGCACGATTGAAAAACCGGCACCTTCGGCATGTTTTTGAATCGCGTGGGAAACATCCCCCAGTCTTGCGCCTGGCTTTGCCTGTTCAAGACCTTTGTACAGGGATTCCTCGGTGACGGTGAGCAAACGTTCGGCTTCAGGGGAAATTTCCCCGACGCCGTACGTCCAAGCAGAATCACCATGATATCCGTCATAGCAGGCACCGATGTCCAAAGAGATGATATCTCCTTCGTTTAACACACGATTCCCCGGAATGCCATGAACCAGTTCCTCGTTCACGGAAGTGCATATGCTGCCCGGAAATCCGTTGTACCCTTTGAAGGAAGGAACAGCACCGAACCCGCGAATCACTTTTTCAGCGATTCGATCCAGCTCCTTGGTGGTGATGCCCGGGTGGATCGCTTTTTTCAGCTCCTGATGAGTCAAATATACGATTTTCCCAGCTTCCCTCATCCGTTCAAGCTCTTTAACCGATTTTAAGATAATCATGCTTTTAAACCTCGAATCAGTGACAAGATGGATTCTGTCACATTTTCGATCGGCTGTTCCCCATCAACACGATGAAGTTTACCAGTCGATTCATAGTAGTGAATCAAGTGTTGGGTTTGCTCAAGATTCACTTTCAAACGTTCTTTCACGGTCTCTATCGCGTCATCCGCCCGCTGATAAAGCTCTCCTCCACAGCGGTCGCAAACCCCTTCGACCTTGGGCGGTGCAAAGAGTACGTGATACGTAGCCCCGCAGTCGCGACAGATCCGTCTGCCCGTGAGGCGTTTAAGAAGTTCCTCTTCTGCAACCTCAATATAAAGAACCAGATCGATCGGGCGATTCAATTCATCCGTTAATTCGTCCAAAGCCTCGGCCTGTGGAACCGTTCTGGGAAAACCGTCCAATAAAAAGCCCTTGGCACAATCATCCTTGCCGAGCCGGTCGCGGACGATCCCGATCGTCACACGGTCAGGTACCAACTGGCCTTTATCCATATAGGACTTGGCTTCCATTCCCAGAGGGGTTTGTTCCTTAACAGCCGCTCGAAACATATCTCCCGTAGAAATATGCGGGATATCCAGCTCTTCCACAATTCGAGCTGCCTGTGTCCCTTTGCCGGCTCCGGGCAATCCCATCAGTACGATATTCAAGCGTCATCCCTCCCGGATCAGAATTCTACGGGCGGTCCGCATGACAGTTCACATCAGTGAGCTGGTGCTCATGCATAGTCCCCGGATGTAGCTCCGGGGGTGGCAAACAGAAAGTCTATTTATGCATAAAGCCCTTGTAATGGCGTTTAATCAGCTGGCTTTCAATCGTCTTCATCGTTTCAAGTGCAACCCCGACCACGATCAGAAGCGAGGTTCCCCCGATTTGCACATTGCTCGGAAGACCGGCAAGATTGATGAAGAAGATCGGCAAAATGGAAATCAGCGACAGAAAAATCGCGCCTGACAGCGTTAGACGATTCATGACCCGGGTTAAATAGGTGGTTGTATTCTTGCCCGGGCGAATCCCAGGAATAAAGCCGCCGTTTTTCTTCATCTGATCAGACAACTGAACCGGGTTAATCTGCACAAAGGTGTAGAAGTAAGTGAAACCGATAATCAGAATCACATACATTGCCGCACCGAGCGGGGAACGGGTGTAATCGAAGTTGTAGATAAACCAATCCGCAACCGGGTGTCCTTGCCAGAAGCTTGCAATCGTAACCGGGAACATCATCAAGGACAAGGCGAAGATTACCGGAATCACACCGGCCGCGTTCACTTTCATCGGAATGTGAGTCGATTGGCCGCCGTACATTTTACGTCCAACCACCCGTTTCGTATATTGAACGGGTATTCTCCTTACGCCCTGTTGGATATAGATCGTGGCGATAATGATAACCACAACCACCAACAAAAGCCCCACCGCTTTCAGGATACCGATAAACAGCTGTGCATTTTTGCCGAAGAAGGACGTATAGATCTGTCCGATGTGCATCGGGATGTTGGCCACGATCCCGGCAAAGATCAGAATGGAAATCCCGTTTCCGATCCCTTTGTCCGTGATCTGCTCACCCAACCACATGAGAAAGGTTGTGCCTGCCGTCAAAGTCAGAGCGATGAGTGCATAGCTCCAGACGCTGGTGTCCAATACAAAGCCCTGGTAGACCCTGTTGAAACCTATGGCAACTCCCACCGACTGGATCAGTGCCAAAACCACCGTAAAATAGCGGGTAAACTGAGCCAGTTTGCGGCGGCCCACCTCTCCCTCTTTTGCCCATCTTGCAAAAGCCGGGATGACATCCATCGTCAGCAACTGCACAATGATCGAAGCGGTGATGTAAGGCATAATCCCCATGGCGAAAATGGAGAAGTTGCGGAATGCCCCACCGGAAAAAGCGTTAATCAAACCAAATACGCCTTGTCCGCCTCTCTCCATCATGCTCTGCAAGATCGCCGGGTCCGTGTTAGGAACCGGAATAAAGCTTCCGATTCGAAACACGACCAAGATCAAAAGCGTGAAAAAAATACGACGACGAAGATCTTCCACCTTAAAGATGTTACCCAGGTTCCGGATCATTAGATTACCTCCGTCGCTCCACCAGCGGCGTTGATTTTTTCAATCGCAGAGGCAGAGAATTTTTGAGCTTTTACCGTGAGTTTTTTGTTCAACTCACCATTGCCCAACACTTTCAACCCGTCTTTCAGATCTTTTACAACGCCTTGCTCTTTCAACAGTTCTGGAGTTACGACAGTTCCCTCTTCGAAGCGGTTGAGCACATCCAGGTTGATGATGGCATATTCCACTCGATTCGGGTTGGTAAATCCGCGCTTCGGCAAACGACGGTAAATCGGGTTTTGGCCGCCTTCAAAGCCAGGACGAACACCGCCACCGGAGCGTGCGTTTTGCCCTTTATGGCCTTTTCCGGCCGTTTTACCCTGGCCGGCAGAAATACCGCGGCCAAGCCGTTTTTTCTTGTGACGGGCACCCTCAGCCGGTTTCAGTTCATGCAGTTTCATTCCTCGCACCTCCTCTTTGACAAGTCATGTGCATTATTCGCTGATTTCTTCAACGGAAACGAGGTGTTTCACTTTATTGATCATACCACGGATGGCCGGATTATCTTCATGCGTTACGGTCTGTTCCCGTTTTGTTAAACCGAGTGTACGCAGGGTGACACGTTGCACTTCAGGACGGCCAATCATACTCCGCTTGAGTGTAATTGCCAGTTTCTTTGCCACGGTCATCCCTCCTTATCCCATCAATTCTTCTACGCTTTTTCCGCGCAGTTTTGCTACGTCCTCAGGACGTTTCAAGCTTTGCAAACCGGAAAGTGTGGCACGAACCATGTTGATCGGGTTGTTGGAACCCGTCGATTTGGTAAGAATGTCACCAACACCTGCCGCATTCAATACGTCACGCACAGGACCGCCTGCGATGACACCCGTACCTTTGGAAGCAGGTTTCAGAAGAACACGGCCTGCGCCAAACTCACCGATCGTCTCATGCGGAATGGTTGTCCCCAGAAGAGGAACGGTAACCATATTCTTTTTCGCATCTTCAATCCCTTTGCGGATCGCTTCAGGAACCTCAGCCGCTTTACCAATTCCTGCACCGACCTTGCCTTTGCCGTCACCGACAACAACAAGCGCACTGAAGCTGAAACGGCGTCCGCCCTTCACAACTTTCGCTACGCGATTAATGTTAACCACTTTTTCGATAAACTCGGATTGCGCAGCATCTTTGCGACGTGGCTTTTCTTGCTTGCTCAAAAGTCTAGACCCCCTTCCCGTGCTCCTTCTGCCAAAGCTTTTACACGACCATGATAGAGGTAACCGCCACGGTCGAATACAACCGACTTAAAGCCTTTCTCAACGGCGCGCTTTGCGATCAATTCCCCTACCGCACGAGCCGCATCAACCGTACCGCCGTTGGAGAATTTCTCCTTCAGCTCGGCATCCAAGGTCGAAGCGGATGCAACCGTATGTCCAATCGTGTCATCGATCAATTGCGCATAGATGTTTTTGGAAGAACGGAAAACGTTCAAACGTGGACGCTCAGCAGTACCGAATACTTTTTTGCGGACACGCAGATGACGTTTTGCCCGTTTTTTGTTGCGATCTCCTTTTTGAATCACGGTCCAGCTCACTCCCTTCTTGTTAGGCGATTCGATTATTTACCCGTTTTACCCTCTTTGCGACGGATAACTTCATCGCTGTATTTAATCCCTTTGCCTTTATAAGGTTCAGGTTCACGGTAAGAACGGATTTTCGCAGCCATTTCGCCGACTTTCTCTTTATCGATGCCTTTCACCACAATTTGCGTTTGAGACGGAACGTCGAGTTCAATTCCGTCGATCGGCGTTACATCGATCGGATGAGAATAACCGACGTTTAACACCACGTTGTTTCCTTTTTTCGAAGCACGGTATCCGACACCGACCAATTCAAGCGTTTTGGAGAAACCGTTGGTTACACCCTCAACCATGTTGGCAATCACGCTGCGGGTGGTTCCATGCAAGGCACGATGAGTGCGGTGATCGCTTGGGCGCTCCACGATCACTTGATTGTCCTCCACTTTGATGGCGATATCGGAATGGAAGTTACGAGTTAAGGTACCTTTCGGCCCTTTTACCGTTACGGTGTTTCCTTCCAATTTCACTTCTACACCGTTTGGAATCACAACCGGTTTTTTACCGATACGAGACATTCGATTCACCTCCATCCTTTATGCCGATTACCAAACGTACGCGATAACTTCGCCGCCCACTTTTTGCTGACGGGCTTCTTTATCCGTCAGAATTCCTTTGTTGGTGGACAAAATGGCGATTCCCAAACCACGAAGAACACGTGGAATTTCGTTCGCTTTTACATAAACGCGCAAACCAGGTTTGCTGATCCGTTTCAACCCGGTAATCACTTTTTCGTTGTTCGGTCCGTATTTGAGGAAAATCCGGATGATACCCTGTTTGTTGTCTTCGATATATTCAGCATCGCGAATGAAACCTTCACGTTTCAGGATCTCAGCGATTTCCCTTTTGATACGAGATGCCGGAAACTCAACGCTCTCATGGCGAACCGTGTTAGCGTTGCGAATTCTGGTCAGCATATCTGCAATCGGGTCTGTCATTACCATGCGAAACCCTCCTTCCTATCCTCATTACCAACTTGCTTTTTTAACACCGGGAATCTGCCCTTTGTAGGCCAATTCACGGAAGCAGATCCGACAGAGACGAAACTTGCGTAATACGGCGTGTGGTCGTCCGCAACGTTCGCAACGGGTATAAGCACGAACTTTGAATTTCGGCTTACGTTGGGACTTCACGATCATCGACTTCTTGGCCAAGTGATTCCCTCCTTTACATCGTGGTGACGTACAGTGATTATTTACGGAATGGCATACCCATCAGAGTCAAAAGATCACGTGCTTCCTCGTCGGTATTGGCAGTCGTCACGATAACGACATCCATCCCGCGAACTTTGTCAACTTTGTCATAAGAAATTTCCGGGAAGATCAATTGCTCTTTCAGACCGAGCGTGTAATTGCCGCGACCGTCAAACGATTTCGGGGAAACACCGCGGAAATCGCGTACACGCGGAAGAGCAACATTGATCAATTTATCGAGGAAATGATACATACGCTCTCCGCGAAGTGTCACCTTTACACCGATCGGCATTCCTTCACGCAATTTGAAGCCGGCAATCGATTTTTTGGCACGTGTGACCACCGGTTTTTGCCCGGAGATGAGCGTCAGGTCTTCTACTGCACCATCCAAAGCTTTGGCATTTTGTACAGCTTCACCCACACCCATGTTAATCACGATTTTTTCAAGTCTTGGAACTTGCATTGGGGATTTGTAGTTGAACTTCTTCATTAACGCAGCGGTTACCTCATTGAGGTAATGCTCTTTCAAACGTGCTGCCATCAGGTACCCTCCCTTCTCTCGCGTTATTTGTCGAGGATTTCACCGGATTTTTTCGCATAACGCACTTTCTTTTTCTCGCCGTTTTTACCCTCGATGAACTTGTAGCCAACCCGGGTCGGCTCCTTCGTTTTCGGGTCTTCAATCATCAGGTTGGAAACGTGAATCGGCGCTTCCTTCTCGATGATGCCGCCCTGAGGGTTATCCTGGGTCGGACGGGAATGTTTTTTCACCAAGTTTACACCTTCGACGAGCACACGATCTTCCTTGGGAAGAACTTTAATTACACGACCGCGGGTGTAAACTTTTTTGCCGTTTTCAAAGTACGGAGCTTCTTTACCGCGCATGACGATTACCATATCGCCTTTTTTGATGTGCATACGGGGCACCTCCTTACCTTCCAGTGTGTTGCCGCAAATCATTTTCAGAACCAAGTATTAAAGAACTTCCGGTGCCAAAGAAATGATTTTCATGAAATCGCGATCACGCAATTCGCGGGCAACAGGTCCGAAGATCCGTGTACCGCGCGGGCTTTTGTCTTCCTTAATCACAACCGCAGCATTTTCATCGAAGCGAATGTAGGATCCATCCGGACGACGGGTCGGACGAACGGTACGTACAACCACGCACTTCACTACATCCCCTTTCTTGACAACGCCACCGGGTGTAGCTTGTTTGACAGAAGCGACGATAATATCACCGATTCCAGCGGTAGATTTTTTGGATCCACCCAATACACGGATGCACATAACTTCTTTCGCACCAGAGTTATCTGCTACACGAAGACGTGTTTGAGGTTGAATCATGGTTTTCCCTCCTTCCCGCGTCATTCACGCGTGCCATGGGTTAAATGATAACAGCTTTCTCTACGATTTCCACCAAACGCCAGCGCTTGTCTTTGGAAAGCGGACGCGTTTCCATGATTCTTACGATGTCGCCTACTTTTGCTTGGTTTTCGGCGTCATGCGCTTTGAACTTTTTGGTATACTTTACGCGTTTACCGTACAGTGGATGTTTCTTGTAGGTCTCAACAGCGACAACGATTGTTTTATCCATTTTATCGCTGACCACTTTGCCGACACGTACTTTACGGCGAGTTGTACGCTCGTTCATCCCTGTTTCCTCCTTTCGATCCCGAGTTCGCGCTCCCGCAAGATCGTTTTGCAACGAGCAATGCTTTTGCGAACCTGACGCAACCGGGCTGGATTATCCAATTGTCCAGTAGCCGATTGGAAGCGGAGGTTAAACAGTTCTTCCTTGTACTGTGCGAGCTTTTGCTCGATCTCGGCGGTGGTCAACTCAACTAGCTCTTTTGCTTTCATTCGTTACCACCCGCTTCTTCTCTTTTTACGAACTTCGTTTTGATCGGCAGCTTGTGAGCTGCAAGGCGCATCGCCTCACGTGCCGTCTCTTCTGGAACACCAGCAAGTTCGAACAAGATTTTGCCTGGTTTTACAACAGCCACCCATTTTTCGGGAGAACCTTTACCGCTACCCATCCGTACCTCGAGAGGCTTTTGAGTAATCGGGTGATCAGGGAAAATCTTGATCCATACTTTACCGCCACGTTTGATATAACGAGTCATCGCGATCCGGGCAGCCTCGATTTGACGGTTGGTGATCCATGCCGGCTCAAGCGCCTGTAAACCGTATTCACCAAATGCTACTTCCGTACCGCCTTTCGCACGGCCTGTCAGTTTGCGCGGACGATGCGGGCGACGGAATTTCACGCGTTTAGGCATTAGCATCGATTACTCGCCTCCTTCCGCTGCTCCTTTGTTTTTGGTCGGCAAAACTTCACCGCGATAGATCCAAACTTTCACACCGATCCGTCCATAAGTGGTGTGTGCTTCAGCAAAACCATAATCGATATCAGCACGCAATGTATGGAGTGGTACCGTACCTTCGCTGTAGCCTTCGCTACGGGCAATATCGGCACCGCCGAGACGACCGCTTACCATGGTGCGTACCCCTTTGGCTCCGGCGCGCAAAGAACGCTGAATCGCTTGTTTCATCGCACGGCGGAAAGCAACACGGCGTTCCAGTTGTTGTGCGATATTTTCAGCGACAAGGTAAGCATCAAGCTCCGGATTTTTGATTTCGCTGATGTTGATGTGAACTTTTTTATTGGTGAGCTTCACCAAGGCTTGGCGGAGCGCTTCGACTTCAGAACCGCCTTTCCCGATCACCATGCCGGGTTTCGCCGTATGAATGGTAATGTTGACGCGGTTTGCTGCGCGTTCGATTTCCACAGTGGAAACGGCCGCGTCTTTCAGTCGGTTTTTGATAAACTCGCGAACCTTAATATCTTCATGCAATAGATCAGCATAGTCCTTGTCTGCGTACCATTTGGATTCCCAGTCACGGATAATTCCCACACGCAGACCAACTGGATTTACCTTTTGACCCAAAGCTTCATCCCTCCTTATTTAGTGATTCACGCCTTTTCCGATACAACCACGGTAATGTGGCTGGTGCGCTTGTTAATGCGGCTGGCACGGCCCATCGCACGAGGCATATAACGCTTCATCGTGGGACCTTCATCAACATAAGCTTTCGACACTACCAGGTTGGCAGTATCCAAGTTGTGATTGTGCTCAGCGTTTGCCACGGCAGACGTGAGTACTTTCTCAATGATCGGGGAGGCAGCACGAGGAGTGTAGCGTAAAATCGCCAATGCCTCTTCAACAGACTTGCCACGAATCAAATCGATCACCAAGCGTGCTTTGCGTGGAGCGATACGCACGTATCGTGCTACTGCTTTAGCTTCCATAACGTAACCTCCTCTCTAAACCCGGTCCGGTCCACTTACCGTCTTTTTGTTTTCTTGTCATCGCCTGCATGACCTTTAAACGTACGGGTTGGGACGAATTCTCCCAACTTGTGGCCTACCATATCCTCCGTTACATAAACCGGAACGTGCTTGCGTCCATCATGAACGGCGAATGTGTGTCCAACAAACTCCGGGAAAATGGTAGAACGACGAGACCAAGTTTTGATTACGCGTTTTTCGTTTTTCTCGTTTAATTCATCAACCTTTTTTAACAGATGTGCATCTGCAAATGGTCCCTTTTTCAAGCTGCGGCCCATCTTAGTAACCTCCCTTCGAGTGAGGCTTTTTCACAGCCTATCTGACTACTTTTTACGACGACGGATAATATATTTGTCAGATGCTTTGTTTTTCTTCCGGGTTTTGTAACCCAAGGTCGGTTTGCCCCAAGGAGTCATCGGGGACTTGCGGCCGATCGGTGCACGACCTTCCCCACCACCGTGCGGGTGATCCACAGGGTTCATCACAGAACCGCGAACGGTTGGCCGTTTACCCAGCCAACGGGAACGTCCTGCTTTACCAATCGTGATCAACTCATGATCCAAGTTGCCTACCTGACCGATCGTTGCACGGCAATCCAGGTGAACCATGCGTGTTTCGCCGGAGGTAAGGCGGATGATGGCGTATTTCCCTTCTTTACCGAGCAATTGTGCCGATGCACCTGCTGCGCGGACAAGCTGTCCACCACGGCCCGGTTTAAGTTCGATGTTGTGAATGACCGTACCTACCGGAATATTGCGAAGAGGCAACGCATTTCCCAAACGGATTTCCGCATCAGGACCGGACGAAACGGTCATGCCCACTTTCAATCCGTGAGGAGCGAGAATGTAACGTTTTTCTCCATCCACATAGTGGATCAAAGCAATATTGGCAGAACGGTTCGGATCGTATTCGATCGTAGCCACTTTTCCAGGAATGCCATCTTTATTACGTTTGAAGTCAACCAAACGATATTTGCGTTTATGTCCGCCGCCTTGGTGACGAACAGTCAGTTTCCCCTGGTTGTTGCGGCCTGCCTTTTTCTGCAGAGGTACTACCAGGGATTTTTCCGGTTTATCTGTCGTAATCTCGTCAAAGCTGGAAACAGTCATATGACGACGAGACGGGGTCGTTGGTTTAAAGTGTTTAATTCCCATTCCTTTTCCCTCCTTCTTTTTTAGGATGGATTAAACTTCAAATACCTCGATTGGTTTGCTGTCAGCGGTGAGTTTAACCACAGCTTTCTTTCTCTCAGGTCTGCGACCGCTGTACCGGCCATAACGTTTAATTTTACCGGGAACGCGCATCGTGTTCACTTTCTCCACTTTTACGCCGAAGATCTGCTCAATCGCTTTTTTCACTTCGACTTTATTGGCACGTGGATCCACTTCAAACACGTATTTACGATCCTCCATGAGTTCCGTGGATGCTTCGGTAATGACCGGACGACGGATGATATCGCGAGGGTCTTTCATCGACCAAGCACCTCCTCGACGCGATTCACAGCTCCACGAGTGAGAATCAGCTTGTCATGGTAAAGAACGTCGAGAACGTTCAATCCATCTGCCGGTATAAGTTTCACTCCCGGAATGTTGCGGGCGGAGAGAACAGCATTGTCCTCCAATTGATCGGCAACGATCAGCGCCTTGCGATCAACACCCAGGTTTTTGAGTACTTGTACCATTTCTTTGGTTTTCGGTTGATCCATTTTCAATTCATCGAGCACGACCACTTGGCTGTCCAGCACCTTAGAAGAAAGAGCGGACTTGATCGCCAAACGACGAACCTTTTTCGGTAATTTATAAGCATAGCTGCGCGGTTGCGGTCCAAATACCACACCACCGCCTACCCACAACGGGGAACGAATGCTGCCGTGACGTGCACGACCGGTTCCTTTTTGTCTCCACGGTTTCTTGCCGCCCCCACGAACAGCTGCACGATTTTTCGTTGCATGGGTACCACGGCGCAGGGATGCTTGTTGCATAACCACAGCATCATGCAATACCGCCTGATTCGGGGTAATGCCGAACACTGCATCAGACAGCACGATTTCATCCACCTGCTTGCCGCTCATGTCTAACACTGCCAGCTTAGGCATGGATGCTCCTCCTTTCTTCAATCAATCGCTTACTTGCTTTTTACGGCTGATTTGATCACAACATAGCTGTTTTTCGGTCCAGGTACGGAGCCTTTGATCAAAATCAGGTTTTTGTCAGCATCAACACGAACGATTTCAAGGTTTTGTGTTGTTACACGTTCTCCGCCCATGCGTCCCGGAAGCGTTTGTCCTTTGAATACGCGGTTCGGAGCAATCGCACCCAACGAACCTGGTCCGCGATGGTAACGGGAACCGTGGCTCATCGGACCGCGAGCTTGGTTGTGACGTTTGATCGCACCTGCAAATCCTTTTCCTTTGGATGTGCCGGTGACGTCAACCAGTTCGCCAGCTGCGAAGATGTCTGCTTTGACTACCCCGCCAAGCTCATAGTCAGCCAGGTTTACGCCACGCACTTCTTTGATGAATTTTTGTGCTTTCGCATTTGCTTTCTTCGCATGTCCAAGCTCAGGTTTGTTGGAACGATGTTCCTTCTTCTCTTCAAAACCGAGCTGGATTGCTTCGTAACCATCGGTTTGCAGTTCTTTCTTCTGCAACACCACACACGGTCCCGCTTCAACTACGGTAACTGGAACCACCACGCCATCTTCGTTGAAGATTTGGGTCATCCCAATTTTCTTTCCGAGAATCCCTTTCACTTTGTACACCTCCTACCATCGTAGAGTGAGAGATTACAATTTGATTTCGATGTCGACACCGGACGGCAGATCCAATCTCATCAACGCATCTACGGTTTGCTGAGTTGGATTGACGATGTCAATAAGGCGTTTATGAGTGCGCATTTCGAATTGCTCACGAGAATCTTTATATTTGTGAACAGCGCGCAGGATCGTGTAAACCGTTTTTTCCGTCGGCAACGGAATCGGTCCCGACACGCTGGCACCTGTCCGCTTTGCGGTATCCACGATTTTAACCGCGGATTGATCCAGGATGCGGTGATCGTAAGCTTTTAAACGAATGCGAATCTTTTGCTTTGCCATTATTAACCCTCCTTCTCGCTCATTTTTGCAAATGAACTTCTCCGCGAAAATTTCCCGCCCGGCCATGGCAAAGGGGCCGGGTGTGTCGGCAACCTTTCGCTTCATCGCGTTCATGACAACATTCACGATTATATAGAAAAAAATTGGACGATGCAAGCTTTTTTCGCGTATTTTAGGGAAATGTAATTAAGTTGCGACCCTGACCAGCACTTGCAAAAGCCTACCTGCCATATTTTACAAAATAGTTGGGCCATTTTTCAAGTCTTAAAACAAAAAGCTGCCAGCCCGGAAATCGGGTTGACAGCTTTTTTTGATCGGCAGTGGCCATTACTCGTTAATAACGGTAACAGCACCTGCGCCTACGGTACGTCCACCTTCGCGGATAGCGAAACGGGTACCGTCTTCGATAGCGATCGGCGCGATCAATTCTACTTCCATTTCAACGTTGTCGCCAGGCATGCACATTTCAACGCCTTCCGGCAACTTGATAACACCGGTTACGTCGGTGGTGCGGAAATAGAATTGCGGACGATAACCAGAGAAGAACGGGGTATGACGTCCACCTTCTTCTTTGGAGAGAACGTATACTTGAGCTTTAAATTTGGTGTGCGGTTTCACGCTGCCAGGTTTAGCTAATACTTGACCGCGTTGTACATCTTTACGCTCAATACCGCGGAGGAGTGCACCGATGTTGTCACCAGCTTGAGCTTGGTCGAGCAACTTACGGAACATTTCTACCCCGGTTACAACGGTTTTGCGGGTTTCAGCGAGACCCACGATTTCAACTTCGTCACCAACTTTGATGACACCGCGTTCTACACGGCCGGTAGCAACGGTACCACGACCGGTAATGGTGAATACGTCCTCAACCGGCATGAGGAAGGTTTTGTCGGTGTCACGTTGCGGTTCCGGAATATATTCGTCAACTGCAGACATCAGTTCAATAATGCATTCAGCTTCAGGACCAGTCGGGTTTTCGAGAGCTTTCAGAGCGGATCCACGGATAACCGGGATATCATCTCCTGGGAACTCATACTCGGAGAGAAGTTCACGAACTTCCATTTCTACGAGTTCGAGCAACTCTTCGTCGTCAACCATGTCGCATTTGTTCAGGAATACAACGATGTACGGTACGCCTACCTGACGGGAGAGCAGAATGTGCTCACGGGTTTGCGGCATTGGACCGTCAGCAGCGGATACTACGAGGATCGCTCCGTCCATTTGTGCAGCACCGGTGATCATGTTTTTCACGTAGTCAGCGTGACCCGGGCAGTCAACGTGAGCATAGTGGCGGTTGTCCGTTTCATACTCAACGTGAGCGGTGGAGATGGTGATACCGCGCTCTCTTTCTTCCGGAGCTTTGTCGATTTGGTCGTAAGCTTGTGCTTGAGCTTTACCTTGTTGAGCAAGCACGGTGGTGATTGCAGCGGTCAAAGTGGTTTTACCGTGGTCAACGTGACCGATGGTACCAATGTTAACGTGTGGTTTTGTACGTTCGAACTTGGCTTTTGCCATGACTGATGATCCTCCTTATTTAGGACTAAGTAATATTGTAATAGATTTATGGAAATCCGGGAAGCGGATTAAACCGCTTCACCAGTTTCTTTAACACAAATTAGACATTACTGTCCAGTTGCTTTTTTGATGATCTCATCAGCAATGTTTTTCGGCACTTCTTCGTAGTGATCGAAGAACATTGAGAAGACACCGCGTCCTTGGGTGCGGGAGCGCAGGTTATTTACATAACCGAACATCTCAGCCAACGGAACCATCGCGCGGATGACTTGGGCACCACCGCGAGCTTCCATTCCCTCAACGCGGCCGCGACGGGAGTTGATGTCACCCATCACGTCACCCATGTATTCTTCCGGAACGGTCACTTCCACTTTCATGACCGGTTCGAGAAGAACTGGGTTACATTTGGATTTGGCCGCTTTCAGCGCCATGGAACCAGCGATTTTAAAGGCCATTTCCGAGGAGTCCACATCGTGGTATGAACCATCGACGAGGGTAGCCCGGATATCGACCATCGGGAATCCCGCCAAGACACCGTTTTGCATAGCCTCTTCGATCCCGCTTTGAACAGCCGGGATGTATTCTTTCGGAACCACACCGCCAACGATTTTGTTGACAAATTCGAACCCGCTTCCTTCCGGCAGTGGCTCGAATTCCACCCAAACGTGACCGTATTGTCCACGACCACCGGATTGGCGAACGAATTTCCCTTCCACTTTGGCAGAACTGCGGAAGGTTTCTTTGTAAGCAACTTGCGGTGCACCAACATTCGCTTCCACCTTGAATTCCCGTTTCAGACGGTCAACGATGATTTCAAGGTGAAGCTCACCCATACCCGCAATAATGGTTTGGGCTGTTTCTTCGTCGGTATGCGTGCGGAATGTCGGATCTTCTTCCGCCAGCTTCGCAAGTGCAACAGCCATTTTATCCTGGTCAGCCTTGGATTTCGGTTCGATGGCAATCTCGATTACCGGTTCCGGGAACTCCATCGACTCGAGCAAAATCGGGTTTTTCTCATCGCAAAGCGTTTCACCCGTCGTCGTGTCTTTCAGACCGACAGCTGCAGCGATATCACCTGCGTAAACGGTGTTGATCTCTTCACGGTGGTTCGCATGCATTTGCAGAATCCGACCGATCCGTTCGCGTTTTCCTTTAGTTGCGTTAAGCACATAGGATCCGGAGGATAAGGTACCGGAGTAAACGCGGAAGAAGGTGAGTTTACCCACATAAGGGTCGGTCATGATTTTGAATGCCAAAGCGGCAAAAGGTTCTTCGTCGCTGGAATGGCGAACCGTTTCCGTACCGTCCGGCAATGTACCTTGGATCGCCGGTACGTCAACCGGAGACGGCAGGTAGTCAATCACAGCGTCCAGCAAAGGTTGTACCCCTTTGTTTTTGTAGGAAGAACCACAGAGAACCGGAGTGATTTTCACTTCACAGGTTCCTTTGCGAAGGGCTGCCTTGATCTCCTCGACGGTGAGCTCTTCACCTTCGAGATATTTCATCATCAGCTCTTCATCCAACTCGGCCACTGCTTCCAACAGCGCGGTCCGATACTCTTCGGCTTTTTCCTTGTATTCCTCAGGAATGTCACGAGCTTCGGAAGTGGTACCGAGATCGTCGGTGTAGATAATTGCCTTGTTGGTTACGAGGTCAATGATGCCCTCGAATGTATCTTCAGATCCGATCGGCAATTGAATCGGAACTGCGTTTGCACCAAGGCGCTCTTTCATTTGTTCTACGGCCCCATAGAAGTTCGCACCGAGAATGTCCATTTTGTTAACATAGGCGATGCGTGGAACTCCATAGCGGTCCGCTTGGCGCCAAACGGTCTCAGATTGTGGCTCAACGCCACCTTTTGCACAAAATACTCCCACGGCTCCGTCCAATACACGCAGAGAACGCTCAACCTCTACGGTAAAATCAACATGTCCCGGTGTATCAATGATGTTGATCCGGTGACCTTTCCATTGAGCGGTGGTAGCGGCGGACGTAATCGTAATCCCCCGCTCTTGCTCTTGTTCCATCCAGTCCATGGTTGCGGCGCCATCATGCACCTCACCAATTTTGTGCACGCGACCGGTATAGAACAAAATCCGCTCAGTCGTCGTTGTTTTACCAGCATCGATATGAGCCATAATCCCTATATTACGCGTATTTTGCAAGGAGAATTCACGTGCCATCGGAAATTTCTCCCTTCATGTTGGAAAGAATAGTAGATTACCAGCGATAATGAGCAAATGCACGGTTGGCTTCGGCCATACGATGCGTATCTTCTTTTTTCTTCACAGCTGCGCCGGTATTGTTTGCTGCATCCATAATTTCGTTTGCCAGTCGCTCTTCCATGGTTTTCTCACCACGAAGGCGTGCGTAGGAAACGAGCCAGCGGAGACCGAGGCTGGTACGGCGCTCAGGCTTCACTTCCACCGGAACCTGATAGTTGGCACCGCCCACCCGGCGCGCTTTAACCTCGAGTACCGGCATAACGTTTTTCAGCGCTTGTTCAAACACTTCCATCGGATCATTACCGGTACGTTCGCGGATAATATCAAATGCGTTGTACAAAATACGTTGAGCGATTCCTTTTTTACCATCGTACATCAGGCGATTGATGAGACGGGTAACCAATTTGCTGTTGTAAATTGGATCCGGAAGTGCATCCCGACGAGGTACTGGGCCTTTGCGTGGCATGCTTCTCCCTCCTTTTCTCATTGATTATTCGATCTCAGACATCAACTCTTATGGCAATCGTTATTTTTTCGGACGTTTCGCGCCGTATTTGGAACGACCTTGCATCCGGTTGGCTACGCCGGCCGTATCCAATGCACCGCGGACAATGTGGTAACGAACACCAGGCAAGTCTTTAACACGGCCACCGCGAACAAGAACCACGGAGTGCTCTTGCAGATTGTGTCCAATCCCCGGAATATAAGCCGTAACCTCCGTACCGTTGGTCAGGCGAACACGCGCATATTTACGGAGAGCGGAGTTCGGTTTTTTCGGCGTCATCGTACCCACACGGGTGCAAACACCGCGTTTTTGCGGAGCGCTTTGCGGCACGATCTCTTTTTTCATGCTGTTAAAGGTGTATTGAAGCGCCGGAGATTTGGATTTCGTGATTTTCTTTGTGCGACCTTTGCGCACGAGCTGGTTAATTGTCGGCATACCAGGCACCTCCTTCTACGTTTTGTTAATCAAGACCACAGATCCAGGTGTTTCATCCATGATCATAAAAAAGCTGAACGACTTAAAATTTATAGGGAGTTGACCGCACCCCGGCACCGGAGCGCGATCAACATGATATCAGTCGCTCTCGTTCATTTCAGGATGGCTACGGCTGCCGCCCCCACCTCGATTCCGCAAGCCTTTCCGAGCTTCTTCATCGAGTCCACACAGGTGACAGCGATACCGTGATTTTTGCATAACGACAAGATCGGGTGTGTTACTTGCGGATCCGCATCATCAGCCACGATCACTTCAGCCACTTTTCCTTGTTCAATGGCCTTCTTCGTTTGCTTGGTGCCAATCGTTAACGACGTTGCCTGTTTCACTTTTTCATAAGACATCGAATCGCCCTCCAAAGTGAAATAGTTCCAAGCACACGACGTAATATTACCACCTTGAAATCACAAAGTCAACAAGAAACTAATCAATCAACACCGTTTCCTTGGATGAAGGATCGGTTTCGCCTTGTTCATTCGCCAAACGGGCAGTCAAGTTGCGATAGCGCGTCATACCCGTTCCCGCCGGCACCAGCTTCCCGATAATGACGTTTTCTTTCAAGCCGAGCAGTTTATCCACTTTTCCTTTGATCGCCGCATCGGTAAGAACGCGGGTCGTTTCCTGGAACGAAGCTGCGGAGAGGAACGATTCGGTTTCCAGGGACGCTTTCGTGATCCCCAAAAGAACCGGACGTGCCACTGCCGGGTCGCCTCCCTCAAGAAGGGCTTTGCGGTTGGCCTCTTCGTAATCATGAATATCCACAACCGAGCCTGGCAACAGTTCGGTTGTACCTGCATCAGTGATGCGAACCTTCCGCATCATTTGGCGTACCATGACTTCAACGTGTTTGTCGTTAATTTCCACCCCTTGCAGGCGGTATACTTTTTGCACTTCCTGCAGGAGATAGCGTTGTACGCCGGCGATCCCTTTCACCCGCAACAGTTCTTTCGGATCAACGGAACCCTCTGTCAGCTCGTCACCGGCAGCGACGGTGTCACCGACGGAAACACGCAGACGGGAGCCGTATGGCGCGGTATGAACCTTCGATTCAACATCACCTTCGATTTCAATTTCACGGCGATCCTTGGTTTCGCGAATGTCGACAACCTTACCCGAAATTTCGCTGATGACCGCCTGTCCTTTCGGGTTGCGGGCCTCGAACAATTCCTGAATCCGCGGCAAACCTTGGGTAATATCGTCGCCGGCTACCCCACCGGTATGGAAGGTACGCATCGTCAGCTGCGTTCCCGGTTCCCCGATGGACTGAGCGGCGATAATTCCGACCGCTTCGCCGATTTCCACCGGCGTGCCGAGAGCCAAGTTGCGTCCATAGCATTTTTTGCAGACGCCATGGCGGGTACGGCAAGTCAACACGGAGCGGATGACCACCTGTTTGATTCCGGCTTCGATGATTTGGCTTGCAATATCCTCATCGATCAGCTCATCGCGGCCGATGATGATTTCACCGGTTTCCGGATGGCGCACGGTCTCAAACGAAGTGCGGCCCACGATCCGGTCATACAGATTTTCGATCACTTCATTGCCATCCTGAATAGCAGTGACGGCAAATCCTTTATCCGTGCCACAATCCTCTTCACGCACGATGACATCCTGAGCCACATCGACAAGACGGCGGGTCAGATAACCGGAGTCAGCCGTACGCAACGCCGTATCCGCAAGTCCCTTCCGCGCACCGTGGGTGGAGATGAAGTATTCCAACACGGTCAGCCCCTCACGGAAGTTGGTGCGAATCGGTTGTTCAATAATTTTACCGGCCGGGTTGGCCATCAGTCCGCGCATCCCAGCCAATTGCGTGATCTGGGAGACGTTACCCCGGGCTCCGGAGTTGGCCATCATGTAGATCGGATTGTATTTGCCCATGTTGTTCATGAGAACTTCCGTAATCTTATCCTTGGCGTTGCTCCAGATGGAAATGACGCGCTCATACCGTTCATCATCGGTAATCAAACCGCGGCGGTACTGTTTGAGCACTCTGGCGACTTCTTCTTCGGCGTTCGCCAGGATCTCCTGTTTTTCAGCCGGAACGGTTACATCCGATACCGAGATGGTAATCCCCGCTTTGGTTGAATACTTGTATCCCGTTTCTTTCACCTTGTCGAGGATTTCCGAAGTAATCGTCGTCCCGAAACGGCGGAAACATTCAGCGATGATCGCGCCCAAATGGCCTTTTTTCAGCGCACCAGGATCTTCCATCTTCCGGATGAACTCACGCACGTTGGTTCCTTTCTCAAAGATGAAGTATTTATCCGGTGTTTTGACGAAGTTCGCTTTCCCCGGCTCACTGATATACGGGAATTCTTTCGGGAAAATCTCGTTGAAGATCAGCTTGCCCACGGTTGTAACCAAGAGCGCATTCCGCTGTCTTTCCGTGAAGCTGGTCTTATTGATGTTTTTCGCCGGAACGGCAATCCGGGTATGCAGGGTGATGTAGCCGTTTTGATAGGCGTTGATCGCTTCGGAGGCGGAGTAGTAGATTCCTCCTTCACCCTTTTCCCCTTCTTTTTCGATGGTCAGGTAATAACAACCCAAAACCATGTCCTGTGAAGGGGTGACAACCGGTTTGCCGTCTTTCGGGTTCAGGATGTTTTGCGCCGCCAGCATCAGAAGGCGCGCTTCAGCCTGAGCTTCCGCCGAAAGCGGCACGTGAACGGCCATTTGGTCACCATCAAAGTCGGCGTTGTATGCCGTACAAACGAGCGGGTGAAGACGGATGGCGCGTCCCTCAACTAGGATCGGTTCAAACGCCTGAATCCCGAGACGGTGAAGGGTTGGAGCGCGGTTTAACAGAACCGGATGCTCTTTGATCACTTCTTCCAAAACATCCCAAACTTCCGGATGAACCCGTTCCACTTTGCGTTTGGCACTCTTAATGTTGTGAGCCAATCCCTTGGCCACGAGTTCTTTCATGACAAAAGGCTTGAAGAGTTCCAGGGCCATTTCCTTCGGCAAACCGCATTGGTACATTTTCAGGTACGGTCCGACAACAATAACGGAACGGCCGGAGTAGTCAACCCGTTTTCCCAACAGATTTTGACGGAAACGTCCCTGTTTCCCTTTCAGCATGTGGGAAAGGGATTTGAGCGGACGGTTTCCAGGTCCGGTTACCGGTCTGCCGCGACGGCCGTTATCGATCAGAGCGTCAACGGCTTCCTGCAACATCCGTTTTTCATTCTGAACGATAATATCCGGCGCGCCGAGATCAAGCAGGCGTTTCAAGCGGTTGTTGCGGTTGATCACACGGCGATAGAGATCATTCAGGTCCGAAGTGGCAAAACGCCCTCCGTCCAACTGAACCATCGGACGCAACTCCGGTGGGATGACCGGCAATACGTCGAGGATCATCCATTCCGGACGGTTTCCGGAAGAGCGGAAAGCTTCCAGCACTTCCAGGCGTTTAATCGCCCGGTTGCGGCGTTGCCCCTGAGCTGTGCTCAATTCCTCCTTGAGCATGTCAACCTCTTTGTCAAGATCAATTTCCTGGAGCAAGCGCTTGATCGCTTCGGCCCCCATCATCGCCGTAAAGGCATTGCCGTATTTCTCGCGATACGAGCGATATTCCTTCTCAGACAGCAATTGCTTTTTCTCGAGAGGAGTCGCACCCGGATCGACAACGACATAGGATGCGAAGTAGATCACTTCTTCCAGCGAGCGCGGGGACATGTCCAGAACAAGCCCCATTCTGCTCGGAATCCCCTTGAAATACCAGATATGGGAAACAGGAGCTGCCAATTCAATGTGCCCCATCCGCTCACGGCGCACTTTCGCGCGGGTAACCTCCACACCGCAGCGGTCACAAACGACGCCTTTATAACGGACGCGTTTATATTTGCCACAGTGGCATTCCCAGTCTTTGGTCGGTCCGAAGATCTTTTCACAAAACAAGCCTTCTTTTTCAGGCTTTAACGTACGGTAGTTAATCGTTTCCGGCTTTTTCACCTCGCCGCGGGACCAGGAGCGGATTTTTTCAGGCGAGGCGAGGCCGATTTTCATATATTCAAAGTTATTCACATCGAGCATTGGGCGATTCCTCCCTCAGGATTCATCCCGCCAGCGCGCGGGAAGGGCGTGCGGTCACGCCCCGCGCACGACGATCAAGAGTTGGATCGAACGTTGTCATCGTCAACGACCAGGTCGAAACCGAGTTTGTCGTTTGCCGGTTCCTCATCCTCGTCCAGTTCGCGCATCTCGATTTCCTGCTCGTCTTCGGAAAGGATTTTCACGTCCATGCCAAGGCTTTGCAACTCTTTGATCAATACTTTGAATGATTCGGGGACGCCCGGTTCCGGCACATTTTCCCCTTTGACGATCGATTCGTAGGTCTTCACGCGACCGACGACATCGTCAGATTTAACGGTAAGGATCTCCTGCAAGGTGTAAGCTGCACCGTATGCCTCGAGAGCCCATACCTCCATCTCACCAAAGCGTTGACCGCCGAATTGCGCCTTACCGCCCAACGGTTGTTGGGTGACAAGCGAGTACGGACCGGTGGAACGAGCGTGGATTTTATCATCAACCATGTGAGCCAGTTTAATCATGTACATCACACCGACGGTGACGCGATTCTCAAACGGCTCACCGGTACGGCCGTCATACAAGACGGTTTTGCCGTCTTCATCCAGGCCCGCTTCCTTCAGGGTTTCAAATACGTCCGTTTCCGTAGCGCCGTCAAATACCGGAGTCGCCATATGCAGACCCAGCGTTTTGGCCGCCATTCCGAGATGCACTTCCAAAACCTGTCCGATGTTCATCCGCGACGGTACCCCGAGCGGATTCAGGACCACTTGAACCGGTGTGCCATCCGGAAGGAACGGCATATCCTCTTCAGGCATAATCCGCGCGATAACCCCTTTGTTACCGTGGCGGCCGGCCATTTTGTCCCCTTCGGAAATTTTCCGTTTTTGCGCGATGTAGACGCGCACCAGCTGATTGACACCAGGTGGAAGCTCATCTCCGTTTTCACGGGTAAATACTTTTACATCGACGACAATCCCGTCTTGCCCGTGCGGAACACGCAGGGAAGTATCACGCACTTCGCGCGCCTTTTCCCCGAAGATGGCATGCAACAGACGCTCTTCCGCCGTCAGCTCGGTCACACCTTTCGGCGTTACTTTGCCGACGAGAATATCCCCCGGTTTGATTTCTGCGCCAACGCGAATAATTCCGCGTTCGTCCAGATTTTTGAGGGCGTCTTCACCCACGTTTGGAATATCGCGGGTAATTTCTTCAGGACCCAGTTTGGTATCCCGCGCCTCACTCTCGTGTTTTTCAATGTGAATAGAGGTATAAACATCTTCTTTAACCAGCTTTTCACTCAGCAAAATCGCGTCTTCGTAGTTGTACCCTTCCCATGTCATGAAGGCTACCACGACGTTGCGGCCGAGTGCCAATTCACCCTGTTCGGTCGAAGGGCCGTCCGCAAGGGTATCTCCCTTTTTCACCTTCTCGCCCATCCTGACCACCGGGCGTTGGTTAATGCAGGTTCCCTGATTGGAACGGGTGAACTTGGTGAGCTTGTATTTATCAATATCGCCCTGAACAATTTTACCATCCACTTCTTCCTCATGGCGAACCCAAATCTCATCCGCCGTGACCCGGACAACCGTGCCCGGCCGTTTCGCTAAAACCATCACGCCGGAATCGCGCGCAGCCACGTGTTCCATTCCGGTTCCGATGAACGGCGCTTCCGGCTTGAGAAGAGGTACAGCCTGCCGCTGCATGTTGGAACCCATCAGGGCCCGGTTGGAGTCGTCGTTTTCCAGGAACGGAATGCATGCGGTGGCAACGGAGACAACCTGCTTCGGCGATACGTCCATATAATCGACGCGGTCGCGCGGAACAGTGATGATCTCATCCTGGTAACGAACGGTCACCGTTTCTCTGGCAAAGGTTCCGTCATCGTTCAGCGGGGCATTCGCTTGGGCGACATAGTAGTTATCTTCCTCATCCGCCGTCAAATAATCAATCGTATCCGTTACCTGACCGGTATCGGGATCGACACGGCGATAGGGGGTTTCAATAAATCCGTATTCATTTACCCTGGCATACGTGGACAGTGAGTTGATCAAACCGATGTTCGGACCCTCAGGAGTTTCAATCGGACACATCCGACCATAGTGTGAGTGGTGAACGTCACGCACTTCAAACCCTGCACGCTCCCGGGTCAAACCACCGGGCCCCAGCGCGGATAAGCGCCGCTTGTGCGTCAACTCGGCCAACGGGTTCGTTTGGTCCATAAACTGGGACAATTGGCTGCTGCCAAAGAATTCTTTGATCGCAGCGATCACCGGGCGAATGTTGATCAATGCCTGCGGTGTGATTGCATTGGCATCCTGGATCGACATCCGTTCACGAACCACGCGCTCCATCCGGGATAATCCGATCCGGAACTGATTTTGCAGCAGTTCCCCGACTGAACGCAGACGCCGGTTGCCCAAATGGTCGATATCATCGGTGGAACCCACTCCATAGAGCAGGTTGATGAAATAACTGATCGAAGCGATGATATCAGCCGGCGTAATATGTTTGATGGAGTCATCCACTTCTGCATTGGAGATCACTTTCAGCACTTTGCTCTCGTCCGTGGGCGAAAAAATATGCACGGCCTGAAGCTGAATCGGACCATCATCCGGCACACCGCCACGAACCTTGTATTCCTTACGGCCAAACGATTTTTCGCCGGTCAGATACGGGAGCAATTTATCCAAAACGCGCCGCTCCAGCACTTGTCCAGTCTCCGCCAGGATCTCGCCCGTTTCCGGGTCAATGATCGGCTCAGCCAAGCGTTGGTTGAGCAAACGATTTTTGATATGAAGTTTTTTGTTGATTTTATAACGTCCCACAGCCGCCAAATCATAGCGTTTTGGATCAAAGAAACGGGCATAGAGCAGACTGCGTGCATTTTCCGCCGTTGGTGGTTCACCGGGGCGGAGGCGCTCATAAATCTCGATCAGCGCTTTTTCCGTATTTCCGGTATTATCTTTGTCCAAGGTGTTGCGCAGGAACTCATCATCGCCCAAGAGATCGATAATCTCGGCATCGCTGCTGAAGCCCAGCGCACGCAAGAGAACGGTTACGGGAATTTTCCGCGTACGGTCGATCCGAACATAAATGATATCCTTGGCATCTGTTTCAAGTTCCAGCCAAGCCCCACGGTTGGGAATTACCGTCGCTGTGTAAGTTGGTTTCCCGTTTTTGTCCACTTTCGTGTTATAATACACACTAGGCGAGCGAACCAATTGGCTGACGATGACGCGCTCGGCACCATTAATGACAAAGGTACCGGTTTCGGTCATGAGCGGGAAGTCACCCATAAACACTTCTTGTTCTTTCACTTCACCTGTCTCTTTGTTGATCAGGCGAACTTTCACCCGCAGAGGTGCGGCATAGGTAACCTGATGATCCTTTGCCTCCTCAACCGTATATTTCGGTTCACCGAGGCTGTAATCGATAAACTCGAGGACCAAGTTACCCGTAAAGTCTTCGATTGGCGAAATATCATGGAACATTTCGCGCAATCCTTCATCCAAAAACCACTGGTACGATTTTTGCTGAATCTCAATCAGATTCGGCAATTCCAATACCTCATTAATGCGAGCATAGCTGCGACGTTGTCGACGCCCACATGGGATCATTTTACCAGCCAAACAAACTCCCCCCTCGCACCCAGTCGAAGCCGCTTTCTGATTAGCGACTGATCACAGTAAAAAAAGAAAATGAGTGAAAATTTGACCTCATTTTACCTAGAAGCAGTCTATTTACCTATTTTATCCAGCTGTATACACAAATAAACCAGCCGGGAAAGAACAGAACACCAAAAAAATGCAAGTCTCATTTAACGAGACTTTCTGCAATTTATAACACTATCACAAGCGGAAAAAGATGTCAACGATCGGTTCCGCAAATGATCCAGTAGCCTTTTTTTTGCGCGACAACCTGAACATCGCCAAAATGTTGTTCAAGCTCTTTCTTTGCCGAGGCCGCCCCCTGTTGTTTGCGGATGACAATCCAAAGGGAACCCCCTGCCGCGAGCTGTGTTTTCGCTTCGGCAAACAGTCGATAGATTGTCGCTTTTCCGGCCCGGATCGGCGGGTTGAATAGGATATGATTAAATTGAAATTGCTTGATTGCCGAAAATCCATCGCTCACGAAAAGATCGGTATTTGCTTCCGCTTGATTGACACGGGCATTCTCCCTCGCCAGTTCCACCGCTCTTTCATTCACGTCTGCCAGCACCACACGAACGTTTGGGATTGCCTTGGCGATCGCAATCCCGATCACCCCGTAACCGCAGCCGAGGTCAAGCACGGAAGAGCCTGGTTCGATCGTTACCGTCTCGATCAAAAGCCGGCTGCCAAAATCGACTCCCTTTTTCGAGAACACACCGGCATCTGTTTTAAAGGTGAAAGGCATCCCCAGCAGTTTTGCCTTGACTTCCCTTACTTCGCTTTTTACACGAGGATTTGCGGAAAAATAGTGCTCTGTCATGTTCAAAACTCCTTTGGCGGCTGATCGCCGGAAAGAACACGGACCATCATGCAATCCCCGGCCGCACGGGCAGAGACACCGAACGCAAAATAAGAACCCGCCGACCGACGACGGCGGGTCTGGCCGGAGTCAAGCCCATTACTTGATTTCTACAGTTGCACCGGCTTCTTCGAGTTCTGCTTTGATTTTGTCTGCTTCTTCTTTGGACACTCCTTCTTTAATCGGAGAAGGTGCACCGTCAACAAGTGCTTTTGCTTCTTTGAGGCCAAGACCGGTGATACCGCGAACCACTTTGATCACGTTGATTTTGGAAGCACCGGCATTTGCCAGGATCACATCAAATTCGGTTTTTTCTTCAGCAGCTTGACCAGCGCCGCCACCCACTACAGCCACGGGAGCAGCTGCGGTTACGCCGAATTCTTCCTCGATCGCTTTAACAAGATCGTTCAATTCAAGAACGCTCATACCCTTAATCGCTTCAATGATTTGTTCTTTCGACATGAAAGGAACCTCCCTGTTTAAAATATTTCATTTCCTATTAACAGACATTAAGCTTCTGCAGTCTCGGCACCCTCGCCGTTTTTCTCAGCCACTGCTTTAACCGCAAGCGCGAAGTTGCGCACCGGAGCTTGCAGCACGCTGAGCAACATGGACAAGAGACCTTCGCGAGAAGGCAGTTCAGCAAGTGCTTTGATTTCATCAAGGGAAACAGCTTTCCCTTCAACTAGTCCACCTTTGATCTCGAGCGCTTTGTTCTCTTTGGCAAAGGTGTGAAGCACTTTTGCTGGAGCTACCACATCTTCATAGCTGAACGCAATCGCAGTCGGCCCGGTCAAATGCTCGTTCAGTTCGGTCAAGTTCACCTTTTCGGCAGCACGACGGGTCAACGTGTTTTTCAAAACTTGAAATTCGATACCGGCTTCACGCAGTTGTTTGCGAAGCTCGTTCATTTGTTTTACGTTCAAACCGCGATAGTCAGCTACGATTGTGCTTTTGCTCTTTTCCAGCTTTCCAGCGATTTCATCGACAATCGCTTTTTTCTGTTCGATCGCTTTGGACACGCGGCACACCTCCTCATCAGGAGTTTTTCAGAAAAACAGAAAAAGCCTCCGCAGACAGTCGAAGGCTTAAGTTACAAAAGGATGTATATCCGAACTTACCTCGGTAGGAGATTAAGCGTAACTTACGCGCCTACTGTCTACGGTAACAGCTTTATTCCATTTTTAAAGGAGCGACTATAGGTTACTTTAATAATGACGATTTGTCAACTTTCCAATCGCCAATCCATCTATTGTCAGCGGGCAGTCAAACGTTGGGTGTTCACCGCAACTCCAGGACCCATCGTTGAAGAAACGGTAACGCTCTTCATGTAGGTTCCTTTGGCTGCCGCAGGTTTTGCTTTCAACAATGCTTCAGCAAGCGCCTGAAGGTTTTCGGCAAGTTGCTCAGTGGAGAAGGAAACTTTGCCGATCGCTGCATGCACGTTGCCGGCTTTATCTGCGCGGTACTCGATTTTACCGGCTTTGATTTCTTTTACGGCTTTATCCACTTCAAAAGTAACCGTACCAGTTTTCGGGTTTGGCATGAGTCCTTTCGGACCGAGAATCCGGCCGAGGCGACCCACTTGACCCATCATGTCCGGGGTTGCCACTACCACATCAAAGTCCAGCCATCCTTGGCTGACTTTGTTTACAAGATCCTCATCGCCAACAAAATCCGCACCAGCCGCTTCTGCTTCTTTTGCCTTTTCACCTTTGGCAAAAACAAGCACGCGTTTGGTTTTACCAGTTCCGTGCGGAAGTACAACCGCACCTCTCACTTGTTGGTCCGCTTTTTTCGTGTCGATCCCAAGCCGGAAAGCGGCTTCTACCGTCTCGTCGAATTTGGCGGTAGAGATGCTTTTTACGAGATCCAGCGCTTCTTGAGGCTCGTATTCTTTTTCACGGTCTACTTTGGCCAGTGCCTCAAGATATTTTTTACCATGTTTTGCCACAGACATTTCCTCCCTTCGTGGTCGTAGCGGAAGATCCTCCCACAAGCCCAAGCTGCTCGTGGCAGAACAGCTTAAGCGATCGATCAGTCTTCGATGACAATGCCCATGCTGCGCGCCGTGCCTTCGATCATGCGCATAGCCGCATCCACATTGGCCGCATTGAGGTCAGGCATTTTAAGTTCAGCGATTTCGCGAACTTTGTCACGTTTGATGGTCGCTACTTTTTTCGTATTCGGCTCGCCGGAACCGGACTCAATTCCTGCTGCTTTCTTGAGCAGAACCGCAGCTGGAGGAGTTTTTGTGATAAAGGTGAAAGAACGGTCTTCAAAAACCGTGATTTCCACCGGAATGATGAGTCCAGCTTGGTCAGCGGTACGAGCGTTAAACTCCTTACAGAAGCCCATGATATTTACCCCAGCTTGACCAAGAGCCGGACCTACAGGCGGTGCCGGATTGGCTTTACCAGCGGGAATTTGCAGCTTGACCACTTTAATCACTTTTTTGGCCACGCTAACCAACCTCCTTCAAACATGTGGTTTTCGCGGGGTTAACCCTCCCACGGAAAGGCAAGCTCCCTGTACAGTCGACGGGCTTGCGCTCGCCCCTAAGACGGGGGTAACAAACAGTACTAATTTAACACAACCTCGTTCAAAACGAAAGCGATTTGCCGACTAAATTTTTTCCACCTGAAAAAAGTCCAGTTCCACAGGCGTTTCACGTCCGAACATATTCACCATGACTTTGAGTTTGGAACGGTTCAGGTCAATCTCATCGATTCGGCCGACGAAATCGGCAAAGGGCCCCTCTTTAACCTTGACGTTTTCACCCACTGTGAAATCAACCGATGCTCTTGATTCTTCCATCCCCATCTGGCGGAGGATCGCGGCGACTTCGTCTGGCATGAGGGGGGTCGGTTTGGAACCAGCCCCTGATGAACCGACAAATCCGGTTACCCCTGGCGTGTTTCGCACGACGTACCACGAGTCATCGGTCATGATCATCTCGACCAATACATACCCCGGAAACACCTTGCGCATCACGGCTTTCTTCTTGCCGTCCTTATGCTCGATCTCTTCTTCCATCGGAACTAAGACGCGAAAAATTTTATCTTGCATATCCATGGAGTGAACGCGTTTTTCCAGGTTGGTTTTCACCTTGTTCTCGTAGCCAGAATACGTGTGAACCACATACCAATTCTTTTCCATGCTCATCAGGGCTGAACCCTGTCCCCCCTTAACCTTCCACCTATTTTGTAATCAAGTTCACCAATTGCAAAATACCAGAGTCAATGATAAAGAAGAAGACGGACAATATCACAACCGTCAACAGCACAACGAGTGTGTAATTGACCATTTCCTGGCGCCCCGGCCAACGGACTTTTTTCAGTTCTTGCACGCTGCCGCGGAAAAATCCGGTTGTACCGGATACGCTTCTGCGAATTCCGCGCCCGATATTGCCGAGAAAAGCAGCCATGGCTGTCACCCCCATCTTATCTCAAGCGTCTAAACCCAAAGCTTATTTCGTTTCACGATGAACTTTGTGCGCGTTGCAACGCGGGCAGTATTTACGGAGTTCCAGGCGATCCGGATGTTTCCGTTTGTTTTTGGTCAGCGCGTAGTTACGAGAACGACAATCCGTGCAAGCCAATGTGATGTTAACCCGCATACCGACACCTCCTCTATCCTTATCACCGTACGTGTGAATGATTATAGAAAATACCCAAACTACATTATCACACCGGCTCCCATCCTGTCAATGTAAAAGCCTCGTGATCTCAGTATCGACAAAATCGACCATCGCACAAACCGATTGTTCCTTTTTTGCCATCTGCCGCAAATCCCCCGTCTTTGGCAAACGCAATCCCGGGGCGGACGTTCGAGCAAATCAACAGACTCCTCCGATCAACTTTTGGAGACAAAGAAAGATCAAGGGCACCACTTCCCGGCCGGCAACGGACTTTTACGGCAAAACCGCAATGGGCCGGGCGAAATCCCGCTAGATAAAAAATCGCGTTTATACCCGCTTTTTCGACAAAAAAATCCATCCCGGGTCGAACCGCCGTCAGTGCGTGAATGACGGAGATTTTTTGCTTATTTTTTTTAGTTCGGCAAAAAGGGATATGATGATTTTTGTCGAATTAAACAAAAAACAGGTGGGGGGCACCTGTTTTTGAAGACGGAAACCAACTTTGTCTGTTTTTTGGTGATTAAAGGGAAATCTCACGTACTTCGAGATATCTTTCCAATTTTCTTTTTACCCGTTGCAGGGCATTGTCGATCGATTTGACATGTCGATTTAAGTCGACAGCGATCTCTTGGTACGAACGCCCGTCCAAGTAGAGCATAAGAACTTTTCTTTCCAAATCACTAAGAATTTTCGCTATTTTATCTTCAATATCGTTATACTCTTCCTGGCTGATATAAATCTCTTCTGGGTTTGATAGACTTCCCGGAATCTTGTCCAACAACGTCCGGTCTGTATCGTCGTCGTAAGCAGGCTTGTCCAGTGATACATAAGAGTTTAGCGGAATGTGTTTTTGACGAGTAGCTGTTTTGATTGCAGTGATAATCTGGCGTGTGATACATAACTCGGCAAAGGCCTTAAATGACGCAAGCTTGTCTCCTTTAAAGTCGCGAATCGCTTTAAATAGGCCAATCATTCCCTCCTGTACGATATCTTCGTGATCGGCTCCGATGAGAAAGTAAGACCTGGCTTTTGCTCTGACGAAATTTTTGTACTTATTGATCAAATATTCGAGCGCTTGATGATCTCCTACGCGAACGCCATATACCAGCTCTTCGTCGGCCATTGTCTTGTAATCAACTTCACTGTCAAATACGACGGAATGGCTGGATTGCAAGTTTACACTCACCGCTTTCCCTCCCGACCAAGTGCCTATAAACCCACAGTAACGATATTATATCCGAAATGAAACAAAAACGTCAAATTTTCACCTATTTTTTCCTTCTCCAATTCTCAAGTTTTTGCTTGATTTCCCCATTCAATCGCTCTTCCAAGGTATTTCTTTGTCGTTCATTCTTCTCCTTTCTCAATTTTTCGCTCAAATTCTTTTTGGCCAGCCGGATTTCCTCCAACAGTTCCCGCGAGGAGATCCGGTAAGCTCCCTGACCAAAAACCATGCGCTGTTCCAGGTAATCGGATGTGGCCACATAGATCGACCGATGCGGACTTTTGTATTTTTTTACAAAGCGTTCAATAAACTCATCAGCCGTTTCCTCCCGGCGCGTATAGTAAATCGCTATCTTTTCCTGGTTGGTCTCTACCTGTGCCCCCGGCGTTTGATGCGCATCGAACACCAGAAATACACGGCGGCCGGTCATCGCTTGATATTCGGACAAGTCACGGATTAATTTTCCCCGCTCTTCCTCCAATGAAACGGGATTCCATCGCACTTGCGGATCTGCGCCGATGACATTGTAACCGTCGACAACCAACCATTCTTCACGCCTAACCATTGGTCGTCCGGCCGCGCAACACTTCATACATAAAAATTCCCGCCGCCACCGATGCGTTGAGAGAGGTCACCTTTCCCTTCATGGGCAGTCTGGCAAGAAAATCGCATTTTTCCTTGAGAAGACGACTCATTCCTTGCCCTTCGCTCCCGATGACAACAGCGACCGGTCCTTTATAATCCACTTCCGTATAGAGCGTTTCCGCTGCCCCGTCGCTTCCGACCAGCCAAACGCCACGTTCTTTCAATTCATCCGCCAAGCGGTTCAAGTTGGTTACCCGGGCGACCGGAACATATTCAATCGCTCCGGCGGACGTTTTGGCGACAACCGAGGTCAGCCCTGCCGCTCTCCGTTTCGGGATGATCACGCCATGCACCCCCGCCGCATCGGCAGAACGCAAAATCGATCCCAGATTGTGCGGATCTTCAATGCCGTCAAGCAGGACAAAAAACGGCGGTTCCCCTCTTTCTTCAGCACGGCGGAACAAATCATCCACGGTCGCATAGTTGTAAGCAGCGACCTGCGCCAACACGCCCTGATGGTTATTCCCTTCCGCCAACTGATCCAAACGGGCACGCGGAACCCACTGGACGGGGATCTTTTTCTCCCTGGCCTTGCGCAGGATTTCCTGGATGCTGTTTTTGTTGATTCCCTCTGCCAGCAAAATTTTCTCAATCTCTCTTCCCGACCTCAGTGCTTCAAGGACTGTATGTCTGCCAAAAGCCCAATCACTCATCTGAATCCGTCTCCTTTTCCACTGTTGCAATGGCTTTCTGCATTAATTGGCTTAACCGTTCTTCGTCTCCCCGGCAGTATAAATAGCCGACCAAAGCTTCCAGGCCCGTACTCATCCGGTAATCCGTCACCTTTGCTTTTTTGGGGACGCTGCCTGACTTGGCATTGCGCCCCCGCTTGAGGATCTCCCGTTCTTCGTCCGCCAGTTCCCCTTCCAACTCACGGTAAATTTTTGCCTGGGCACCGGCGGAAACATAGCGCGTCGCCTCTTTTTGCAAATCGTGGGGCCGGCTCACTCCGCGGGCGACCAAGTGGGAACGGATGAAAACTTCATACACGGCATCGCCGAGATAAGCGAGCAGTAGAGGATTCAACTCTTCCGGAGCCTTTCCGATACTCTCCATCATGCCCAAAAGGGAGTGCTTCATTTCCGTTTCCACCTTACCCCTTGCGGAGTATCCTCGACGATGATCCCCATTCCCAAAAGCTGGTCGCGGATCGCGTCGGCCCGGGCAAAATCCCGCTGTTTCCGTGCTTCCTGCCTCTGTGCGATCAGCGCTTCAATCTCTTCGTCCAGATTAACTTCCGCTTCCGTCGCCACGAGTCCCAGGATTTCCTGTCCATAGGTTTTAAACCAGGAAAGAAGGGCTTCCGTCTCTTCTTTGGAGACAACGGGTCTGGCAATCCACTCATTGGACAGCTTTACCGCTTCAAACAGCACGCTGATCGCATTGGCCGTGTTGAAATCATCGTTCATCGCCGCTTCAAATTCTTTTTTATAGCGATCCAGGCTGGCCGCGAGGTCGGGAGAAATCTCTCCTTCAAGAGCCGTTTCCGCCCGGTGCTTCAGATTGTCCACCGCTGTCTGCAATCGTTCAATGCTGGATTCTGCCTGTTTCATAACCTCCTCGTTGAAGGAAATGGGATGGCGGTACTGCACGGACAAGAGGAAGTAACGCAACACTGCCGGATCATATTCCCGGCGCAACTCGACGACGCGTTTCACATTTCCCAGCGATTTGGACATCTTCTCGTTGCCCATGTTCATAAATCCGTTATGGAGCCAGTACCGGGCAAACGGTTTTCCCGTCCACGCCTCGCTCTGGGCAATCTCGTTTTCGTGGTGCGGAAAGCACAAGTCCGCTCCGCCGGCATGGATATCCAAGGTGTCACCCAGATATTTGCGGGCCATCACGGAGCATTCGATATGCCATCCCGGACGCCCTGGCCCCCAAGGGGTATCCCAGCTGATCTCACCGGGTTTCGCCGCCTTCCACAGCGCAAAATCCAAGGGGTTTTCCTTCTCTTCATTTACTTCGATCCGCGCTCCCGATTTCAGTTCATCGAGCGATTGGTGCGACAGCTTTCCGTACCCCTCTTTCTTCAGGGTGCGAAAGTAAACATCTCCGTCTTTTACATAGGCGTAACCTTTGTCGATCAACACGCTGATCGCCTCAATCATTTCATCGATATGGCGGGTTGCGCGGGGATGAACATCGGCCCGTTCCACACCGAGCGCGTCCATATCCTCAAAATAGGCCTTGATATAGCGCTCGGCAATTTCCGGCACCGATTGTCCGGTTTCCTTGGACGCTCCAATCAGGCGATCATCCACGTCCGTAAAGTTTTGCACATAGGTGACGCGATAGCCGAGATAGCGCAAATATCGGCGCACAACGTCAAAAAAGACGAACACGCGGGCGTTGCCGATATGGATGTAGTTATACACAGTCGGTCCGCATACATACATGCGCACTTCGCCTTCGTGAACAGTTTTCAGCTCTTCCTTACTTCTCGTCAATGTATTGTAAAGCCGGACGGTCATTGTTTGTCGTTCCTCCTTGCTTTTCTTCCGTCTCTTTCAGCTTTCTCTTCAGTTCCGCCACTTCTTTTTTCAATTCACTGATCTCATTGGACAGCGAGCGGCAAATTTCCGCAACTGGGTCGGGCAAATTGCAATGATCCAGATCATTATTCACCCGGATGCCATCTTGAATCACAACGCGCCCCGGCACTCCGACCACTGTGGAGTTCGGGGGGACTTCACGCAAAACAACCGATCCTGCACCGATTTTGGCAAAACGGCCGACCCGAATCGAGCCCAGCACTTTCGCCCCGGCGGCGATCAACACGTGATCCTCGATCGTTGGATGGCGTTTGCCTTTTTCCTTCCCGGTCCCCCCCAGGGTAACGCCCTGGTAAATGGTTACATAATCCCCGATTTCACACGTTTCTCCGATGACAACCCCCATCCCGTGGTCAATGAAAACGCCCCGGCCGATCTTCGCTCCCGGGTGAATTTCAATCCCCGTAAAAAAGCGGCTCAGTTGGGAGATAATCCTTGCAATCAGGAGCAGGCGCCTCTTGAAAAACCAGTGGGCAATCCGGTGTGACCAAAGCGCATGCAATCCTGAGTAGGTCAAAATCACTTCCAATGCGCTCCTCGCCGCAGGATCCCGGTCAAATACCGCCTGAATATCAGCTTGCAACGTTTTGCGCAGTTCTCTTAAACCTTTGAAAAAAGCCATCTTGTTCCCCCTCCCCATTTGAACCAAAATAAAACGCCTCTGCAGCAGATTTTGCTGCAGAGACGGCGAAAACCGCGGTTCCACTCTGCTTGAATTCAAGAGAGAATTCCACTTTTACCCATAACGGCGGGTTAAACCGGACTTCCCCTACTCTGAACTGCGGTTCATTTCAGGGGTCAGCTCTTGGGGGCATTCGGGAACCGGCGAAGGGAACTTTTCACCAACCAGTTCCTCTCTGGGACATTCGCCGCAGGTTCCCTACTCTCCCAATCATCGCTTTGACGAACAGGGATGTTGTTTTCTATTTTCGCGAACGGTTCAGCCCTTGTCAATGACCGAACGCAGCCGGTTTACGACGCTTTCTTTTCCGATCAGGGCCAGGGTCTCACGCAAATCAGGGCCGTGATCCTGCCCGGTCACTGCGACGCGAATCGGCATGAACAAACGTTTTCCTTTATAGCCTGTTTCTTTCTGTATTTCTTTAAACATCGTTTTGATGGTTTCAGGCTCAAAACGGTCAGCTTCCTGCACTTTTTGCAAAAATGCCCCGAGCACTGCCGGCACATGCTCTTCGCGCAGCACTTCTGCGGCCGAATCCCCGTAGGTTACTTCGTCTTGGAAGAACAGATCCGTCAGCTCAACAATTTGCGCCACATACTCCAGTTGCTCCTGATAAAGGGAAACCAGACGGGTCACCCACTCCTCCTGTTCCGGAGAGAGCGGTGTTGTCACCCGTCCGGCCTTTTCCAGATAAGGAATCGCCAGCCGGGTGATGCGCTCAAGCGGTGCCTGCTTAATATATTGGCCGTTCATCCATTTCAATTTGCCCGTATCGAAAATGGCAGGGGCCTTGGAAACGCGACTCAGGGAAAAAGCCTGAATCAATTCGTCTTTGGAGAAGATCTCTTCCTCTCCTTCAGGCGACCAGCCCAACAGGGCGATAAAGTTGATAATTGCTTCCGGCAGGTAACCCAGTTCCTTGTATTGATCAATAAACTGGATGATCGTTTCATCGCGCTTGCTCATCTTTTTGCCTTCCGCATTCAAAATCAGCGGAATATGCGCAAACTGCGGAACCTCAAAGCCGAGCGCTTCATAGATCAAAATCTGTTTCGGCGTGTTGGACAGGTGCTCTTCCCCACGGATCACGTGGGTGATCTTCATCAATGCATCGTCGACGACAACGGCAAAGTTGTAAGTCGGGCGCCCGTCCGGACGACGAATCACAAAATCACCGATCCCGTCGGATTCAAACCTGACCGTACCGCGGATCTCATCGTCAAAAATGATCGTTTTCCCTTCCGGAACGCGGAACCGAACGCTGGGAACCCTCCCTTCCTCTTCAAACCGCGCCCGCTCTTCCGGAGTAAGATCGCGATCCCAACCGCTGTATTTCGGGGTCTCTCCACGGGCCAACTGCTCTTCCCGCTCTTTTTCGATCTCTTCCGGAGTCGCATAGCTTAAGTATGCTTTTCCCTCCGAAAGCAACTGGTCAATATAACGATTATAAATATCGGTTCGTTCCATGCAACGGTAAGGGGCGTAAGGACCGCCCACATCAACCGATTCATCCCATTCAATTCCAAGCCATTTCAGCATGGCCATCTGTTTTTCATCCGCTCCGGGAACATTCCGCTCCGTGTCGGTATCCTCGATCCGGACAATAAAATCGCCGCCGTTCTTCTTGGCATGCAAATAGCTAAACAGCGCCGTCCGCGCACCGCCAATATGCAAATGGCCGGTCGGACTCGGTGCATATCTTGTGCGAACTCTAGCCATTCCCCTACTACTCCTTTTGCTTAAGATCAGTTTATGCGTTGCAGCCGGTTTTGACTAAACAAACGACAGCCATTGCGGCAATCCCTTCTCCCCGGCCGGTAAATCCCAGTTTTTCCGTTGTGGTTGCTTTCACATTGACATCGGTTTGCTCCGCTTCGAGCAATTGCGCGATCCGCTCGCGCATCTCCGGTATGTACGGCGCCATCTTCGGCTTTTGAGCGATAATGGTCGCATCGACATTCCCCAGTCTGTATCCCCGTTCTTTTACCAGCTCCCAGACATGCGACAGCAATTTTGCACTGTCGGCATCCTTAAAAGCGGGATCCGTATCAGGGAAATGCTTTCCAATATCCCCCAAAGCCAACGCGCCCAAGACAGCATCGGTGATGGCGTGCAGAAGGACGTCAGCATCCGAGTGCCCCAGTAAACCTTTTTCATACGGAATCGTTACACCGCCAATCACGCAGGGGCGATTTTCCGCCAACTGATGCACATCAAATCCTTGACCTATGCGAATCATGTTTTTTTCCCCTCATCTGGTAAATCGCTTCCGCCAAAATCAAATCGTCGGGAGTGGTCAGTTTGATGTTCGTATACTCACCGGCAACCACTTTTACCTCGATCCCCAGTGCTTCCATCAACATGGAATCATCAGTGACGAGCAGGCTTCTCTCCTGTCCGAGCTCATGGGCCCGCAGCAGATGCTCCCGGCGAAATGCCTGTGGTGTTTGCACAGCCCACAAGCGCCTGCGGTCGGGCGTTTGCTCAACCGTGCAGTTTTCATTGACCACTTTGATTGTATCCTTGACAGGAACGGCCAAGATAGCCGCATGATGCTGATAAACCTCCGCCAGCAGGCGGGAAATCGTTTCCTGACTCACAAACGGACGCACAGCATCATGGACGAGAACCCATTCACTCGTCAAACGTTTCAACCCTTCATAAACACTGTGCTGCCGTTCCTCTCCGCCGACGACGACATCGGCCACCTTGGTCATCCCGTCTTGTTTGATCCATTTCTTGATCCGTTCTATTTCAGCCTCTTTGCTTGCGATGACGATTTCATCAATTTCCGGATGCGTTTCAAAAATGCGAAGTGTGTGAAGCAGCACCGGCTTTTCATGAAACAGCAGGAACTGTTTGCTCTCCCTGGTGCCCATTCTCTTCCCTTGTCCCGCCGCCGGAATGACTACTCCAACGCTCAAGAGTCGATCTCCTTTCAGATCCAAGCCTGTCGGAAGAATAGCGGAAGAGATTCTGCGTCCGGGCCCTTGCCGCCTCCCAAGAAAGCGGACAAAAACCGCCGGATTAAAAAAATCCCATCCACATCCCGCATTGGTTTAATCAATATCCTTGTTTCAGACAAAACAATGCCCGTCTCGGTTTAGAATAAACCAACCACGGGCGTTAAGGCAATGTTTTTCTGTTATTTTTACAAGGCGCGCTCCAATAGCTTGGGCTTTGCGAAGATCATGCGTCCGGCCGAGGTCTGAAGCACACTGGTGACCAATACATCAATCTGATCCCCGATGTACTCCCGCCCGCCCTCAATTACGATCATCGTCCCGTCATCGAGATAGGCCACACCCTGGCCGTGCTCTTTTCCGTCTTTGATCACTTGCACATTGATCTCTTCGCCCGGCAGAACAACCGGTTTGACGGCATTGGCCAAATCATTGATGTTCAGAACACTTACCCCTTGAAGTTCGCAAACTTTGTTCAAGTTGAAGTCATTTGTCACCACTTTGCCGGACAGCACTTTGGCCAGCTTCACCAGCTTGCTGTCCACTTCCTGCACTTCTTCAAAATCGCCTTCGTAAATCAGGACTTTGATATTCAACTCTTTTTGAATCTTGTTGAGAATATCCAATCCACGGCGGCCGCGGTTCCGCTTCAATACATCGGAAGAATCGGCAATATGTTGAAGCTCTTCCAATACAAAGCTGGGGATCACCAGCGTCCCTTCCAGAAAACCGGTGCGGCAAATGTCAGCAATTCTCCCGTCGATAATTACGCTGGTATCGAGAATCTTATGCTCGGAGAAATGCTTTTCTTCCTTTTTGTTTTTGCTCTCCCGATTCTGGCGGCCCAGCTTAAAAATGGAAATAAGTTCATCGCGTTTTTTATACCCCACTCTGAATCCAAGATATCCGAACAAACCGGAAAAGATAAAAGGCAAGACGCGATTAACCCCGGGTATGGGCAGTTGCGTTAAGGGCTGTTGGATCAGAAAGGCGATCACCAAACCGAAGATCAAGCCCAAAAGACCAAATAACCCGTCGACCGCCGGAATTTTCATCAAACGTTCTTCGCTCCAACGAATCCACTTGACCACATTGTTCGATATCCAAAAGGTGGCCACAAACATGACCAGCGCACCAAGCGTAGCACCGATATAATGCGGAGCCGGCACTTCGCCAAAATTCAGAGGAGATCGTTGAAGCACCCCGAAAAACTGCGGTCCGAAATAGAATCCGGCGGATGCTCCGATCAAGGTAAAAGCCAATTGTACAAAGCGTTTCAGCACGGGGCTTCACCTCCTCCCTTCCTTCTGCTATTACTCATTATAGACATTCTTCCAAAATGAAAACCTCTAAGTGCTCATTTTCTTATGTCCTTTTTGTAACAACGATAAAAACAAAGAATCAGTTCTGTTGCGATGATGATGATAAAATACCGTCAATTAACTTAAATGCTGCAGCTTCATCCAAATCCCTGGCCAACGCCAGCTCGCTGATTAAAATCTGTTTCGCATTCTCCAACATTTTTCGTTCCCCCGTGGAGAGGCCTTTTTCCTCGTCCCTCACCATCAGGGACCGCACGACATCAGCCACCTCGTAGATGTCACCGCTTCTCATTTTGTCCAAATTGGCCCGGTAGCGACGGTTCCAGTTCAATGTATCTTTGATGTCCCGTTTCTTCATTCGTTCTAAAACTTTATCCACGGTCGAATGGTCAACGACTTCCCTGAGTCCGATGTTTTCGACATTGTTGAGCGGAACCATCACTTTCATATCACCAATCGGCATCCTCATGACATAGTACTTTTGCCGCTCACCCAGGATCTCTTTCTCCTCGATCGCTTCGATGATGCCAGCACCATGCATAGGATAGACCACTTTGTCGCCAATGTTGAACAAAACGTCCACCTCCAGAGGGCAATGTCTATTTCCAAGATATCACAAAACTTAAACTCAGTCAATAAAATAAAAATCATTATCTTAGCATATCTGCATTTACTACGTCAATAACTTTTTTCATGAAAAAGACCTAAACTATTTAGTCAAAAAATTGACACTTATGGAGGCCGCTTTATATAATGAAAGTGATCTATGTTCCATCTGTACGGCAGCGGGCATGTTTGCGAAAATCAAAAAGGGGTGAAAGGCATGGGTGAAGATAACCTTCATTCCTTTCAAAAACTAGTTTCTGAGCTTTTGCTACGCCATCGGAGTTTTTTAGATGTTGTCAGCAAGTTTCAGGAATCCAATTCCCGCGTTAATCGCGCACTCATGAAAGCGGTTACAGAATGCGGGTGCCTCCATGTGGAAGCCGGACGGCAGAACTTTCCCAAGGAACGGTCGGTTCACGAGTGGAAAGATCACTTGAAAACCCATCTGTCCGGCCGGTTATGTGACCATTGCCTCGAAATTGTCAAGGCGGAAATGGGCAAAAACCTTTTTTACCTTACGGCTCTTTGCAATCTGCTGAACATCCCGCTCACCGATGTGGTCAAACAGGAATCCGATCAATTGTCAACATTGGGAGTTTTTAACCTCCGATAAGAAAATATAAATCCGTTCACGGAAAACAAAGTGCCTTAAAAGCAAAACAACCCCGGATTCCAGGGTTGTTTTGCACCGTTATTTCAGGTCTTCCACCGGTTCTTCATTTTCTTCCTTCCGCTTGCGTTCAAGCCCTTTCTTCACCCCGTACAGAGCGTAAAGGGCCAGCGGAATAAAAATCACCTTGGGCAATTCATAAGGATATTTCAGCGCGGAGACGGCAACGGCCAGCAGAAACAACGGAGCAATCCAGATCATCGACCTGGGAATGGCCACTTTTTTAAACGCCGGGTATTTAATCTGGCTCACCATCAGGAAAGAGAGGAAGAGCATGGCAGCCATCCATACATAAACGTTGTGCACATACACGTTATATAAGGCCATCGTCGCCAGAATCCCTCCGGCCGCGGTGATCGGCAAGCCGATAAAATACCCCGGCTCACCGGGATGCACGTTGAACCTGGCCAGCCTCAGCGCACCGCAAATCGGGAAAATGGCCGTGACAAGCCAACCTTCAGGGCCGGTGTATTTAAATGTGGAAACATACATAATGATTGCGGGAGCGACACCAAAGGAAATAACATCAGATAACGAATCCAGTTCCTTTCCAAACTCACTCTGGGTGTTTAACATCCGTGCCACCCGTCCGTCCAAACCGTCGAGCAACATCCCGATGATGACCATGATCGCGGCATATTTCCAGGAGTCATGAACAGCCAATAAAATCGAAATGATTCCTAAAAACAAGTTCCCAACCGTAAAACAACTGGGCAACGCTTTCGCAAACATAAGGGAACCTCCTAAATAATTAATACCTGGTAAAGGTGGCGAAAAGCGCCCTACTCGTAACATTTTCTCTCAATTTTCTGTAATGGTTTCATTCTAGGTTATTTAGATATGTCTGTCAATAAACACCTGTTCCTGGATCCTCTTTAACCCCTCTTTAATCGTTCTCGCCCGAACATCGCCGATTCCCTCAACATCATCCAATTCCTCAATCGTCGCCATCATAATGCGCGACAGTGTTTCAAAACGGGCAACCAGCTTGTGAATTACATTGGAGGGCAAGCGGGGAATTTTGTGCAAAATGCGGTATCCCCTGGGCAAAACCGATTCTTCCTGAATGTTGATATGGGTCGGGTAACCGAGAATCCGCACCAGGTGACCGTGTTCCAGCAAGTCATCAGCGGACAGCTTTTTCAGTTCCTTAAAGACGATCTGCGGGTTCATCTCCGGATCGACGCAATAATCTTTGATCAGCAATTCGGCTTCTTCCTCCACATCGGCGACCAACTCCTCCAGCTGCATGCTGATCAGTCGCCCTTCCGTCCCCAATTCATGGATATAAGTCTCGATCTCCCGTTTGATCCGAAGCACCATTTCCACCCGTTGCAACACCAACGCCACTTCGCTCAAGGTCACCAACTCTTCAAACTCCAAGGCCGTCAGGTTGGTCGTTGTCTGATCGAGAACGGATTTATATTTTTCAAGCGTCTGAATGGCCTGGTTCGCTTTGGTCAAGATCACGCCGATGTCCTTCAGGGCATAGCGGAAGTTTCCTTTATAAAGCGTAATGATGTTTCTTCGTTGCGAGATGGAAACGACCAATTTTCCCGTCTGCTTGGCCGTCCGTTGCGCAGTCCGGTGCCGAATCCCCGTCTCGGTGGATGGTATGGAAGATTGGGGGACTAGCTGGGCGTTGGCGTATAATATTTTTTTCCCGTCATTGCTCAAGATAATCGCGCCGTCCATTTTTGCCAATTCATACAAGTGAGCAGGCGTAAACGGGCAATCGATGTGAAATCCGCCGTCCACGATTTCCCGAACACTTTCATCATAGCCCATCACGATCAGGGCTCCCGTCTTTGCTCCCAGCACATTGTCAAGCCCTTCCCTGAGGGCTGTTCCCGGTGCAATCAGGCGAAGAATTTCGCTGCTCACCTTTTCTCTGCGTTCTTCTTCCTTCACACATTACCCCCCCAACGCCACTTTTAAAGCTTCATCCAATGTTTGTACCCCAATCAGTTCCACCCCGCTTGGCGGAGTCCACCCGCGGCAGTTTTTCTCCGGAATCACGACCCTCCGGAAGCCCATGTTGTGCGCTTCAGCCACGCGCTGTTCAATTCTGGAAACTCCCCGTACCTCCCCTGTCAATCCCACTTCGCCGACAAACAGGTCGAAAGGGGAGACGGGGCGATCGCGAAAACTGGAAGCCAGGCTGACTGCGATACTCAAATCGACAGCGGGCTCATCTAATCTTACCCCGCCGACAACATTAATATAAGCATCTTGGTTTTGTAAAAAGAACCCCAATCTCTTCTCAAGGACCGCCATTATCATTGCGACCCGGTGATGATCAACCCCTGTTGCCATGCGTTTGGGGGTTGCGAAGCTCGTCGGAGTGACCAATGCTTGCAATTCAACAAGCACAGGCCGTGTTCCTTCCATGCTGGCCGTCACCGCGGTCCCGGGGGCTCCGAGCGGCCGGCCCGACAAAAAGATTTCAGAAGGATTTTCCACTTCAACCAGCCCGATATCCTTCATCTCAAACACGCCGATTTCATTGGTGGAACCAAAACGGTTTTTCACCGCACGCAAAACGCGATACGTATGATGCCGTTCACCTTCAAAATACAAAACGCAATCCACCATATGTTCAAGCATGCGCGGACCGGCAATCGCCCCGGCTTTGGTTACATGGCCGACAATGGTGATCGCAATGTTTTTCTCTTTCGCCCATCTCATCAGAATTCCTGTACATTCGCGCACCTGTGAAACACTGCCCGGCGCGGAAGTGACTTCCGGATGAAACATCGTCTGAATGGAATCGATGACCATAAGCCTTGGTTTTGCTTCTTCCATTAATATTTCCACCGCGGTTAAATCCGTTTCCGAGGCGACGAGCAGATTATCGGAAAGAGCGCCCAGACGATCGGCGCGCAAACGGATTTGTTCTGTCGATTCTTCTCCTGATACATATAAGATGGGCAAGCCTCGCCTTGCCAATTCATTGGTCGCCTGCAACAGGAGGGTCGATTTGCCGATACCGGGATCGCCTCCAACCAAAATAAAAGAACCCGGAACCAATCCGCCGCCCAATACGCGGTTCAACTCCCGAATCCCCGTATCCGCGCGAGGCTGATCCAGCTTCTCCACCTGAGTGATCGGTGTGGCTTTTTCCTGTTTTCCCCTCTGGATCGACGTTCCCGGAACCCGCCGGGAAGAAGGCTCTCTTTCTTCCACCATGGTGTTCCAGGCACCGCAGCCGGGACAACGTCCCATCCATTTGGGTGTCTCGTATCCACATTCCTGACAGACAAATTTGCTTTTGTTCTTGGCCATCGTCTTTTCCCCTACTTCACTCCGCGTTCATCTATGTTTTTTCAGTCACTAAACAAAAATTTATGATCACAGCATTACTTCTTTCCCATTATAGCAAATCTTAAAAGAAATACACGTGAACATAAAGTGCAATTGTCAGGAAGACTTTAAAAAGCAAACGACAAAATTTTGACGAAAAGAAAAAAGACTGCTAAACCTCATTTGTTTAGCAGTCTGTGATGATCCCGGATCAGGTGGAAGATCTGGCCCCTTCTTTTTCTACCGTCAGCTGGCCGTCCCGGTAATCGATCACCACCGAATCTCCTTTTTTAATGTTGCCCCGCAGCAGCTCCTCGGACAGACGGTCCTCGATGTGTTTCTGGATTGCACGTCTCAACGGGCGGGCGCCGTATGACGGGTCAAACCCTTCTTTTGCCAGATGTTTTTTCGCTTCGTCAGTCAGTTTGAAGTCGATATTTTGTTCATGGAGCCGTTTTCTCAGCTCTTCGACCATCAGCGAGACGATTTCCTGCAGATGCTCTTCTTTAAGCGGATGGAAGACAATCACATCGTCAATCCGGTTGAGAAACTCCGGCCGGAAGGTCTTTTTCAACTCTTCCATCACATTTTGTTTCATGTTCTCATAATCATCACGGGACGTGTCACCGACGGCAAAGCCGAGCCTTGCATTTTTCCGGATGGTCGAAGCCCCGACGTTGGAAGTCATGATGATGATCGTATTGCGGAAGTCGACCGTGCGCCCCTTTCCGTCGGTCAAGCGCCCGTCTTCCAGCACCTGAAGCAGGATGTTAAATACTTCGGGATGCGCTTTTTCAATCTCGTCAAACAAGACGACCGAATAAGGTTTGCGACGCACTTTTTCCGTCAGCTGCCCGCCTTCTTCGTATCCAACATATCCCGGAGGCGAACCGACCAGGCGGCTGGTGGAGTGTTTTTCCATATACTCGGACATATCGATGCGGATCATCGCATCTTCATCGCCGAACATCGCTTCGGCCAACGCACGCGCCAGCTCGGTTTTTCCAACCCCGGTAGGCCCGAGGAAGATAAAGGAACCGATCGGCCGTTTCGGATCTTTCAGTCCGGCACGGGCACGACGGATCGCCCGGGAAACCGACTTCACGGCCTCATCCTGTCCGATGACGCGGTTGTGCAGGATCGATTCCATGTTGAGCAAACGCTCAGACTCTTCTTGTGCCATTTTCTTCACCGGAATTCCCGTCCAGCTTGAAACGACTTCGGCAATATCATCAGCCGTCACTTCCGAGTCTGTTTTTCCTTGATCCTGTTTCCAGTTGTTGCGCGTGATCTGAATTTCCTCGCGCAGCTTTTGCTCTGTATCTCTCAGCGATGCCGCTTTTTCAAACTCCTGGCTCTGTACGGCCGCATCTTTTTCCTTTTTCACTTCTTCCAGTTTTTGTTCCAGTTTTTTCAGTTCCGGCGGAACCATATACGATTTCAAACGAACCTTGGATGCCGCCTCGTCGATCAAGTCAATCGCCTTGTCTGGCAGATACCGGTCAGTGATATACCGGTCGGAAAGCCTGACCGCCTGTTCGATGGCCGCATCGGTAATTTTCACGCGATGGTGCGCCTCATAGCGGTCGCGCAGTCCTTCCAAAATCAAAATCGCTTCCTCAATGCTCGGCTCATCGACGAGAATCGGTTGGAACCGCCGTTCGAGAGCTGCATCCTTCTCGATGTATTTCCGGTATTCATCAAGCGTGGTCGCCCCGATGCATTGCAATTCTCCGCGGGCAAGAGCCGGTTTCAAGATGTTGGAGGCATCAATTGCCCCTTCGGCTCCGCCTGCACCGATCAAGGTGTGCAATTCATCGATAAACAGGATGATATTCCCCGCTTGGCGGATTTCATCCATGATTTTTTTCAGACGGTCTTCAAACTCCCCGCGATATTTCGTGCCGGCGACCACCGTTCCCATGTCGAGCGTCATCACCCGTTTGCCGCGAAGCGTTTCCGGGATTTCCCCATCGACGATTCGCTGGGCCAATCCTTCTGCCACAGCCGTTTTCCCCACACCGGGCTCCCCGATCAGCACCGGGTTGTTTTTTGTCCGCCGCGACAAGACTTGAATCACGCGTTCAATTTCTTTGCTCCGCCCGATCACCGGATCAAGATTTCCGTCCCTGGCTGCTGCCGTCAGATCACGGGCAAGACTGTCCAGCGTCGGTGTATTGACGTTGGTGTGCGCACCCGGATGGGAAGAGAGTGCTTCGCTGCTGCCCAAAAGTTGCAGCACTTGTTGCCGTGCTTTGTTCAGGCTGACCCCCAGATTGTTGAGCACGCGCGCAGCGACGCCTTCTCCCTCACGGATCAACCCGAGCAGAATATGTTCCGTGCCGACATAGGTATGCCCCAGTTTGCGCGCTTCATCCATCGAAAGCTCAATCACCTTTTTGGCCCGGGGGGTATAGGCGATGTTTGTCGGTACCCCTTGGCCGCGCCCGATCAGGTTTTCCACTTCTTTTTGAATTTTATCCAGTCCCAGTCCCAGCGCGATCAACGCTTTGGCGGCAATCCCTTCGCCCTCGCGCACGAGACCGAGCAAAATGTGTTCTGTGCCAATATTGCCATGTCCAAGGCGAACCGCTTCTTCCTGTGCCAGAGCCAACACTTTTTGCGCCCGTTCGGTAAAACGGCCAAACATCATCTTCTCAGCACCTCACCTTTTCTGTGAAAGTGTGTTAAAAGAACCTTTGCCATGAAAATTTCTGCTCCGGAACGAAACCCGATCCCGACCCGCGCCTTTCGAGGCCGGCCGGCAATGGTTTCATCCCTGACCCGTTTTGTGAACAGTCCATCAACCAAAACGGTTTCTATGAGGGGTCAGGGCTTCCTCCTTTTCCTTTCTCAAGTGCAAGGCGTTCCCGAATCAATCTTGCCCGCCTGGTATCCCTCTGCTCCGCATTGAGGCGCTGACCGGCGTATTGTTGCAAAAAACCGGGTTGTGTCATCACCATCAGTTCATTCATGACATTGGCCGACACGCCGCGAATCAGTCCGAGATCAATGCCAAGCCTTACATCGGACAACCGTTTCATCGACTCCTTGGAATCGATAATCCGGGCATGAGCCAAAATCCCGTAGGAACGCTGCACGCGATCCTCCAGTTGAATCGGGGAAACTTCCTGCAATCGCTGTCTCGCCACATGCTCATGTTCGATCATCTGCTTGACAACTCCTTGCAGGTTGCTCAGAATCTCTTCTTCAGCAAGGCCGAGCGTTACCTGGTTGGATACCTGGTACAATTGTCCCAATGCCTCACTGCCTTCTCCGTAAATGCCCCGGACAGCCAGGCCGACCTGGGTAATCGCCGGCAACAGGCGATTCAACTGCTGCGTCATCGCAAGTGCGGGCAAATGCACCATCACTGAAGCGCGAATCCCGGTTCCGACATTGGTCGGGCAACTCGTCAGGTACCCCCGGCGGTCATCGAAGGCAAACGCAAGATGCCGCTCCAGCCAGTCATCAATCTGGTTGGCCAGTTCCCATGCTTTTTCCAGTTGCAGTCCCGGAAAGAGCACCTGAATCCGAATATGATCTTCTTCGTTGATCATGATGCTGACTGACTCATCCTGGCTGAGAAGGACAGCACCATAACGTGATTCTTCAGCCAACATCGGACTGATCAGATGTTTTTCCACCAGCACCCGCTTCTCAAGATCGGTGAGATCTTGCATTCGCACCAGTTCGGCTCCCTGCAGGATGGGGTGAAGATCCTGTTCTTCCCTCCATGCCTGTTCCACCCTGCGGACAACCTCTTCTGCCTGCGATTGGGTACTGAGCATAGGAAAGGGAATCCCGACCAAGTTACGCGCGATCCGCACCCGGCTGCTAAACACGATATCAGATTGCGGACCCTTCACCCGCATCCATTCACTGATCGCATTTTGCATAAAATGTTCGAGCGACATGGAAGGTTCCTCCCTATTTCTCTAATCGTTCCTGAAGCGAGCGAATTTGGTCCCGCAGGCGGGCTGCTTCTTCAAACTCTTCCGCCTTCACTTTGATCGCCAACTGTTCTTTTAGTTTTTCCAATTGACGCTTTAACTTAAGCTCTCCTTTTGTCCGGGACGGTATTTTTCCCGCATGGTTTGCGTGACCGTGAATTCGCCGAAGCAGGGGATCGAGACGATCCTTGAACGTTTTATAACAATCGCCGCAGCCAAAGCGGCCGATTTTGCTGAATTGATTGTACGTCAGCCCGCAGGTGGGGCAACGCAGCGTCTGAGACGAGAACGATTCGTGCGTACCGGATGCAGGAGAATTATCAAAGTTTAAAAGTCCCGAGAGCAGCTGCTGAAAGGAGATTCCGCTGCTGAATCCCGGCATGCTTTCCCCTTTTTCTCCTGCACACACTTCGCAGAGGTGCATTTCGGTTTTATGACCATTGACGATCTTCGTGTAATGAATCGTAGCCGGCCGCTTTCCGCACTCAGGACAGAGCATCGGCCGTCACTCTCCTTTACTGAATAATGTAGTGATCAGGATTCGCATCATTTTCGCACGGATCTGGTCGCGAATCCGAACTGGGAGCTGAAGTGTTTCCCTGGAAATCAGGCGTTGCATCAGCATCGCTTCCCGTTGAGTCATCAGGTTCTTCTCCAGCAAATGGCTGATCACATGCTCCGCTGCCAACTGCGGAATGGCATCACCGATTTTTTCCAGCATCTCCTCGAAAATCTCCCGGCGGTTTTTATAACGGACTTTTTGAATTCGGATAAACCCGCCCCCGCCTCTTTTGCTTTCCACAATATACCCTTTTTCAATCGTGAAGCGGGTGCTGATCACATAATTGATCTGAGAGGGGACGCACTGAAACAAATCGGCCAGTTCACTGCGTTTGATCTCGATTACGCCATTTTCGCTTTCATTTAGAATGGATTTTAAATAGCGTTCGATTATGTCGGAAATACTGCTCATTCGAACGCCCTCCTGCTGACTTTGACTAACTTTGACCTTATGATTTTATTATAGATAAAAAACAAGAAATTGCCAAGCCTCTCTTCTCTATTTTAGAATTGACTTCGTTCGGCCCATTTATTACTCGAATCGTACCGATTTTACTCCTTCCAGCTCGCGCACCTCCTGAGCCAACAGGGGCGATTCGATCCGTTCCGGAAACCGGATGGTAAAGGTGATATTCAGACACCGTTCACCATCATCCTCTTCCTGGATATCGACTTTGCGGATACTTCCGCCTCTGTCTGCGATCATCGAGGCGATTTCGCCGAGCATCCCGGGTTCATCCGCTACCCTAATATGAAGGATATGCAGATGGCGCTTTTTAATCCAAACCGATTCGAGACGGTTGAGCAGTTCGAGGCTGACCAGTACCAGAAGTGTGGTTAAAATCGCCCCGAACAAAAAGCCGGCACCCACCGCCAGGCCAATGCCGGAAACCACCCACAGGGAAGCCGCAGTGGTAAGCCCGGTGACCGAGGCACGGTGGCGCAAAATCGTCCCCGCACCCAAAAAGCCGATGCCACTTACTACCTGGGCAGCTAGGCGCGCCGGGTCAATCCGAACATTGGCCTCTTTCACAAAATCGGAAAATCCGTAGATCGAGATCAGCATAATCAGCGCCGAACCCAGACTGACGAGAATATGGGTGCGAAATCCCGCCGGATGATTGTTCCGCTCTCGCTCCCATCCGACCACTCCCCCCAGCATGCCCGCCAAAAACAGGCGCAGGGCCACCTCAAACCAGGAGATTTCCCATATGCTTTGCATACCATGTTCGCCTCCCCGGCCGCTTTTTCCGTGAAAGTGATCAAGCCGGGTCAGGGCCCCACTCCAGACTTCCATCGTTCCTGATGGCCAGTCCTGCGGGACACTGTGACCCTCTTCAATCTTTCTTAAGCGAGATCGAGCATTTGCGCAAACGAAGAAATCAAGTGATCCGCCCCCGCCAATTCATCCCGGGAGCCAAACTGGGGAAAACCGCTGTAGCGGCAGCCGACCGTGACAAGCCCATTTTGCTTGCCAGCCTCCACATCGGAACTTCGGTCCCCGACCATCATCCCGTCTGTAACCTGATGCTGTTCTTTTAAAAGTGAGACCAAATCCACTTTGCTTTTCGTTTTATACTCTCCTGCGGAATAAATTCCCGTAAACAAGGAAGTTAAATCCCCGGATTCCAGTTCGCCGCGGACATAGGGCCCCACCCCGTTGCTGGCGATAAATAAAGCGTATCCCCGTTCTTTTAATGCATGGAGTGTTTCTTTCACCCCGGGATAAAATTCCCCGCGGTGCCTGCCGATCAGCTCAAGCTCAAAACCGAGCATCATCCGGTCGGCTTTTTCCCTGATTTCTTTCGTCGCATCGGGCAGTAATGTCTGCCAGAGTTCATCATGGGTCATGCCGAAAACAGACCTGATTTTGTCTTCAGTCGGCATCTCTTCCCGGTAAAGCCCTTCCTCCTTTAAAACGCGAAACGTTTCAAGAAAAGCGGGGAGTCCCACTTTTTCCGATTGAAATAAAGTACCGTCAAGATCGAAGATGATCGCTTTCACCTGAATCCCTTCTTTCTATTGAAAATCATTCCCTATTTTAGCGCGAATCATCGCGATTGGCGATTTTCCCGCCGACTCCCCGGTTCAGAATAAAGAACAAAATAATAATTGACAAAATATTGTCCAAAAATATAAAATACTTCTATGAAGCGACTGAATTGTCGTTTCCCCATTCCATCCATCTTTTTGAAAGGAGGTCGTCAGCCATGATGTTGCTCATCGCTTTTGCATCCAACGGGATTCGTATGCCCATTTTCACCCTTGTGCCCGCAATGAACGGCAGCGGCAACATTTATCATGGCAAAATTCCATATTCATCCCCGTGCGGCGGCCTCAGTGAAAAAAAGGTGGATTAGGAATCTGACTGCAAAAATCACCACAGGGCTCCACACGGATACCTGTGGTTTTTATATTTGCGTTGAAAACCACAGGTCTGCTCCGTTCCTGTGGTCTTTTTTTTGCTTTGATTAACAAAAAAAGGAGTCGATGTGAGATGTTGGTCAATTTTTGGTTGATCGAAGGGCCCCGTTCATACCGGGAGAGCATTATCAACGACAAGATACGAGGCTTCTCATGGAAACGGCAGCTTTTCTTCTTTTATTATTAATCGCCCGGGCGGGAACGGGTCCTCATCCCTTCCCGCTGTCACGTCAACAAGTTCAATCCCTTGGGAGTGATTTCGATTGCTTACTGTGAATGAGGAAAAGAAAACAGAGAACCATTCCTCAGCGAGCCAAGTTGCGGTGGAATGCCGGGACGTCTGCAAATCATTTTATGAAGAAATAAAAGACAGCCGTTCATGGAAAAACCTGTTTCTGGGAAAGAAGCGGGAAGTGAAAGCCGTTCATCAAATCTCCTTTCAGATTCGCAGGAACGAGGTGTTCGGTTTGCTCGGCCCAAACGGCTCCGGCAAATCAACCCTGATCCGCCTTCTGTCCACCCTTCTGTTCCCGGACCGGGGCCAGCTGACCATCTTCGGACACGATGTCGTCCGCGACCAGCGTCAAGTTCGCCGCTTCATCAATCGCGTTTCCGTTGAGGCGTCCTTTTTCAAAAAGTTATCCGCGATTGAAAACTTGCGGTACGCCGCCCGGATCTACGGATTAAACACAAGCGAGGGAGAGAGAAAAGCGCTCTCTATCTTGCGGCGCCTCGGCATGAACGAAGACAAGGCGCAAACATCGCTGGAAAACCTCTCCCGCGGGATGCAGCAAAAAGTGGCCATCGCCCGCGCATTGATGACTTCACCCACCCTCCTGCTGCTGGATGAACCGACAACCGGGCTCGATCCCAAATCAAAACGGGATGTGCAGGAGTACGTGGAGGAAGTGATGGAGACGCACGATGCGACGATAATTTTGACTACACATGATATGGATGAGGCTGAACGGTTATGCGACCGCATCGCCATCATCGATCACGGCAAAATTGTCGCCATGGATACGGCGGAGGGACTGAAAAAACAGATCGGAACCGCTTCTATGGAAGAAGTTTTTTTCCGTTTTACCGGAAAATCATGGGAGGATGTTTTGGCCGATGAAAATACAGAATGAATTAAACGCCATGTATGCCTTTGTCGAAAGAAGCTTCAACCTGGTCCGGCGCTACATCACATGGGAGATCGTCTTCGTTTTTTACAACATCGTCAATGCATTGACCATCGGGCTGATCGGCACGACCATCAAAAACCAGGAACAACGGGCCGAGATGATTCTCTATCTCGTGATCGGCGCTCTCTTCTGGGGTTTTATGTCCGTTTTATTTGAAGAAGTCTCGAACTCCATCACATGGGAACGTTGGGAAGGAACGATCGAATATACGTTTATGGCACCCATTCGCCGCATTACCCATCTGACGGGGATGTGCCTGTTCGCCATCCTTTACGGATTGGCCCGTACTGCGATCGTTCTCGTTGCCGTAGCCTCCTTTTTTGATTTTTCCCTGCAAAAGGCAAATCTGATCGGCGCCCTGCTCGTCCTGGCGGTCGCCAGCCCTGCGTTTATCGGATTGGGCTTGATCGCAGCCGTCCTGCCGTTGCTCTCGCCGGAGCGGGGAGCTCAAGCCACGCATATCATTCAGGGGATTATCCTCCTCGTCTCCGGTGTCTACTACGATGTGAGCGTCCTGCCTGCTTGGCTGCAACCGCTCGCCTATCTGTCACCGGGAACCTATGCGCTCCAGGCAGTGAGAAAAGCGATCCTTGACGGGGCGGCGATCACCAGTCTCTGGCCCGATCTCCTCGCCCTGATCGGCATCGGGATGATCTTAATCCCGCTGGGGCTATTTGTTTTCTCCACTGCAGAAAAATATGCGATGCGCACCGGCAAACTAAAGAGAAACGGGTAAATCTGAGTTTCACCGTATTGGCGCTTTCGCCTGTAGCGACCCGCTTTCAAAAATCCCTCCATTTTATTCAGTCACAACTTGAAATAAACCGGGTTCATTTGACAAAATGGCAGAATTCGGTCTTTAATAACCCCAAACCATTTTCCGTTTGGGGTTTCTTTGCGAAAAAGGAGGGACGACCCATTTTGTCCTATAAACAAATCAAATGGCTGATCCTCATCATCCCCACACTGGTAACAGGAGTGTGGGAATACGTCCGCCATCAGTTTCTGCTGCCCGTCATCTCCATGCAATTCGGAAATTATCTGACACCGGTGCTGGTTTTTGCCGTGACCATCACCCTGCTTTACCGCCTGTTTGCCATCTATGAAAACATGCAGGAAGAACTGAAAAAGGAACGGGAGGAAAAAGCGGTCTTCAAAGAGCGGGAACGGATCGCCCGCGAGCTTCATGACGGAATCGCCCAAACCCTGTTTCTCTGCTCGGTCAAACTGAACCGGTTGCGGGAAAAGTACCCGGATGCCGATCTGGTCAGCGTCGATCAACACCTGCGCCAGATCCACGATGATGTGCGTCAGGCGATCTTCAATGTCAAAACGGCCTCATCCCTCCCGTCACAAATCTGGCAAAAGCAGTTGGAAACGTGGTTTCACCTGTTTGAAACGGATACCGGTATTGCCGTCCGTAAGAAAATCGATCTTGAGGAGAGCAGGTTGTCCCCCAAAGAGAAGATCGAGTTGTTCGCCTGCATCCGGGAGGCATTTACCAATATCCGCAAACATTCGGGAGCCCGTCAGGTTGATTGCCGTCTCTCCTCCTGCCCGGGCGGCTGGAAGCTGGTGATTGAAGATGACGGAAAGGGATTTTGTGGCGATCCCTTCGCCTCCCCGACCAGCTTCGGCCTGAAGATCATGCAGGAGCGGGCCCGGCAAATCGGGGCAGTACTCTCCTTTACCCGAGAGCAGGAAAAAACGAAACTGATCATTCAAAAGGAGGGCGGGGAAATTGGAATCCCGTTGCCGTATCCTGATAGGAGATGACCATGATCACGCCCGCGAAGCGATGCGCATCATTCTTGAGGAAGATTCCCGTTTTCAAATCGTCGGGGAAGCCAAAACAGGGCAAGAGGTGATCCGTCTGGCGGAAGAATTGATGCCGGATATGATATTAATGGATATTAACATGCCCGGTCCGAGCGGTTTGGAAGCGACACGTGTGATCAAAGAGAAATTTCCCTACATCAAAATTGTGATGGTCACCGTTTCCGATGACGCGTCCGACCTGTTTGCAGCACTGAAACAAGGGGCACAGGGATATCTGCTGAAAAATTTAAATCCGTCGCTCTGGCTCACCTACTTGCGTTCCATTGCAGCGGATGAGACCCCGATGCCAAAAGAGGTCGCCAGACGAATCCTCCAGGAGTTTACAACACCGTTCTCCCCTTCCGAGGAGCCCGGCCACGCCCTGACGCCGCGGGAGCAGGAGATTCTCACCCTGGTCGCACAAGGACTCACCAATCGGGACATTGCCGCAACTTGTTCCATCTCCGAATATACGGTAAAAAATCACCTGAAAAACATCATGCAAAAACTGCATCTGCAAAACAGGGTGCAACTGACGAGATATGCACTGAAAAGAGGCTTTTTGCGCTCCCGGCCCGGTGAATAAAACATTTCGGTCTTTTTGGCGCAACAATGGGATGAGACTCTGAACAAACGCGCGAGGAAGTCAGGCCCCTGACCGGCCTGCAACCAACTCTCACAGATAAAATAGCCCCAAAGAGGGATAGTATAAGCAAGGAGCTTTGTTAAGATGAATTTGTATCCTTCCGGCAACCATGCACGTTTTGCTGATGAAAAAGGAGGCCGTATGCCAAAATGGGGATGAAACGCCGTGTGATCGGACTGGCGGGAATCATCATGCTGCTGATTTCCGTAACCGCATGCAATCAGGCAGGCAGCAAACCGCATCATGAAGCGAATACGCCGACTCCGATTCAACTTAAAATCTCCTTCCAGTCCGATCCCAACCATCCACAGGCCAATCAGGCAACGCAGCTCAGCGCCAGTGTCCAGTCAAATACCGCTCCGGTAAAAAATGCGAAAGTGGAGCTGGAAGTGTGGAAAGAAGGAGAAAAACATCAAGTGCTTCCCACCACACAGACAAAAGCTGGCGTATACAGCACCAAACACACTTTTCCGCAAACAGGAACCTACCAGGTGATTGTCCATGTAACCACGCCCAACATTCACCAGATGATCATGGGAAAAGTCAACGTGGGTCGTTCTTAGCCCCTTTTTCCGCAATCAATCGTTTGGTAAAATAACCTGAAGATGGGCAATTGCCATAACATCTGAGCTAATTCCACTTCAATCGGGAGGAGTCTTTTTGAAGCAAAGACTCCTCCCGTTCATTCACCGCCTGCCCATGGCATCGCAGTTGATTCATGACCGTTTTCCCCACAACACCCAAAAGATAAGGATGGAACCCGTATGAATCAAGGCAAAATCGTGGTTATCGGAAGCATGAGCATGGATCTGGTCGTCACTTCACCAAAGCGTCCTCTTGCCGGAGAAACCGTCATCGGCGAGGAACTTCATATTGTGCCCGGAGGAAAAGGAGCCAACCAGGCGGTTGCCGCCAGACGGGCCGGAGCAGAGGTGGAAATGGTCGGAGCGGTGGGAAACGACCAGTTTGGCCGCATGGTGCGCGAAAATTTCCGCAAGGAAGGGGTATCGATCACCCATCTGAAACAGCTCCCCGGCATGAGCACCGGAACTGCCCACATCGTGCTTGCCGAGGGAGACAACAGCATCGTCATTGTCCAGGGAGCCAACAAAGAAGTGACCCCGGAGCAGGTCGAGGAAGCAAGCGAGCTCCTGTTATCCGCCTCCATCGTACTCATGCAATTGGAAATCCCCTTGGAAACAGTCTGTTATGCAGCGAATTTGTGTAAACAGCATAACATCCCGGTCATTTTAAACCCGGCTCCGGCAAACGCTTTGCCGCCATCGTTGATTGAACAGGTGACTTTTCTCACACCGAATGAACACGAATGCCGCACCTTGTTCGGGGAACAGGCAGAGGTGGAAGCGATTCTGCGCAAATATCCCAATAAATTGATCCTAACTGAAGGGGAGAAAGGAGTGCGTTACTTTGATGGGGAAAAAATCAGCCGCATCCCCGCTCTGTCCGTCAAGGTAACCGATACGACCGGAGCCGGAGACACTTTCAACGGCGTATTAGCCGTCGCCTTGGCCAAAGGATTGTCATTGGAAGAAGCGATTCGGCACGCCTGTGCCGCCGCCAGCCTGTCGGTCACCAAGCTCGGTGCACAAGGCGGGATGCCTGCATGGGATGAAATCAAAAAAGCACTTCAATCACGAAATGAAATATAACCTCCTTCCCTTTTGCTTCAACTGACCTGACCGGGTACCAGCAAGCCGGACCGGCTCAACTGAATCATCATAAAGACGAGAAAGAGTGCCAGCCCGAAATAGGCGATGCCATACAGCCAGCGTATTTTTGCCGGAACACGATAGTACTCATCATCACTTTGCAACCCGCCGACCGGGTCCTGGATCATTTTTACCCGGATCACCATACGGACATCAGGATGATGCGGGGACGGGGAGGATGTGCTGACCAGTTCAGCCCCGGTCACCTCACCCGGGCATATAAACCGCAAAATCGTCCCAATCCCGGGAAACTCCACTTCGGCGAAATGTTCCTGTGTCTCAACCGTACAGTACTGGCGATAGGGAAGAGAACGGCGATGCGCTTCACCCGGAATCCAAATGCCCGATTGCTCAAAACGGGAACGTTCCACATTTGCCTGCATGTAAACATCCTTTTCCTTTCTCCGGCGTTTCCCTCCACGCAGGTGGGACCACAACTCCAGGACAAAGAGGATATAGATGAAGACCAGCAACAAGCTTTTAAGATAGATAATCAGCACCAGCCCGAAAACCAGTCCCGCCACCCACAGCCATCTCGTCACGGCGATGACAATCCGCCCGCCATCCAAAGGGTGAATGGGAAGCAGATTAAATAAATTAATAAAAAATCCGATGTAAGCGATGGCAAGCAAGATTGGATTATGCCACCAAATCCCCAGACAGTAGCAGGCAAATGCTCCCACTGTTCCCAACAACGGCCCGCCCAGGGCAATAAACGCTTCCGTTTCCGCATCGCTCGGCTGTTTCTTCATCGTGATCAAAGCACCCAAAAAAGGAATAAACGCCGGGGCGGAAACAGGCAACCCCCGCTGCTTGGCAGCAAGTACATGTCCCATCTCATGGATAAAAATCATCAGAACCAACCCGACGGCGATGCGAATCGGAAAAAAGAGGGCGTATCCGCCGATGGAGACCAACATGGAAATCAACGTACCGCCAAACTTCCCGAATTTCAAGAGCGGCAACAGCGCTTTCAGCTTTCCGAGCAAACTCATCAGAACCACACCGATCCAACCCAGCCAGGAAACAAATCGGTTCTTCTTTTTTGGATTCTCCTGATCCACTGCAAGGGCCTCCTTGTTGTTTATGTCGCGCTTTCTCCATTCGCAGTCAACCCTGCCAAAGAAACACCACTCCCCCGTTTTCAATAACTTATTTCCCGTGTTACCCCTATTCTATGACGAAACAAATCAAAAATAAAAAATATGCCGCATTTGTTTTACCGGGCCGTAACGGCAATCGGCCCGGCGTTATTCCTTCATATTTCACAACCGGTCGCCGGCCGGCTTACCGGCGCGGTCATCTCAATCGGTTTTACTCATACCGCAAACATTCGATCGGATGAAGACGGGCCGCTTTGTTTGCCGGAAGAATACCGAAGACGATGCCGAATACCATCGAGAACAAAAGGCCGCCGATGGCAACGGGCAACGAGACAGAAGCCGGCCACAGCCCGATCGCCTCCATTCCTCCCGCAACAGCGGCACCGAGCAAGATGCCGATGGCCCCGCCGATGAGGGACAAGGTAATCGATTCGACCAGAAACTGCATCAGGATATTGTTCCTGCTCGCCCCCAACGCTTTGCGAATGCCGATCTCCCTCGTTCGTTCCGTTACGGAAACAAGCATGATGTTCATAACCCCGATTCCGCCGACCAGCAGGGAGATTCCTCCAATGCTGCCGATGACGATCGTCATGATTCTCGCAATCTGGGTGATCCCCTGCGTCAGCTGTTCCAGATTTTGAACCTCATATCCATCCGTCTTATTATGGTTGCGGTTGAGAATGTTTACTGCTTCTTTCCCCGCTCTCTCCATCTGATCCGCTTGACTTACCTGCAAAGTCACTTGGTCAATTTTCAATTTTCCAAATACGACGCGCCAGGTTTGTGCAGGCAGATAAACCTCCGGGGTCTGGAGCAATCCCTGAATTCCTTCTGCTTTATCCAGCACTCCGATCACTTTTAACGGTTGCCCTTTGATGCGGACAATTTGCCCAAGCGCAGACTGGCTGGGAAAAAGCTTTCTGGCCACGACATCGGACAAGATCACGCCGCCGCTTGAACTGTTAAAATCGCTCTCATAAAACAAACGCCCCTTGTCCACTTTTGCCCCGTTGGAGATTAAATGGGAATTGCTGTTAATCCCGAAGACGATCGCTCCGTCCACTTTATGACCGCGATACCGGATCGTCGCCGTATCATAGCTGTAGGACAGCACCTGACGCACCTCGGGAATCCGCTTCAGTTCCTCAATGTCTCCCTGGGTGAATATCTGTTCATCACCGGGAAGATCAAGATAGCTTTGATCCCGTTTGGGAACGAGGTTAATCGTATTTTTTGAACCGGCGAACTGCTCGGTCAATTGATCGGTTCCGCCTTGTCCGATGGAGACGATAATCATCACCGAGGCCACTCCGATGATAATCCCCAGCATGGTCAGGACAGAGCGCAATTTATGGGCCAGAATCGAGTCAAGGGCCATTCTGAAATGTTCCGCCAGTTTCATGTTGCCGCTCCTCTCACAGGGCTCATCCGTTCTTTTAACAGTTGTCCGTCGCGAATATAGACGATCCGTTCCGCCCTTCCGGCAACCTCCGTATCATGGGTGATCATCACGATGGTTCGCCCTTCCTTATGCAATTCCGCAAACAAATCCAAAATGACCTGACCTGACTTCGTGTCCAGCGCCCCGGTCGGCTCATCGGCCAAAAGGATTAAAGGTTCGTTAACCAACGCCCGCGCAATCGCCACCCGTTGTTGCTGCCCTCCCGAAAGTTCCGACGGCCGGTGATCTTTGCGTTCTTCCAGTCCTACCTTTCTCAGGGCCGCCACCGCTCTTTTCATCCTCTCCTCTCTGGAAACGCCGGCATAAATGAGGGGCAATTCGACATTTCGCCGGGCGGACATGCGCGGCAACAACTGGAACTGTTGAAACACAAACCCGATGGTGCGGTTGCGAATGGCCGCCAGTCCTTTATCATCTTCGGCCAACACATTTTTGCCGTTAAGAGTATAACTTCCCCCGGTAGGCCGGTCCAAACAGCCAATAATATTCATCAGCGTTGATTTCCCCGAACCCGAAGGCCCCATGATTGCGAGAAACTCGCCTTGTTTAACCGACAAATCGATATCCCGCAGCACCGGGATCACCTGGCTGCCGATCCGGTAAGATTTATGTATCCCCTTGAGCTCAATCATTTCAGCTTCACTTCCATTCCGGAACTCAGCTCTTTCGGCGGTTGGGCAATCACCTGATCCTTCGGCGTAATTCCGGACAGAATCTCGGTTGTCTGCTCGCTCGTTTTCCCGACGTGAACCTCTTTTTCCACCGCTTTGCCATCTTTCACGACATAGACGATTTTGCGATCCCCTTTGTCCACGACAGCAGATGACGGGATTCCCATTACTTTTTGGCTGCTCGTCATGATCTCCACAATCAGCTTGGTGCCAAGATTAAAGGGAACCGGCTCCGTCAACTTGATATCGACCGGGTAATTCACCTGGGAATCGGCATTATCCACGCCTGATTTTTCCTGCGGCATCAACCCCACTCTTTCCACCCGGCCAGACCATTTTTTCCCTGGTATGGCATCGGAAGTGAGCGTTACTTTTTGTCCCGGTTTTACTTTTAAAATATCGTAATCGGAGATGGCGGCTTCCACTTTTAAATGATCGAGATCCGCCACCACGACAAGCGGTTCGGTTCCTGCTCCGCCTGACACAATATTATCAACCGCCCGCACCACCGTTCCATTCAATTTGCTCGTCACATAGCGCTGCGCTCCGTTTTCATATTCGACGAGCCGGTCACCCCTTTTCACTTTCTCCCCCGGCTCGACCAGGATTTTCTTCACATCTCCGCGCTCCGGCTGCTGATAAACCGTCTGCTCACGCTCTGACATCATGGTTCCGGAGGTGGTAAAGGTTTGCGTAAGGGTAAGCGGCTTCAAGTTGACAACGGAAAGGGGAACATCCGCTTGCGCCTGATTCATCACCGCCACAGTGACTAAAACGGCCAGAAGCAAAACCGTCCCCAGGCCAATCCATCCTTTTTTTCGATCGATCCTTACTCTCATCCAAACTCATTCCTCCACATTTGATCTTTCTGTTGTTCATGAGGCGGCCAAAATGACGTTCAAGAGCAGGTCAGCGAGAAAAAACAGGAGCGAAATCAACCACGCCTGTCTCTTGGACAAGCCGGCAATCTCACGAATTCCGCCCGCATATAAAACCAAAGCCCAGATGGTAAACACTTCGATGGCGGACAGCAAGCCTTTCAACACCCCTGAAGCAGGTATGATGCCAGCCAGGCTGGTGACCGGTATTCTCGGGTCCAGTCCAAAACCCGCCACGCCGAGCACATTCAACGCGAGTGACAAGGCGTAGAGAACAGAGAGGTGAAGGTGGAAAGAAAAAAGGGAACGAAACTGGACAATCCGGCTGAACAACCTGATCGTCAGCCAGGCAATCCCGGTGGAGAGAAGCAGGGCCGAGAGATAGGCGAGCCAAGCTGCTGCCACGCTGGCTGCGATGAAAAGCGGCTTCAATGATTGGGCATCAAGCACGGGGGCACTCATGGTCAAGCGAATCCACTCATCGGACAAGTAAGGGTGATTCAAATAAAAATCCGCTTTAAATCCCACCAAAACGGCAAAAATCACCATCATCAGCGTCAGCGGAGCCCATACCAGCGGCGTTTGGCGAATCAGGGCATATTGTTTCCCGGGATTGACAAGCATTCCGAGCAAGCTCGGTTTCTCCTCCTCTTTGGTTGCAAACCCCAGATTTGGTTTCATCCGGCCCCTTCCTCCTTTACCTCCCATTCCCATTTTTCTCACTATTACATTAACACAGCTTGCCACCTGTTGTGGTAAAAATTTTTTGTTTTTTTACACATGGACTCCCGTTCGAATTCCAACGCTCTTTCTTTCATGGAAAACATAACTCTGTCTTTTCGGCACAACCCGGGGATCAACTTGAGCCCGGAAGGGAGAGTTCCCTCCGGAAAATATGAAAGATTCCTCAGAAAAAAGCCGTGCTGAATCAGCGCCGGCCCGGTTTGCAAAAAAAGCGGGATGCAATGCCCTGATCCGAAAAAGCACCGCATCCCGCCTGCTTGATTTTCAGGTGGTTTCATTCTCCATCTCTTTCCACATCTGATTCATCCTCTCATAGGTGGCCGGAAACGCGGCTTCATAGCGCAAAAAAGTGGGAATGGGATAGCGGACGCCACCCTTGTGGGTACCGGCAAGCCCCTCGGCGATTTCCTGCGCCCAAGCATACGGAAACGAAAATGCTATCTCATGATCGTGCGTTTGCCCAAACACCCGGTCCCCGTAACACGGAAGAATCACTTGCGGTTCCCCTGTCTGTTTGGTGCGGACAACGATATCGGCACAATCGGCCCGCGCGCTGAAATGAGATGTTAACGAGCCTCCCCGTTTATACAGCGCTGCAGCAACCAGACGCATCACTTGCGCCGAATTGCCATAGACAAGCACCAAATCCGGTTCATGGCCGATTCGGGCAAGCGGACCGACCACAACCGTGCCCCGCTCCGCTTCGGAAAACTTCGGGACGGCAGCCTCGGCGTTTCTTCCCGCTTCCATCGTTTCCGTATACATTCCGCAGGCGAGCGTTCCTTCTTCATAATAGGGCAAACTCTCCTTAAAACCGAAGGCGACTTTGGCGATGGGACACGAAAGGTCTTCATCCCCCATGGCGAGGCTCCAACCATACCGTCGGGACATCGTGATCGCCTGGCAAATGGTCAAGGTCACTCCGAAGTCGCGAAAGGGTCGTTTCCATTTTCCTTCCGGCAGCTTTTCTTTTACGACCGTGATCCCCAGGGGAAATGTATCCGGACGCACGTATTTCTCAATCGTTTCTGCCAGTTTTGCCATTTCCATTCCGGCCACTCTCCTATCCCATGCATTTATCTTATAATTCCATTTTATCAGATCATTCTTTGCCGGATCGCAGAAAAATGCCGGCATTGATTAAACGATGCCGGCAACCAGCATACGAGATGGAGATCAAGCCAGCCAATTCAGCAGACGGGCATACTCCTCGATCCGGGGGCGCTTTCCCATGTCAAACGAAAAGGAACGCATCACCAATTCGTTTAATTCAGGCGGACAATCGCGGCGAACCGTTGAAAGGGGTGTAATCGTCAATCCTTGCCCCATCGGATTGTTTCCTGTCAAAATCTGATAGATAAGCACTCCCAATGTATACGAATCGTACAGCATATCCCTTTCTTGGTCAGGTGAGTAAAGGGAGAAGTCCATTCCCACCCCTTTGGGCAAAAAACCGAGTCTTCCCCCGTATAAAAAACGAAGGGATCTGTCAGTGGTTAACACCATGTTTTGGGGATGGACCAGTGTAAATTGCCTTTGATCATACAGCCGGCGCAGATGATTCACGATCCTCCGAATCAACCGCAGCCCTTCAGAAAACGGAAGTGGAGAACATCTGCTCAAGTGATGTGCGAGCAGCGTGCCTTCCATCCGGTGAAATACCTGGTACAACACATCCTCTTCCACAAATGCGTCCCGAACCGGGAAAAATACAATTTCATCACGATGGAAAACCGACTCAACACGAATGCGGTCCCGGACCGGTTCTATGTCCAATGCATGAATGAAGCGGGTTGCAACATCACCGCTGTCAAGGCGAAGCTCTGTGAAATAAAGGGTTCCGATGACAAACGGAAACGCCTTTACCACACGGTATGTACCTTTAATCCACTCTCCTTGTGTCTTTGGCTTCATTTCCCCTTCCCCTTTTTCACACCTACTACGCTTCATTCTATCACGATCATGGCAGAGAGAGTAGTCAACCACCAAAATCGCCAAATCGCATGCAAACCGGAAAATCCGTATGATACACTTATAAATGGGGCAATCAATTTAGACAATTCAGATATGGAGGACCCCTATGGACAAAAAAATCATTCGCTCCTGGGCGATGTATGACTGGGCCAACTCTGCTTTTTCCACCACCATTCTGGCCACCGTCATGCCCATTTTTTACTCGGGCGTGGCCGGCAAGAACCTGGGCCCGACCACGGCAACGGCATACTGGGGATATACCCAATCCGTCTCACTCTTTCTCATCGTCCTCCTTTCCCCGGTGCTCGGCGCCATCGCTGATGCCGGTAAAGGAAAGAAAGGTTTTTTGCGTTTTTTCACTGCCCTGGGCGCTGTCTCTTCAATTCTGATGGCCACGATCGGGGAAGGAGAATGGCTGTGGGCTTCGATACTCGTCCTCATCGGCTCTCTCGCCTTTGCCGGCGCAACCACTTTTTACGATGCCTTTCTCACGGATGTTGCTCCCGAAGCCAGTCGGGATCAGGTTTCCACCACCGGCTATGCCTACGGTTACATCGGCGGAGGCTTGTTGCTGGCCCTCAACCTCGCACTCATCCAATTCCACGACCGCTTTTTCCTGACAAAGCTGGCCGCCACGCAACTTTCCTTCCTCAGTGTCGGCATCTGGTGGTGGGTCTTCTCTCTTCCCTTGTTCCGTCATGTCAGGGAACGCGCACCTAAGAAACCCGTTCCCCCGATGCTCATTCTTGCCAAAACCGGAGTCCGGCGGGTATGGACCAGCCTCACCCAGGTGCGAAAATACCCCGAACTGCTCAAATTCCTCATCGCCTTCTGGTTTTTTAACGACGGCATCAACACGATCATCAAGATGGCAACCATCTATGGCACGGAAATCGGGATCGGTCAAACCGACCTCATCGCTGCACTCCTCATCACCCAATTCGTCGGGATTCCCTGCACCTTCCTGTTCGGAAACATCGCCAGGCGCATCGGCGGCAAACCGGCTCTGATTGTCACCCTGATCTGCTACCTGCTCATCGTCATTTTGGGATACTTTATGAAGAACGCGGTTCATTTCTATTTGCTGGCCGTTTTCGTCGGCTTCGTTCAAGGAGGCAGCCAGGCCCTTTCCCGCTCCCTGTTCAGCCTGCTCGTCCCTGTTCATAAGAATGCCGAGTTCTTCGGCTTTTACGGCTTGTGTGGGAAATTCTCCGCCATCTTCGGCCCCGCCGTCTTCGGTCTTGTCGGTCAACTCACCGGTTCCAGCCGAAACGGCATTGCCTCGCTCGCCCTCTTTTTCATCATCGGTATCATCCTGCTGCTGGTGGTCGATCTGGAAAAAGGAAAGAGGCAGGCACTCGCTGATGAAAAAGCGTCCGGTGCGGAGACAGGCACCGCGTAAAACAAAGAAAGAGGGTTTCCCGCAAGGACCTGTCCCTCCGGCGGCGAAACCCCGTTATCAAACAATAAACAATTACATATTTTATAAATTTTACAATTATACATTGACAAATGGCCATGACCTTGTTACGCTTGCCATTGAGTTTCCAGCCCGAACCAATACTTTTCTGCGAAGACAAATCAGTCAGGGGGAGACAAATGTCAAAAAGGTTGCTTAGAGCATTCTTGTATGCGTTCTCTATTTCTCTTGTCATGTTAATCGCACTATTAATGCGTTTGAAAGCTGATACGGAGTTTGTTAATTTCATGCTGCCTTGGGGCCTGTCCTACGCCTTTATTGTCATTTTTGTCCTGTATCTGTTTTTCACATCAAATGTGATGAAAAAATTGATAAACTTCGTCAATTCCTGGGCGGCAGATTTTGCATTTTGGAAAATGAGCATTCTTGTTATCTGTATATTTATTGGCATCTTCATTTTTGCTACTGTGATCATCATCATACCCATCGCCATTTCTACAATATGAGTCTCGCTTAGGACAGGATGATTGGACATGGAGATCATCGAAACCATCGCTTTATCCCTCTTATTTCTCGTTATTGCGATTGCTATTTTTTTTGCTTTTTATTCCGCCTTCCAGGATTTCTGGGCCAAAAGAAAAGAGCTGAAAACATTTTTAAAAGATGCCGTGATCTTGGAAGCGACAGTGGTTGAGGTAAAAAGGGTGAAATTGGATCAACCGGTCTATGTCGGCAGGTTCAAAACCCCCGTATGGGAGATTGAATCACCGGTTCTTTGTTTCGTTGATCCGGAGGGAAATGAGTCGATTTGGGATACATCCGATCCAAAAGATCGTTACACTTTTTTTAATAAAAGGCAGTTTTACATCGGTGTATCTGACTTAACTCCCCCCGTGCCCGGCGATAAAAAGAAAATTTACTATAACCGCCGAACTGGGGAGAAATGCTTCTATTACCGCTATGGGATCACTCTCTTTGGCTTCAGTCTTGGATTCGCCCTTTTATTATTGCTCGGCCTCATTACCCTGCTATTGCTGATCAGCTCCTTCTCTCTGCTATTTAACGGCTAACGGGAGGATAATCTCCCTCCCGTTTTGTTGACTTTATGCTTTCTTTACCATTCCCATTTGTTCGTAATCCCCGCCCAATCGCGGAAATAAAAGGTTGTTACACCGGTCACATAGGGGACGAACAGCATGTTAAACAAGATTTGCGCCACACCGTAAACGAGCAATGTTCCGGTCAATTCCACGACGATGAACTGAAACAGCAGATTAACAATCAGTGTCACGATCATCAGCAGAACTGAGATCCCCAGAATCGGAAAAAACTTCGCTTTGCCGATGGAGAACGTTCTTTTCCAAGCGGTGAACCAGCGGTGTTTTTCGATCACAGCGACATAAGGAAAATTCATGAACCAGACCATTAAAACAATTCCCGGAATAATAAACAACATCGACCCAAAAGCAACCAAAAATGCCGTAATCGCCCCGATCACATAAACGGGAAAAAGATTTTCAAAAAAGGTGGAGTAAACTTCCCCATAAGTGGGCCGCTCCTGGTTCATCCACTCATTGGCCATGTAAATAAAGGGAATCTCGATAACAAACATAAAAGTAAGGGAGATGATATACTGCGGAATTCTCATGAGAAACGGAACTCCCAGTGCAAGGTTATAAGCAGTCATAAAGGTGGACAAAAAGTCGGACAACAACAATAGCGGCAGTGTCGTCGTCAACGCCAGCACCAATATCGCCACAAAATTTCTTTTATAAAAGGAAAATCCATCCAAGAAGTATCTCATGAATCCGATCACCCATTTATTAAACATTTCTTTGTAGAGTTGATGGTTTTAATCTGGATTTCTCAATGCGGACAATGCTTTTTGGAATTCTTCTTCATCTTCTTGCAACTTCTTTCCTTCCAAAAACCTTCTCTTAGCCCTATCGAAATCTTGACGATCTCTTTCGTTCACCCGGTCGGTCAAAAGCTGTTGATTATAGAACGACAACAAGAGTGCGCTAATCCATTTACGGTATTGATAGAGATAAGCAACCACTTTTTTCCGGTCCTCATAAGTCTTCATCTGAATATAGTTTTGATTAAAAAAGGCCTTGCCGATCTTAAATTGGTATTCCTGCATCTCTTCGTAGGAAGCCATTGTCATTACTCCACTCTGTATTCCTTTCTCGATAAACTTGGTCATTTCTCCTGTAACGTTTCTGGCCAGCTCCTGCTCTTTTAGCATTGTCTGCGTCATATCCAGAAAACGATCAAGAGAAACCTGATAATCGGTCTCTTTGATGTTTTCAGTCGACCTCTTCAATTTCAACAGGAGATTTCGTGCCATTTTGGTCAAGGTTAATTTCCTTTTAGACGCTCTGAGAAAAAAAGTTCGATAGACCTGGGCTATATGGGTAATCCCTATTGCTATCAAAAGTTGCTCTTCAACTTCATTTTTTGGAGGAAGTTCCCCATTTTCATGCACTATTAAATATCCAACAACATCCCTTCCACGATGATAAGATGCACCGTAGTAGCGTTGATTTTGCACCAGAATAAGCTCTGGTCCAATATTATAATATTCTCCTGGCTGTTTATGCTGTTCAATAATAGACAAAATATGTTTTGGAGTTGCCATTGCCATCCCTCACCTTCAGAAAATATTCAGTAACAATCGGGTGAAAAACCCGATTGTTACCCGTTTAAAAAGGCCATAACTTCTTGGCAACACTCTTGACTGCACCTACCGCAGATTTGGCTATCTTTTTGCCAACATCCGTATGTTTAAAAATGGTAGCCCCTGCCCAAACAATTCCGCCACCCACGGCCATTCCTACTGCCAGAGGCGGACAAGCCGCAGCAAATGGTGCTGCCGCCATCGCCATATTCCCCAGGCCGCCAATACCGTTCCAAAAACCATCGGACTGATCTTGACTGCCTGCTTGGGCCGTAAAAGCTTTGGCAAATCCGCTTCCCGATTCAATCGCGGAAAAGCCGATCCCTATGACTCCCCCTACTTTTGCAAGGGCAGAGCTTGGCCAACTTACATTTGATACTACGCCTATTGCATTTTTGAGGTTACCACCGTAACCACCGATTCCTGCATTAGTCAAAGTACGAGCCGCATGACCGAGATTGCTCCACTTAATTGCTTGACCCATCTGTACAAGATGATCAAGACCATCCCAGGCATCCATCCAACCGTTATCAAGCCTGATTCCTAAAGAATCCCGGACAATCGCTGACCCAATGAGGTAAAATTTGGAGGAAACTGAAACTTTTCCTCCCAGAGTTAAAACATTTCCATCTCTGAAATCATTCTCAATAATATCTTCTATTGTTGCGTACTTTGACACCATTATATCGTTTAGAATCAATTTTGTGGTTTTATACGTATCCGAATCCGCGGTCTTGCCGTACAGCTCCCACACTCCAGGCTTTGAAGACGGCGGTTTCTGCGCTTTTACCTCCGACTTGTTTATCGACTGTTGCGGGGCCGGCTTCGGACCTTCCTTCGGCTTATCAAAATGGTCACTCACATGGGGAACGGAGATCCCTCCCGCTTCTGCATAAACAATGCCTTGTCCAAATGAAATGCCGACTCCAACCACTGCGATCAAAAAAGCCATGATCCATCGATAGATGCTGTTTCGCATACTGATCGTTACGGAAAACAGGTGATGCCGGGATCATGCTCCGGTTCTTCCAAAGCCACGATGCCATTTCCCTCCCTCTCCATTGCCTTCCGTAACCGGTTCACCGTCCTTTCTCCCTGATGTTCAACACATGATGAAAAACCGGCCGGAAAAGAAGACAAACTTCATCCTTCGGCCTCTCTTCTCAGGAAAATTCCTCCATTTCACTGAAAATTCACCGACATGAAGTTCAATCCTTCCCGCAATATGTATTAGAGTGTTACTATAGATTACATGGTAAAATTATACCTTTATTAAGTATTATTTATAATATTCATTCTAGTGAATTTTGTGTCCAAATCCGTAAATTTGTCCCATTTATTCATAACTGATCTTAATCGATTAACTTCCGGAGGGGAGTCAATTAATGGAAAACGTTGTAATTCGGGATGCAACCATCGAGGACTTGCCACGAATTGTTGAAATTTATAATGCCACGATTGCCGGAAGGATGGTAACCGCAGACACCCAACCGGTGACGGTGAAGAGCAGGGAAAAATGGTTTTATGAACACTCGGCAGACTCCCGTCCCTTGTGGATGCTGGAATATCAGGGGGAGGTATGCGGTTGGCTCAGTTTTCAATCGTTCTATGGCCGGCCCGCTTATCAAAGTACGGCGGAAATCAGTATTTATCTGAGCGAAAAGGCAAGAGGAAAGGGACTTGGATACCATTTTTTAAAAAAAGCGATTGAAAGCTGCCCCCGTCTCGGAATCAAGACCTTGCTGGGGTTTATCTTTGCCCATAATGAACCCAGTTTAAGGTTGTTCGCCAAATTTGGCTTTGAACGGTGGGGATATCTGCCGAAGGTGGCCGAACTGGACGAAGTGGAGCGCGATTTGGTGATCATGGGCAAAAGGGTTATGAACTGAGAATAAACGGGTCTTCTCTTGACCTTCGGCAGGGGCTGACGCGTCCCGATCTGCAACAAAAAAGCCGTCCCCGGGAATTGGACGGCTGGCGCCATTTGCGGTCCGGATGAGAATCATGATTCATCCGGGCGGTATTTCTCCAACACTTCGTCGAGAGCGCTGCTCAGATCATTTTCCGATAACCATTCGTCCGGATCGCACTCAAACGGAGGGAGCGTTTCCGCAAAAAAAGCTTCGCGGAGAATCAGCGGTACACGGAATCGTTCAAACGTCCGTTCCATCATCCGCATATAAACCGAAGCATCGGGCAGTTCCGCGAACAGTTCATGGCTGGGCATTCCGATCGCATCATTGGTGTTAACCTCAATGATCCAGGGGTTCTGCTCATGATCCACCCCAAAATCGATCCCCACTTCGTCATAATCATAAATTTGATCCAGCAGCCGGCAAATTTTAAAAGAAACTTCCTCCAGCTTTTGTCTGATTTCTTGCGTCTCCTCTTTCAGGATCTCATCGGTGGGATGAACGCGGCCATTGCTGATTTTGACATTAGAAACGATCGCATTTTCCCCGCCGATTCGGACCAGATCACCTGCATAGTGCCAGGTGCCGTCGCTCCCTTTTTGCATGTGGACGCGAATATCCATCGGCCGGTCGTTGCTCTGGCGGATGGGTGCACTCTGTTGGATAATATAATTCTTTTTTTCCATTCGCAGAGCCATCTCCCGGATCAATTCCTGTTCATCGAAAAAAACTTTGGGCTCTTCCCCTTGAGATGACAAAACAAAGGAATCAGGGCAATCCTGAAGCTGAATCCGGAATATCCCTTCCCCGCCCCAAGTGGAGATCGGTTTCACATAAATGCAGTGATAACGGCGGAGCATCGGGACAAGGTCGGCTTCCTTTTCGTACAAGACCGTAAACGGGAGGAGTCCCGGCTTGATTTCCTCTTGGGACAGGAATTTATACATTTCCCACTTATTGATAAATCTTCTTTGGGGATCAAATTGAACCATCGCTTGCCTCCTGGAAGTGAGCAGATTGAAACGCTGTTGTTTTTGTCTCCGTCACTTTATTTTGTTCATCCACATAAACCGTTGTATGTTGAAAACCGTCCATTTCTTGGGGATTCAGATAAGCCAGACTCAGGATCGCAACATAATCACCCGGTTGAAACAGGCGGGAGGGGGGACCGTTGAGGCAGATCGTTCCTGAGCCGGGAGGAGCAGGAATCGCGTAAGTTCTCCATGTCTGCCCGGTTCGGTAACCGTTGATTTGCACCATTTCAAAGGGCAGGATGTTCGCTTTTTGCATTAAAATCTCATCAATGGTAATACTCCCTTGGTAATCAAGGTCTGCTTCTGTTACGAGTGCCTTGTGGATTTTCCCTTTGCAGAACAAGCACAGCATGATTAAAATCCTCCCTTTTGCGTCTGTCCCACGTCATACTATGTTGGCAAGAACGCAGATGAAACTTGTCCTGAAGGGGTTGAGCCGCTCGACATCGGCTTTCCCAAACCGCGATATTTCGCCAAGCAATCTGGTCTTATGTTAGAATAAACAGGAGGTTTTCCAGGGAGCCGCAGCATTGTCGCTGGTCCGGTTCGGGAGAAAACGCACAGTGGCAAACTGTGTACATGAAGGGCGAAAAGCCCGGGAGATATCAATCAGGATATCGCTCCCGGGCCTTTTCAATTGCAATCGCGTCGTGTGGTACCGCCGACCTCCTCACGTTTTCGGGGGTGGTCAGGGGACGCCACACTCTCCGTGGGGTGCGCAATGAAACATTTTATCAAAGGAGGATTTTCTTATGGCATGGCTTTATCTCTTGATTGCCGGTATCTTTGAAGTGGTATGGGCCATCGGGATGAAATACACGCAAGGTTTTACCCGGCTTATTCCTTCCTTGATCACCATTGCCGGTATGGTTCTGAGCATTACCTTTCTCTCCTTGGCAACCAAAACACTGCCAATTGGCACCGCCTATGCCGTCTGGACAGGCATCGGAGCATTGGGAGCGATCCTTCTGGGAATGATCTTGTTTAATGAACCCCGTGATCCCGGCCGCCTTCTCTTTCTCAGCCTGATTCTGATCGGCATTATCGGTTTGAAACTGACAACCCGGTAAACAAGATTTAAAAGCATAAACAACGCATGTGGTTGCCAAAGGATATACCGGAACCGTCTCAGGGTTTTTCCCCTGATGATCGCAAGAAGAGACAGTCGGAAACCGTCCGGCCTCGGTAAGAAGGACAAAAACCACGGAAATTAAAAAACGGGAAGACTCAGCTTCCCGTTTTTTACCTGATGGTCAGGTTACAATTCATGATGAATAATAATTGCAATAAAAAGATGCTTTCGCTTATGTTTATCCAATCGCCAGCTGCGCCACACGTCGTCTCTTTTCAATCACTTCCGACTCAGTCAGGTTGGACGTACGCTGGATCTGAAGCTCTCCAAGCCGGGCCCCCTGGGTCGAATCAATCACAGTGATATGAATGATACCGTCGCTGTCGTATTCAAAGATGACTTCCAGCGGTGCGCCTTTGGGGTATTCAGGGAGATCGATCATGCCTTCACCGACGATTTTTACATAATCGAGCTCACTGTACTCTCCTTCGGTGATCTGTAAATGCAATCGCGTCTGATGATCGACCGTGGTGGTATAGTGCCCGCTCACTTTGCAGGGGATCGGCGTATCTTTGCGCAAAACGATGGAGTTGAATTCACGTCCTTCTTCATCGAGCGCCACAACCCCCATGCTGTGCGAATTGACATCCTGCACATTAACCACAGGGAAAACGCTGGTAAGCTGAGGATCGGCCTTTCCTTGTTTCACTTGCAAAATGGCTCCCTGGATCGCCGCTCCCATCGCGACCACTTCGTCGGGGTTGACATCCAGTGACGGTTTTTTACCAGTGACGCGCTCAATCATGGCCGGCACCTGTCTCATGCGGGTCGAACCGCCGACAAGGAGCACTTTATCAATATCCTTCCAATTCAGTTGGGCATCTTCCAGCACAAACTCCATGATTTTTTTCGTTCGGGTGAGAAGATGCGCAGTGATCTCGTCAAATTTTGTCCGGGTCAGCGTCACCGATGTGTTTAACCCGTTGGCGGAGAGGAAGACGTTGGTACGATCCCGCACAGAAAGGGTCTTTTTGGCAATCTCCGCTTTATCCCGGAGATCTTGCTCCAGCATCGGATCTTCCAGAAGATCAATCCCGCCCTGCTTTTTAAACTCCTCATTCAGGTAAGCCATCACGGCGTTGTCCCAATCGAATCCGCCCAAATTTTTGGCTCCACCCGTGGATAGCACACGCAGGCCCTGCGGAGACAGATTCATGATGGTGACGTCAAACGTACCGCCTCCGAGATCATAGACCAGAAGGTTTTGTTCCTGGTTCATTTTGTTCAACCCGTAGGCAAGGGCGGCTGCGGTCGGTTCGTTAATGATGCGCAAAACGTTGAGGCCCGCGATCCGTCCGGCATCCTGCGTCGCTTTCCGCTGCGCGTCGTCAAAATAAGCCGGAACGGTGATCACTGCATCTTCGATCTCTTCATTCAGCAGCGTCTCAGCATCTTCTTTCAGACGGCGCAAGATCATCGCGGAGATTTCTTCCGGAGTAAAATCTTCCTTGTTATCGGTCTGGAACTTCCATGATTTGTCCCCGATCTGCCTTTTGACAAACTGCACGACATTAAAGGGGCTGGCTACAGCCGAGCGCTTTGCGATACTTCCGACGATGACATCGCGGTTATCAAAGAGAACGACTGATGGGGTAATCCGTTCTCCTTCGCGGTTCGTCAATATCTCTGGTTTGCCGTAATTGTTGACTATAGCGATCGCCGAATAAGTTGTTCCCAGGTCGATCCCTACAACTCTTCCCATCTTTTTTCACTCCTTCGTTCACTTCCATGTGAATCAGCCAAAAAAAGAAACCGTGATTAGAAAAAAGATCTTATGTAAGAGAGGCAAAAAGTGGATGATGATCTTGCAATAAATGAAAACGAAAAGATGGGAATCCCATCTCTCGTTTTTAAAAAGGCATATGGCATTTGCGGCTGCTTCTCCCGTCCCGGTTTGAGGGAGAAAAAGCCGCGGGGAACCATTCGCTTTGTTGAATCAGGGATGGTACTTTTTCACTACTACTTCTTCAGGGCGGAGAACCACTTCTTTATATTTAAACCCATGTCGTACCATATGGACAACCAAATTATCTTCTGCCGGATTTTTGGTGGGTATGACTTCGACGACTTGCTGAATGCGCGGATCGAATTTATTCGATGGCGCAACGATCAACTCGACGCCACGCCTGTACAAAATCTCCAATACTTCATGGCTGAGCGTCTGCAAAATATTGACAAGCTCAGGATTTTTCTCCCCCACTTCCAACTTGTCATTATAAATGTTATTCATGCGATCAATCAGCAAAATCAGGTCAATATATAGAGGACGAAGCTGGTTAAGCTCCTGATCCTGTTTCAGCTCTTCCATTTCCTTATACAGCCGGTCGAAAGCCACTTCTTTTGTTTTATCGTAACTCAGGCGATTGGTTACTACCTGAAGCAAAGAGGCAAAATTCTGCTGCAAGGAAGACAGCATGGAAAGAACCTGCTGATGTTGCCTGTCAGGCCTGGTCTCTTTCACCTCTCTGATCGCATTCTCTCGCCTCGCTAAGCCAAAACGGGATTCAGGCAATGAAAGATGGTTGCTCTGTTCAAAGAATCTATGGTTCTCTTTCCTGGGACCCATAGCTTAACCTCCCCGATGTTGTCGATTTTAAATTCAAATTTATATAAAGGCTAAACTATCTGTAAAATATTAAGCCGATAGAAGGAAACCAATCTCCGTGTCACGTTTTCTCTTTTGCCTTATATAATTTTACTAATAACATAAATAATGTCGCAAGTATATGTGCAAAAACATTTGTAATCCAAATATAATATTTACAGATAGGGTTACTCCATTCCAAATAAGAAAGAAAATACGGAAAATAGCCAAAAAGAGGGAATGGGTCGCTACTGCGTAACCTAGGGCAATTATAGACCCTTTCCTACATTTAGACAAGGATTATTTATCTTTAAGGAACCCTTAATTTTACGGCCCTTCTATCTATTCGCTAGGCAGGAAAAAGTTCCTGCACCTGAAAACCGAAAACAAAAAGCCCTTTCAACCAGGGCTTCGATCAGTAAAACTTTCAAAATTGCGTTTAACGGTTATTTTGATCTTCCTCTCCCTGGGCCTGCGAATTTCAGGGAATCTGACAAAGAGCCGGAAGAACCGCTTTTTTTTGACCTTTTGCAATTGATCGGTCAGGCACAACCGGCAATAATGCTTGCCTTCAAATTGAAAAAACTGAATGTATAAGGACTTTGCTCCACAATTTGAACAAGTGCACTTGTCCGCCATCACAGCCCCTCCCCCCGCTCTGGACTCATGAAACAAAAAAGGGTGTAATGATTTATTCTTCAAAAAGAGGAAAAATCCTCCAATCATCCGAATATATTATCATTTTCTTTCTGGCATTCAGATTCCAATAAAAAAAGCAGCCCCGAGGAAAGGCTGCTTTATTCACAACTTATCCACATTTTTCTTCCCGGTTGTGAACAAAATGTGGATAACTTTGTTTAACCTTGTTGTTCACGCATATGCGGGAACAGGAGCACATCGCGGATCGAAGGCTGATTGGTCAACAACATCACCAGGCGGTCAATGCCGATGCCCAGTCCGCCAGTTGGCGGCATCCCGTACTCGAGCGCTTCGAGGAAATCTTCATCCATCGGATGCGCTTCATCATTGCCTGCCGCTTTTTCCTTCACTTGCTGTTCAAACCGCTCACGCTGATCAATCGGGTCATTCAACTCAGAAAAGGCGTTGGCGTGTTCGCGGCCCACGATGAACAATTCAAAGCGGTCCGTAAAGCGCGGGTCTTGTTCGTTCTTTTTCGCCAACGGGGAAATTTCAACCGGGTGACCGTAAACAAAGGTCGGTTGAATCAGTTTGTCTTCAACCTTTTGTTCAAAAAATTCGTTGACGATATGGCCGAATTTCATCGAATCCGTAACGTTCACACCATGTTCCTTGGCCAGGCGATGCGCTTCTTCATCAGTCATTTGCCGGCTGAAATCAACACCTGTGTGCTCCTTGACCAGTTCGACCATCGATTTGCGCGCCCAGCCCGGAGACAGATCCACCTCATGCCCCTGATACTCGATCCGGGTTGTGCCGAGAACTTCTTTGGCCGCGTGGCTGATCAGGTTTTCGGTCAGGTTCATGATATCATGGAAATCGGCATATGCTTCGTACAGTTCCAACATGGTGAACTCCGGATTGTGCCGGGTGGAAATCCCCTCGTTGCGGTAGACGCGACCAATCTCATACACTTTTTCAATCCCGCCGACAATGAGGCGCTTCAGATGAAGTTCGATCGCAATGCGCATGTAGAGGGTCATGTCCAATGCATTGTGATGGGTGATAAACGGACGAGCCGCAGCCCCGCCGGCAATCGGATGCATCGTGGGCGTCTCCACTTCCAGGTAACCTTTTTCATCGAGATAACGACGGATTGAAGAGATGATTTTACTCCGGGCGATAAAGGTATCCTTTACTTCCGGATTCATGATCAGATCGAGATAACGTTTGCGGTACCGAAGCTCCACATCTTTCAGGCCATGGTATTTTTCTGGGAGCGGCAGCAACGATTTGGTGAGAAAGACGACTTCATCCGCCTTGACGCTCAGTTCACCGCGATTCGTTTTAAAAACAACACCCTTGATTCCCAGAAAGTCGCCGAGATCAGCCAGTCCAAACGCTTCGTACTGTTCTTCCCCGACCCGGTCCAGGCGGACGTAGATTTGCACGCGTCCGCTCATATCCTGCAAATGGGCAAAAGAGGCTTTGCCTTGCTGGCGTTTTGCCATCAATCGCCCGGCAATGGAAACCTCGATATTTTTCTCCGCCAGTTCTTCTTTGGATAAAGATTCATACTGACTCAGAATGTCACGGGCGGTTGCCGTTCGTTCAAACTTGTGTCCGAAAGGATCAATTCCCCTCTCTCTGAGGCGATCCAACTTATCCCGGCGCACCTGAAACAGATCGCTGTGTTCTTCATGAGACATGATTCATCACTCCTTCATTTCTTGCCAATCCGGCCTCCTGCATATGTAGAAAAGCGGGCGGCAAAAAAGCCGGGAGCCATCCGCCCGCACTCGACAAAACACAATGCTTACGCCGGTTCTTTTTGTCTTCTCTCTTCTGCCTCAGCAGCAAAATTCAATAAAAGCTGTGCCATTCCATCCCGTGTTTCCTGCTGGTTGACGAGATCTTTGATTTTGGAAGCACCGGGCAGCCCTTTCAGATACCAGGCGGCATGCTTGCGCATTTCCCTGACGGCGATCCGTTCCCCGCGAAGACGAACGAGCCGGTCCATGTGCAACACGGCGATCTCCATCTTCTCTTGCGGCGACGGTTCGGGCAAAAGTTCCCCCGTTTCCAGATAGTGAACCGTACGGTAGAGCATCCAAGGATTCCCCAAAGCACCGCGCCCGATCATCACCCCGTCACAGCCGGTGGTATCCAGCATGCGTTTTGCATCTTCGGGTGTCAATACGTCACCGTTGCCAATGACCGGAATCTTCACTGCTTCTTTCACTTGGCGGATAATATCCCAATTCGCCTTGCCTCTGTACATTTGCTGCCGGGTCCGTCCGTGAACGGCAACTGCTTTGCCGCCGGCGCGCTCCACGGCCTGGGCGTTTTCCACGGCATAGATATGATCCTCATCCCAGCCCATGCGCATTTTCACGGTAACCGGCTTTTTGACGGCTTCCACCACTGCGGAAACCATCTCCTCGATTTTGTTCGGATCGAGAAGCCAGCGTGCCCCGGCATCGCATTTCACGACTTTTGGAACCGGGCAGCCCATATTGATATCAATGATATCCGCATTGGTTTGCTCGTCAACCACTTTGGCTGCTTCGACAAGCGTTTTCTTGTCGCCGCCGAAGATTTGCAAACTGAGCGGTTTTTCCCGTTCGTCGACGAACAGCATCTCTTTTGTCCGCTTGTTGCCGTGCAAAATCGCTTTGTCGCTTACCATTTCCGCACAGACAAGCCCGACTCCAAACTCCTTGGCAATCAGGCGGAAGGCGGGATTGCAGACACCGGCCATCGGAGCCAGCACAACCCTGTTTTTCAGCTCGATATCACCAATCTTCAGCATCGGAAACAACCTCCTTCCATTCCAATAATGCCTTTTCATATGAAACCATTTATATGAACAACTGGCGTTCCGTGAAAAGATCACTGAGCGGCGAAAGCTTTTTGATCTCCTGATCGGGCGGCAAGTGGCTGATCCATTCCTCGAGCGTCTTGTCCGTTCCCGGAATCCGTATATTTCCCGCCACTTCACGCAAAGGAATCAAGACAAAAGCGCGCTCCGTCATTCGCGGATGAGGAATGGTCAATTTATCCGCAGTAATGATTTGCTCATCATAGAGAAGCAGATCAATGTCAATGGTGCGGGGCCCCCAGCGAATCTCGCGGACCCGGTGCAATTTTTTCTCGATGTCCAGCACCCGGGCGAGCAGTGCAAAAGGGGACAGCGCCGTTTTCACTTCGACCACGAGATTGTAGAAATCGGGTTGCCGTGTAAATCCGACCGGGGCCGTTTCATAGACAGAAGAAACGCCGGTAACCAGAATGTCTTCGCTCTGGTGCAGCAGCTCAATCGCTTTTTTCAGCTGGCCCGGACGATCTCCCAGATTGGCTCCCAAACCCAGATAGGCGGTTGTTTGAGGATTCATGCTCTTCTCCTCACGATCTCGACACCGACTGATTGATAGTATCCGGGGATGGGCGGGTCCGGCTTTGTGACACGCACCCGGACCTCGGCGATCGGAAAAACGGAAAGGAGGCTGGCCGCGATCCTCTCTGCCAGCGTTTCGATCAATTTCACTTGTGTTTCCGTCATTTCCTTTTTGACCAATTCGTATACATCCGCGTAATTTACGGTCTTGCTCAGGTCGTCGCTCTCTCCGGCCGCTTTCAGATCAAGCCTCATTTCCAGATCGACGTAAAACCGCTGCCCCAATCTGTTTTCCTCCGGAAATGCCCCATGATAAGCGTAAAAGCACATTCCGTTCAGCAAAATTTTGTCCACGGCTATGCCTCCTTCACGGACGATTCATAGACAAGTGCATCCATCATCCGGCATACCCGCACCATCTGTTTCACATCGTGAACCCGCACGATCTGACATCCTTTGGTAATCCCGAACGCCACGGTCGCCGCCGTCCCTTCCATCCGCTCTTGCGGCGGGAGTCCCAATGTGCGGCCAATCATCGATTTGCGCGAAGTTCCCAACAGGACGGGATACCCCAATTGGACAATGCGGTGCAAATTGCGCATGACAATTAAATTTTCCTCATAATTCTTGGCAAAGCCGATCCCGGGGTCAAGGATGATATTGTGATCTTTTACTCCCGCCTCTTTTGCCAGGCGAACGGACTCGAGCAAATCCCCGCATACCTCTTCGACCAGGGAATGATACCGGGCTTCACGGCGATTGTGCATCAGGATGAGGGGAACATCCAATTCCGCGGCCACGTGCGCCATCTCCGGATCTTTTTTTGCTCCCCAGACATCATTGATGATATGCGCACCCGCCCGGATCGCCTGCCGCGCGACTTCCGCTTTATAGGTGTCAACCGATAGCGGAAGATCAATTTCCTTTGTCAAAACCTCAATCACGGGCAGAACCCGCTCCAGTTCCTCTTCAAGGGAAACCGGTTCCGCTCCCGGCCGGGTGGATTCACCGCCGATGTCGATGATGTCCGCTCCGTCCTGCGCCAACTGCCGGGCATGGCGAACCGCCCGGTCGATCCGGTCATATTTTCCGCCATCGGAGAAAGAGTCGGGTGTCACATTTAATATTCCCATCACCAATGTGCGATTGTGGTAAGAAAGTTGATAAGGTCCAGCTTCAATCACTTGATTCGTCATTTGTTTCGCCCTTCCCGCGCAACTCATCGCTGTCAGTCAGCCATATCACATATTGATGATAGGCTTCAATCAGGCGTTTCGTCAAAGGAAACTGAAACCACTCCCGCCCTTCCCATTCGGTGACCGGGACAATTTCAAGCAATGAGTTAGCGATAAAGATTTCGTCAGAATCGTACAGAAAAGAGGGAGAAAAGGCACCCTCTTTTACCGGAATGCCGAGCAGCGCTGCCAGGCGCAGGATAAAGCGGCGCGTCACTCCGTTTAAAATCCCGAGATCCAGCGACGGTGTGTACAACACGCCATTTTTCACAAAAAAAAGGTTGCTGACGATTCCTTCTGCCACATAGCCATCGGGAGTGAGCATCAATCCTTCGGTATCCGGCAATTGGCCCAGCTCCTGCCTGGCCAGGATGCTGTTCAGATAGTTATTTGTCTTGTACGGCTCCGCTCCCCCGATCGCTTGGCGGGGAACAGATACCGTTTTCATCTTTCTTCCGCGGTTAAAAGGCTCTCCCGGAGAAAAGGGGAGCGGACGCAGCCAGATAAAGCTGTTCGGCTGATCATAGCCGGAACCCAGCCCTGCCCCCGCATTTCCGCCGGTCACCATCAGGCGGACGACTCCCGAGGTATATCCGGTCTCTCTGATCAATGTATCAATCTGGCCCCGCCACTCATCGGGAGAATGCGGAGACTTGATGGCCATTCGCTTCAGCCCGGCCTCCAAACGTTCGAGGTGATCGGCAAACAAAAACAGATGACCATCATAAAGGCGCATCGTTTCAAATGCCCCCACTCCGTACAGCAGGCCGTGATCAAAGACGGAAACCACCGCTTCCTCTTCCCTAACGAGCCGTCCGTTCATCATGATCGTTCCCATGGGATTCCCCTTCCATTCCCGCTTGAGGAAATCAATTCTGTTTGACATAGGTTTGCAGGAAGTTGGCCAAAAGCGTTTTTCCATGTTCACTCAAAATCGCTTCAGGGTGAAATTGCACACCCTCCACCGGCAAAAAGCGGTGTCGTATTCCCATGATTTCACCTTCCGCCGTTTTCGCGCTGACAACCAGCTCTTCAGGCAACCGATCCGGATTGACGATCAGGGAATGGTAGCGGGTCATCGTCACAGGGGAAGGAAGCCCGCTGAAAATGGTTTCTCCGTCATGGAGCACCTCGGAAGTTTTTCCGTGCATAAGACGTCCCGCCCGGATCACTTCCCCGCCAAATGCCTCGGCGATCGCCTGATGTCCGAGACATACGCCCAGGATCGGTATTTTCCCGGACAGGTGCTTGACCACATCAAGGCAAATCCCTGCTTCCCGCGGCGTTCCCGGCCCCGGCGACAGCACAATCGCCTGCGGGTTCTCCTTTTCTATTCCATCAACGGTGAGCTCATCATTGCGCACCACTGTCAAATTCTCACCCAGTTCTCCAAGATATTGAACCAAGTTGTACGTAAACGAATCATAGTTGTCAATCATGAGAATCATCTTTTCTCTTCTCCTCTCACCTGATCTTATCTAAGCTCTTCTAATCACATTATTTTAACACATGCATAATCAATCTTCATCTGTCATTCTCTCTTCAAGCCAAAAAAGCCATCCCGGAAAAAGGGACAGCTTGGAACAGGTCATGATTCGATTAATCAAACTGGTACAACGGCGTGGTCAGATACCGTTCACCGTTGCTCGGAGAAACGGTAACCACTTTCTTGCCGACACCCAGGCGACGGGCTACTTTAACCGCTGCGGCCACAGCAGCTCCCGAGGAAATGCCGACAAGAATTCCTTCCTCGCGGGCCACACGGCGCGCCCAGTCAAACGCTTCCTCGTTCCCGATCTGGATCACTTCATCGTAAATTTGCGTATCCAAAATTTCCGGTACAAATCCCGCACCGATTCCCTGGATTTTATGAGGCCCCGGTTTGCCGCCGGATAATACGGGAGAATGAACCGGTTCAACCGCAATCACTTGAATATGGGGAAATTTCTCTTTTAACCGTTTCCCGACACCGGTAATCGTGCCGCCTGTTCCCACACCGGCCACAAAAGCGTCAAAGTCGCCGCCTGTTTGTTCGATGATTTCCACCGCAGTGGTTTCATAATGAATCTTGACGTTATCCTGATTGCTGAATTGCTGAGGCATATAGGCATTGGGGTTTTCGCGCGCAATTTCTTCCGCTTTGGCGATCGCTCCCTTCATTCCTTCGGCACCGGGGGTCAGCACCAATTCGGCCCCATATGCTTTCAACAGATTGCGACGCTCCATGCTCATGGTATCCGGCATGACCAGAAGGGCGCGGTAACCTTTGGCAGCAGCCACCATCGCCAGTCCGATTCCGGTATTTCCGCTGGTCGGTTCCACAATCGTATCGCCCGGCTTTAGTTCGCCCCTTTTTTCTGCTCCTTCTATCATGCTCAAAGCAATCCGGTCCTTGACACTTCCTCCGGGATTGAAAAACTCCAACTTGAGAAACACATCAGCATCCGATTTCCCGACTACGCGGTTCAGTTTCACCAATGGCGTCTGCCCGATCAAATCCAAAACGTTGTTGACCACTCGCATCGCGAACCCCTCCTAATCCGATTTAGTTGATCAGAATTAAACCCTAGTATAGCGAATCATAGGACCATGGATCAATCCATTTTTCTCATTTTGAGGGCTGCTTGGCGGGAATTTCGGGCTGATCCATGCACCCGCGAAGCCAACGGTTTTCCCTTCTGCTGAATGAAGAAGGAGGGCTGTTCTGCCGGTTGACAAAATCCGAACAGGAATCCGCCGGGCCACAGGGCTTTACTCTGCTCCCGGCTCCTTCATCGCAAAGGTCGCTGAAAAAAAAGCACCCATTCGCTTCTGTTTAAAGCTTGTCAAAAGCCTTTACCGGTCAAAAGAGGAAATCAGCTTTTCCAGATCACCGGCACTGAACAGATATTTTTCGTTGCAGAAGTGGCAAATCACCTCTGCTTGCCCCAATTCACGCAAAATGGATTCCAGTTCCTCTCTGCCCAGCGCTTTCAGCATCGCTTCCGTTTTGGTGCGGGAACAATTGCAGGCAAACTGCACCGGCTCCCGATGCAGGATCTCCAAATCATTCCCCATCAGGAAAGCGAGCAATTTCTCAGGGGTTTCCCCTTCTTTCAATCGCTCCGTAATCGACTTGAGCTCGGAAATTCGCTGTTCCAGCCGGCTGATCGTTTCATCATCGGCGCCCGGCAATACCTGAATCATATAACCACCGGATACGAGGATTTTCTCCTTCTGCACCAGGACTCCCAGCCCGACGGAAGAGGGGATCTGCTCCGATACGGTCAAATAATAAGTAAAGTCTTCGGCCAATTCCCCGGAGATGATCGGCGAAGTTCCGCGATAGGGTTCCTTTAGCCCCAGGTCTTTGATGACATAAATGCTCCCTTTTCCCACGGCGGAAGCTACATCCAATTTATAGTCCTGATTGCCTTCCACGGCCGGGTTATCCACATAGCCGCGAACTTCCCCTCTCCCGTTCGCGTCCGCCACGATCTGCCCGATCGGTCCGTCTCCCTGCACCTGAAGGGTTACCTTATGTTTTTCTTCCTTAAGCGTCAATCCCATCAAAGCTCCCATGGTAGCCGTTCTTCCCAAAGCCGCGCTGACCACGGGCAATGTCTGATGACGACGCTGCAATTCTTGCACCAACTCCGTCGTGAGGGCAGCAAACCCACGCACCTGCCCGTTCGCTGAGATGGCTCGAATCGCATAATCACCCATGTTGGTTTCCTCCTTCAATCCTTGACGACAGTAACTGAATCCTGCAGTTTGGCAGAGTCTTACTTTTGATTTCGTTCATAAATGAGTTTCAGCCCTTCCAGAGTCAGGTGGGGGTTCACGATATCGATTGTTTTAGTATCTCCGCAGATGAGTTGGGCCAATCCGCCGGTCGCCACTACTTTGGGGCGCTTTTTCAACAGGGCTTTCATCCGTGTCACAATTTCATCGACAACCCCCACATAGCCGTAATAAATGCCTGCCTGCACCGCGTGTACGGTATTCCGGCCGACGACTGAATCCGGCTTGACAATTTCCACCCGCGTCAGCTTGGCCGCTCTTTGGTATAAAGCTTCAGCGGAAATGTTTACCCCAGGGGTAATCGCTCCGCCAACATAATGCCCCTCTTCATCGATGAAGCAAAAAGTGGTAGCCGTGCCGAAGTCCACGATGATGAGCGGCGCCCCGTAGAGTTCCAGTGCGGCTACGGCATTGGCAATACGGTCGGCCCCCACTTCTCTCGGATTGTCATATTTGATGTTCAGTCCGGTTTTTACCCCGGGCCCGAGAATCAAAGGCGTCTGATTCATGTATTTTTGTGTCAGCCGCGTCAAGACGATGGTGAGCGGAGGAACAACCGAGGAGATGATGACACCGCCGATCTCATTTAACGACAATCCTTCGTGGCTTAACAAATTTTTCAGCAACACCCCGTACTCATCTTCGGTGGCATTGCGATCGGTTTGCAGACGCCAGTGATGGAGAAGATGATCTTTATGGTAAACCCCTAACACGATATTGGTATTTCCCACATCCATCACTAATAAAAGTTGATCGATTTTCTTCATTTTTGACACCCGCTTTTGGTATAATCACCTACATCTTAGCAATCTCCGGTTTATTGGACAATGGCATCGGGAGCTCACCAAAGCAACCCGGCAGAGTCGTGGAGGCCATCAATCCGGTGAAACAGGCCCCACGACTGTACATGCAAAGACAGGATCATAGAAAAAAGAGGCGTTTTCCCGCCTCTTTTCCCGTTAAACCGTTCGGTTTCCGTCCGGATTGGTTGAATCCGAATCATTGTGGACAATCGAATTTTTATCCGGCTCTTCATCCAACTCGTTCAATGCGGATGCTCCGTTGGTATAGGAGGTATCACCGGAATTCTTTGTTTCATGGGAGACGCTGCTCTCGTCCTTCTCTTTTTCCTCTTTCCCCTGGATCGCCACCTTCACGTCATCATCATCCAACTTCCCGTTTTCGAGAAGCTGCTTAATTTGTTCTTCATCCAAGGTTTCACGAACAAGAAGCGTTTGCGCAAGCAATTCCAGTTTATCGCGATGTTCGATGATCAGGTTTTTGGCGCGATTGTAGCATTTGCGAATCATCTCTTGCATTTCCATGTCGATTTCATATGCCACTTTATCGCTGTAGTTTTGCTCATGACCGAGGTCACGGCCCAGGAATACCTGACCTTGGGAACGCCCGAAAATCATCGTCGCCAGCTTGTCGCTCATCCCGTATTCGGTAATCATCGCACGAACGATGCTGGTTGCTTTCTCGAAGTCATTGCTTGCTCCCGTGCTGATCTCCCCGAAGAAAACCTCTTCGGCCACGCGACCGCCCAACAAACCGGTAACCCGATCGAGAAGTTCGCCTTTGGTTGCCAGGTAGCGATCCTCTTTGGGCAACATCATCGCATAACCCCCGGCCTGACCGCGGGGAACAATGGTTACTTTGTGAACGATATCCGCATTCTCCAGGTAGTAGCCGCAGATTACGTGGCCGGCTTCGTGATATGCCACAATCTTGCGTTCTTTTTCACTGATGACGCGGCTTTTCTTCTGCGGGCCGGCGATTACCCGGTCAACCGCTTCGTCGATTTCTTCCATGGTGATTTTCTTCTTGTTGTTGCGTGCTGCCAGCAATGCCGCCTCATTGAGCAGGTTTTCCAGATCTGCTCCGGAAAAACCGGTCGTCCTCTGTGCAATCACGCTCAATTTAACACTGTCCGCCAGCGGTTTGTTGCGGGCGTGCACTTTCAATACCGCTTCCCGGCCTTTCACATCCGGACGGTTGACCAAAATCTGACGGTCAAAACGTCCCGGACGCAACAGCGCCGGATCGAGGATATCGGGACGGTTGGTTGCGGCCATGATAATAATTCCCGCATTGACGTCAAATCCATCCATTTCCACCAACAGCTGGTTGAGCGTCTGCTCGCGTTCATCGTGACCTCCGCCCAGGCCGGCACCGCGCTGACGACCAACGGCATCGATCTCATCTATAAAAATAATGCAAGGAGCATTTTTCTTCGCTTGTTCAAACAAGTCGCGTACACGGGAAGCTCCCACCCCGACAAACATTTCGACAAAATCGGAACCGCTGATCGAGAAAAACGGGACTTTTGCTTCACCGGCAACCGCTCGCGCAAGCAAAGTTTTCCCCGTACCAGGCGGACCGACGAGCAGTACCCCTTTGGGAATGCGCGCGCCCATTTGCGCATAACGGCGGTTATCCCGCAAGAAATCCACAATTTCAACAAGTTCAGCTTTCTCTTCATCTGCCCCTGCCACATCATCAAAGGTTACCCGCTTCTTCTCATCATTGTACAGTTTCGCCTTGCTCTTGCCGAAGTTCATGACACGGCTGCCGCCGCCTTGAGCTTGGTTTAACATGAAAAAGATAAGAAGTAGGATGATGACCGAGGGAATGATGGATGTAATGAAGCTGAGCCATACGGATTCACCCTTCGTCGGCTCCACTTTCATCCGAACATTGGCCTTTTGCAAATCCTGAATGACCGTGCTGCCATCACCGGCAGGTGCAGTGGTGACAAAGCTTTTCTTGGGGTCATTTGTGAACTTGCCGGTAATATGGTAAGTTCCTTTATCCAACTGGATCGAAATGTCGTTCACTTGCTTGTGAAGGAGCATCTGCCTGTATTGAGAATAATCCAAAGTTGTCGTATCCGTGCTCGGGTTTGCGATCATATTCACAACCCCGATGGTTACTAGGATGAGGATAATATATAATACTCCGTTCCTGAGGAAGAAGTTTTTCATCCCTGGCCTCCTCTCAGTCCACTTGTATCATTGTATCACAGTCGGCAAAACATTCTCAATAGAACCTGATTACGACTTGTAAACCTCTTCCTTTAGGATGCCGATGTAAGGGAGGTTTCGGTATTTTTCGGCATAATCCAATCCATAACCCACCACAAACTCATCCGGGATGGTAAATCCGGAGTAGTCAGGACTCAAATTCACTTTCCGGCGATCCGGCTTATCGAGTAAGGTAACGATTTTGACGGAAGCGGCATTTCTCCCTTTAAGCATTTCTACGAGATAACTGAGAGTCAAACCAGAATCGATAATATCTTCGACGATCAATACGTGACGTCCTTCGACGGCGCTGTCCAAATCTTTCAGGATTCGCACTACACCGGAAGATGTGGTGGAATTGCCATAACTGGATACCGCCATAAAATCCATCTGCAGCGGGATCTCCAATTTGCGGATCAAATCGGCCATGAAGGGAACGGCTCCTTTCAGAACGCAGATGCAAAGAGGGTTGAGGTCTTGATATTCTCTGGAAAGCGCCTTCCCCAGTTCGGCCACTTTTTCTTGAATCTGCCTTTCCGAGATTAGTATTTCCTTAATATCCTGATGCATGTCCGTCCTCCTGTATCTTTTTTCAATCATTCTCCCGATTCGGACCATCTCCTGCATGCCAATGCAAATAAAGAAAGCGCCTGGTATCCGGTGTTACCGGTGCCGCGCCCGACCGCTTAATCCCCGGAATCCATACGATCTCATCTTTCGTCACCACAAGCGGATACTGATCCCGGATCCGTTTCGGCACTTTCGCCTCCATCATTAAGCTTTTCACTTTTTTTCTTCCGGTCATACCCAAAGGTTTCATTTTGTCTCCCGGCCGGCGAAATCGTACATAAAGCGGTTCTTTCAGCTTGTCACGATCAAAGACGGCACTGTTCGGCCCCATCCTCATCCTATGTATCGGCTCATCCGTTTCCAACACTTCTATTTTACCCAAAAGACCCGGCAACGAAGTCACTCCAGGAATGGACAGCGGAATGGTCTCTGAGAGAATCGGCGTTGTTTGTTCATTTGTGCTTGAATGAACTTTCAGGATCAGCTTTTCATATTCCCGCTGCGCGATGATGCCTCCAGGGAGGTGGATCATTGCAGACGGGGACGGAAGCTGGGCCAGATTCCTTACTTGTTCCACAGAGTCAAGCGTCACCTCATGCGTACCGTAATCCCAAAGATAACTTAATATTAGTTTAACTACCCTTCTTTGTAAAGCGACCGGAAGGTGAAGAAAACTTGAAACATCGACAAGAAATTGTCCATTTTCCTGCTTCGCCACGACTTGATCCGCTGCCTCAAGTGTCAACTTTTCCCAAATTTTTTCTTCCTCACGGATCAATTCCGACAGGCGCAAAACGGCGTCTGCCACTCTGGGGTTAAAAGAGTGGATCAGCGGAACGAGTTCGTGACGCAAACGGTTTCGGGTATAGTCATTGGACAGGTTGCTCGAGTCCAAGCGAGGGTGAAGCCCCTGCTCCCGGCAATAATGTTCAATCTCCTCCTTGGTGACTCCCAGAAGGGGGCGGATCAGCCCGATGCCCTGCCACCGCCTTTCCCATTCCATCCCGGCAAGACCGCTTACCCCGGTTCCGCGGATCAGCCGCATCATCACTGTTTCCAGCTGGTCATCGGCATGGTGCGCCAGCGCCAGCTTCGTCGCTTTTCGCTTCCTTGCCACCTCTTGAAATGCATCGTAGCGCAACTGACGGGCAATCGCCTGCTTGTTCCCGCCCAGCTCCTTTCTCTTTCCGCTCACATCGACCCGCACTACATCGCACGAAAGAGCCAGGCTGCGGCAAAATTCCCGGACAAAACGGGCATCCTCTTCGCTTTCCTCTCCCCGCAACTGGTGGTTGACATGAACAGCCCCCACCGAAAAACCCGTTTCCGCAGACAAACGGTGCAAAACATGAAGGAGTGCGATAGAATCAGGGCCGCCTGAAACACCGACCAGGACATGATCCTGTTTCCCAATCAGTTTCCGATTGGCAATTTCCTGTTTTACCCGATCATAAAACAAAGCCATCTTCCCCTAATCGTGAAAAATAAAATCCCGGGAACCCCCCGGGACTCTCCACTTCCATCATACTCTTTTTGCCGTCTGGAAGCAATTTCATCCAGCTGCTTGCGTCCGCTGCAATCTTTTTACACCCGGCAGGCGGATGGTCGACCATTCGGGCGTGTGCCGTTCGACTTTGGAGACGACAATCGTCATATCGTCCCTGATTCTTCCTTCATAAACCCGGACCACCTTTTCCAGCAGACAATCGGCAAAATGCTGCGGGTCCTTGGTATCGATTTCCGCAATCATCCGGGTCATCCACGCATCTTTGTTCACTGCATAATGCGGCGCATCATAAACCCCGTCGGTCATCATGATCAGCAAGTCTCCCGGCTCCAGCTGCATTTCGATCGGATCGAACTCAATCTCGTTCAAAATCCCGATTGGCGGGTTGGAGCCGGAAAGCATGATCACCTTTTGTCCGCGTTTAATGAACCCCGGGGTTGAGCCGATCTTCATAAACCGCCCCACCGCCGTGTTCAAGTCCACAATCGCCAGATCGACGGTGGCAAACATCTCATCTGCCGAACGCAGACTCAGTATGGAGTTCACGGTGTCAACCGCCCGTTCTTCATGCATTCCCGCCATCAGCAGGCGCCGGAGCAGTTTCAAGGCCGCACTGCTCTCCTCTTGCGCCCGTTGACCGTTCCCCATTCCGTCGGAAAGAGCCACCGCATATTTTCCCGTTCCCAGATTCATGTAACAATAGCTGTCCCCGGAAACCAAGCCTCCGCCCTTGGCCGCCGTTGCCGCCCCTGTCTTCAGTTCAAACCGCTGGGCGGAACCCAACGTAATCACCGCACCGGGTGAGCCGTCTTTCACCACCTTGCGATAAACGGAAATCGGTTCGCCCAGGATCTCCGTCAACAGGGGAGCAACCAGCTTTTTGCATTCCTCCAGGCCTTCCCGTTCCGGCATGACAACCTCGATCTCCGCTTTCCCCTCTTCGAGATTGATAATATCCACCCGCTGAATCGCCAGTCCCAGTTCTTCCAGTGCCTCATGGATTTGCTCTTCATGGGCGGTCAGCACTTGTGTCTCATGCCTGATTTCCTTGGCCAATTTGCCCATCACTTCCGACATTCCCGCCAGTTGGTCGGAGACGAGCCGGCGCGATTCCTGCATTTTTTCTTTCCAGTAAATATTTTGCTCGAATCGCGCATATTGATTTCGTATCGAGGCAAGAACCCGCTCCGGACGGATACAGTGGCCCCGCCAGCTTTCCGGAATTTGCACCGGGGCCCGCGCTCCCTTCGCTTCGACCAGTGTCATGAGATCCGTCATGCCCTGATAGGTTTTCATCACATGTTGTTCCCAGCATCGCTCTGCATTGCGGCAGCCCGCGCAGGCCTGGTTCATGATCTCCGAGATGAAGATCTGCACCTGGTCTTCATCCTCTTTGCGATGTTTGGTCGCATCCTCGCGGAAACTGAAAGCCAGCTCTTGGAACAATTCCGTAAATTGCTCTACTTTTTTCGCCGTTACATCGCGAAGCCGCTTGATATATTCCTGATGGGCAATCTGATTTTCCGATGTCCCCGGAACATAGCGGGACAGCATGCGAATAAGCCTCTCCGGCGTCAGCAGAAGGAAAACAATGGCGATCGCCGATTCCTGCAAGGACAACCACATCGCCGAAGTCCCGCCGTCATAAAGCGTCAAAATGGAAGAACCCAACATAAAGCCAATTGCGACTCCAATGCGTTTTCCTTCTTTGAACAAACCCGCGAGCAAACCGGAAAAAGCCAGCAAGCTGATTTCAGGAAGCGTCCGCGTATCGGACAAGCTAAGGATGAGACCTGTCACCACTCCCATTGAAGAGCCGAGCATGCCTCCTCCGACCAGAGCCAATACCAGGATCGCGTAGCGGGAAACGATGTGAACCAGGGACAAGTCTCCCGCTTTTAAGCCAATCGTGCCCGTCATCACCGACCCGAGCAAGATGACCAGGCAGACGATTTCCTCATGGCGCAGGGTGATTCTTTTTTTCTTGACGGTAAACACGGGGAGGGACTGGACGAAAATGAATGTGAGAATAAAGCTGAGAGTCACATCGACCCCGTCCAGCATCATCCGGTACGGACGAAATCCTGTCCATCCCAGTTCAATAAGGTGGGCCGCGATGCTTGACAATCCCACAACGAAAGGGGCGTAATTGATCTGTCCTTTGCCCGCCCATTCCCACAATCGATGCATTAAAAGCAAAATGAGCAAGGTTCCGGTCGTTTTTGCCGCTTCCATCCCCCCCAGCGTCGCTGACCCGGCAATCAGGGAAGCCATCACGACCGGCCATTGTTTTCGTGCCAGGTATAAAATCACCGCCAGATAGGCGATCGCAAACGGGGAAACAAAATCGAGAATCGTCGCGCGGCCCAGCAGCACCCCCATTCCGATCACAGGGATATTCCACATGCCGGTCCAGCGATGGATCGCCCTCTTCTGCCGGCTTCGATCCACACCAAACCACATAACCGGACGAATGAATAAATTTTTAAAATGAGTTCTTACTTGCATCCCTTCCACCTCGCTATTCGATTTGTGCCCTCCCATTATAGCGAGGAAGCAACTGGAAAGTTTGTCAATTTCTCTGACTGTTTTAAAATTTTTTTGCGACATTTTTTAACCATCATCGCCTTTTGTTCATTTTCCCGGTTTCCTTCTGTTGCAAGATTTTCAGGGCAAATGAAAAAGGCCCCGGAATGGGTACCGGGGCTCATTTGTTTGCGTCATAGTTTGTCGTTTTCAATCTGATTGGGCATGGGAGCGACAAAACTTCCAAAGAAAGGATCAGACGGGAAATCCCCCCTGTCGAAAACGGGCTATGTTCTGCGATGGTAATGATCAGTCAGAGGGTACATCTTCGCTTCGTGGATAAACGCCGGGATCAGCTTTCGTTCCGTTTGCAGGCGAATCATTTGATCGAGCGTGCGCAAGGCATGTACCTGCTGCCGCCGTTTCAGCTGCCCGCGCTCCACCGCATCGGCAAACTCATCGATGTCGATAAGGTGATAGCGCCCGTCCGGGTAGACGATCAGATCGAGCAGCAAATCGACCATCACATATTTCAGCCGGTTGACCTGGTACATTTGCATCACATCGCAATAGTAATACAGGAATTCACCGGAACGGCCAAACACTTTGGAAATCGTATATCCTTTGCGAACGAAATAATAGGTGAGAAAAATGCGCTCGCCATCCGGGTTGGCATATTGGGTGGCAAAACAATGGCGGCCGCGCCAGTCTCGCACTTTTTCCGTATAGGTTTTATTAATCGTTGTAAATTTTATTTTTTTAATGGCGACATTCACACAACCACTCCCATGCTTTTCAAGCCGCAAAACGGCACAAAAAAAAGGCGATTTCCCACCCGCGCGGGCTTCCTCGCCTTCTCCTCGGTTTAAAATTGGTAGCGGCGGAGGGCCTCGAACCCCCGACCTCACGGGTATGAACCGTACGCTCTAGCCAGCTGAGCTACGCCGCCATGTTTGGTTGCGGGGACAGGATTTGAACCTGCGACCTTCGGGTTATGAGCCCGACGAGCTACCGACTGCTCCACCCCGCGACATTTTAATGAGCATCGCTGCGAACAATGTTTATTATACTGACAGTCCACTGCAATGTCAACAAATAAATTTATTTTTTTTATACGAAATTCTCCATGGCGGATAGAGAAGGTCTTTCCCTTGAAAATCCTTAACTTATTCAATTCTCCCGTCCGTTTCCGGTCATGTCATCCCGGCGGAAACCGCTTGAGCTTCTGTTCGCGAAACTCGCCGCTCCCTGTTTATACCGGTCTATCCTGTATGGTTCCCGGGATTCCCCCCGGACAAACTCATTCGCATCTACTTTTTCGATTTTCTGTAAAAGTCTGTTGCCGTCTCCCCCCTTCTGGGTTTGCTGAGCTTTCTCATAAAATCCTGCCGGCCGTCCTTCTCTTCCAGAAAAGAAGCCTCTTGCCCTTTCCCAAAAGCAAGAGGCTTCCCCTGGACACGACCCCTTAATCATCTCCGGTTGAATAAACTTCTTCACCCGGTTTCCCAAATCCCATTTTATGCGCCAATTCGAGCAGGTACTTTTCATCGTGCAACTTTTTGATCTCATCCTTCAGCTCTTTGGTGTGCCGCTGCCCGTCAGCCAGTTCCGCCTTTCTTTCCGCCAGGATCTTTTCCCTGTCCCAGATATGCACCTGCTGCACAATCAGCTCCACAATCGCCCAGCAGAAGAAGAGAACCATGGCGCCCAGCCAGATCAGGCGTCGCCGACGTACAACCGGGTGCAGCGATCTCTGCTTTCTCTCCCGGACTTTGGGCTTTTCCGATTCCTGTGATGTCCGACGAAACTGCAAAATGTTGTCGTTCATCCGATGAAAAGGCACGTTATCCACCCTTTGCTCTTATCTTATTCCACCATCGCTTTCCTCTCTGAATCAAGTTGCGACCTTTGATGAAGCAAGGCTCCAGCCAGCGCTGCACGGGTCGGTACAGCGGGCGTGCCAGCCACAGAAAGGGCATGAGCAACCACCTGATCACCTGAAGGGCAAACCGCAGAACCACGATGGCCAATTGCCAAAGAGAAAGGAGCGGCACCCAGAGACACAGGCGCAAAATCCGGAAGCAGAAGAACAAAAGCCGCTCCATCCCGTAAAGAAACAAACGGATCATTTTAGTGACCGTCCGGCTGAACCAGCGAAAGTACAAGAGAAAACCAACTCCGACGGCCACAAAAAAATAAAACCGCATCTCTCCCCAATTGCTCCAGAAGAGCAAACCGAACACAAGCCCCGCTGAAACAACCCAGTATAAAAGGTCGATCAGGGAAATGATCCAACCCCGCAAGCGGAACCGAATGGTCAGCACGCGATAAAAGTCCAAAAAAACGCCCAAGATCAGCCCGGAACTGAGCATGAGCCCCATCGTCAGCCATTGCGTGCCGAGGTTCACTTGAAGATCCTTCCCCAGATGCTTTTCGCTTTTTCCGAAGCGGGCATATGGACATCCAAATAGCTCATATCGATAATGTTGCCTTCGATGGAAACCCGCCCTTGATCGAGATCCAGATTTTTTATGTGCAAGTCTTGTCCGCGAATGCCAAGATACCCGTAGTCGGTTTGCAGCAAAAATTCTTCGCTGTCAAAACTCTCCACCCGGATCACACCGCTCACTTCGAGCGTATTCCGGTTGGTCAATACGATTTCATGCCGGGTTGCAGCCAAGACGTCTTCAACCATATCAAGTACCTCCTTCCTTGGTACCATGATATGGACAAAGCTTATAAATTAGAACTGGCCTGTTCCTCTTCCACGGTCGGCTCTTCTTTGACGATGGTAAACATCTGCCCCGCATCCTCTTTTTTGACGGATTCCCGGATCGCTTCGACCCGGGCTGTTACCGTTTTTTGGCCAAAACGGATGCTGATCTCATCCCCCACTGCCACATTTGTCCCGGCTTTTGCCGGCTTGCCGTTGACCGAAACCCGTCCCTGGTCGCACACTTCCTTGGCAAGCGTACGGCGCTTGATGAGGCGTGATACTTTTAAAAATTTGTCCAATCTCATGCTGTCACCTCATTTTTCAGGCGGCCGATGTGCATTGGATGGCAAGGATTCCGCCTCCAAACGGAAGGAATCCTGAAGAGGAAATTTGCTCCCGGACACTTGACGCTTACGGCAAAGCGATCAGAACCGCGGAAATCCCCCTCCGTCCCAATCCTGTATTTGCTTAATCAACACCGCCTGATCTGTCAGTTTTAGATTTTCTCATCAGAAGGGAAAATCCCTGCTTAGAATTTCACATTATTGACAAGATCCGGGAAGAAGCCGATTTTTCACCGGACCTACCGGTGTTTCTCTTTTTGTTTGGCTTCGTTCCACCATTCATCCATCTTCTCCAGCGTCAGATCTTCCAGGCGTTGGTTATGCAGAGCAGCCTGGTTTTCGATATGGCGAAATCTTCGTTCAAACTTGCGGCAGGCGTTTAAAAGCGCCAATTCCGGATCGACTCCAAGGAAGCGGGACAGATTGACAATCACAAACAGAAGATCGCCCAGTTCCTCTTCCTGTTCCGCTGCGGTCCGAGCCTGGTGCAGTTCCTTCAGTTCCTCCTGCACCTTTTCCAGCACTTCCTCTTTTTTCTCCCAATCAAACCCCACTTTTGCCGCCTGTTTCTGCTGTTCAAAAGCCATCATAAGCGCCGGCAGATGCTTGGAGACCCGATCCATGACCGACTTTTCCTGATGCCCTTCTTTTTCCTTCGCTTTGATCTTCTCCCAATTCACCTTCACATCCTCGGCGGTTTCCGCATGCTGCTCGCCAAAAACATGGGGATGGCGCCGGATCATCTTGTCATTCAGGCGGCCGATCACATCGTAGACATTAAATGTCCCCTCTTCGCTGGCGATTTGCGCATGGAGCATCACCTGAAGCAAAACATCGCCCAGTTCATCCGCCATTGCATCGGCATCCTCCTGGTTGACGGCTTCCAAAAACTCATATGCCTCTTCAAGCAAATAGGGGCGCAGACTTTGGTGTGTCTGTTTGCGGTCCCACGGACAGCCCTCCGGACTGCGCAAATGCCGGATCACTTCCACCAAGTATTCAAAGCGGCGGTAGAGGGCTTTCTCTTCCTTGACCGGCGGAACATAAACGGAAGTCAGATCGGTAAAATCCTCCACCCGGTCGAGTTCAAACAAGGGGAGCGTAACCATCTCTTCCATTCCTTCAATCCCCAAAGCCGTGGCAATCGTTACCTCGTACTCATCGGGATACACCTCCATCAGCGTGAGCTTCACATCGGAGGCAACAAAACGATCATATACCTGTGCGATCAGCACATGGGAGCGCGGATTGAGTTGTTCCGCAGTTAAACCCGTTCCATCCAAAAGGACAAACCCTTCGACCGGGTCGATTTGCAGCCGGGCAAACGCGGGATCCAAAAAGCTCCCGCTTCCCCCGCGTATATCGATCTCAATTCCTTTCCGTTTCCCCTGGTCGAGCAGCAATTGCACCGTCCGCTCAGCGACCATGGGATGACCCGGAACCGCATAGACAATCTCTTCCCCTGAAGCAAGCGCGAGCAACCGACTGGCAATTTCCCGGTAGACAGAAGGGAAGTCGGCGAATTCCTCATAGACGGAATCGAAAGAGGAAAAAGGAATCCCCTCCTGTTCCAGCCAGTTCACCACCGGATGCTTTGCCGTTCGCAGCCAGATCTTTTTCTTGTCTTTCAAAAGGCGAAGCGTGCCAAGCGACAACCCTGTTTCATCGCCAAATCCCAATCCGACAACCACAATTTTTCCGTTCATCGTTTCACTCCTTCAGCTCGAGCAGCCGCCACCTTTCCAAAAGCGGCAAAATTTTTCTTTCCAGTTTCGGCACTTTTTCAAGGTCGGCACGCGTCAACGCACCGAAGCGCAAAAGCGCCCACAAATAGACGACTCCCCCGATTCCCACGCAAGAGAGAGCGATCACGCTCATCGCCATGCGAGACTCGTCGCCGTCAACGAGGAGCGCCTTTAAGCCCAGCATCACCAGATAAACGACTGCCGCCATCCACGCGGTTGCCCAGATGGTTTTCAACGGCAGCCCCTTCAGGACGGTGGTTCCCCATTCCTTTTTGAGGGCAAACAAATTGAGTGCTGCCGTACAAGCAAAAGCGATGACAGTGGCAACCGCCGCACCGCGGATGCCCAGCAGAGGGATCAGCCACAGATTGAATCCCAGTTTCACGGCTACTCCGATGAGCAAGGTCACCGCCGGTACATAAACCCAGCCCAACCCCTGCAAAATGCCGGTTGTGGTATGCACGAGTACGGTAAAAATCGCGACAAAGGCCAGGATCGACAGCGCATCTGTACCGGCAGCATCCTTAAAGAGCATCACATTGACAGGTTCGGCAATCACCGCCAAGCCGACCGATGCCGGCAGTCCCAGCATCCACGTCAGACGCAGGGCCAACTGCGCCCTCTCTCCGGCCATCTGATCCTGTTTGCGCGCTCTTGCTTCCGCAACGGCGGGCACGATGGAAAGAGAGATTGCCGTCGCAAAAAAAGAGGCAAATTGAATCAAAGGCTGCCCCCGGTCAAAAATGCCTTTGGCAATCACCGCCTGATTCAAGCTCAAGCCGGAATCAACCAGCAGATTGGCAATCGTAAAGGAATCCACCAGGGAAAAGAGCGGCAGCACCAGCGCACCGAAGCAGACCGGTAAAGAAATCGAGATAATGGAAACGACGATGCTCCTTATGGAAGATTTGCTTCGCGGTCCTCCCGATACGTTCCGGCTGTACTCTTCTGCCCGGTTTTTGCGCATAAAAAACAGGAGTACAGCGATGGCTCCAACTGCACCCGTTGTCGCACCGAAAACGGCCCCGGCACCGATCTGCGCAAACCCGAAGCCCGTTCTGGTCAGATACCAGGAGAGAGCCAGAATCGTCGCCACGCGGATCAACTGCTCCACTACCTGTGACAGAGCTGTCGGAGCCATGTTCTGATACCCCTGGAAAAAACCCCGAATCGCTGAAGCAGCCGGAACGAGCAAAAGAGCAAACGATACCGCTTGAATGGGCAGGGTTAACAAGTTCCTGTTTCCCATCCATTCAGCCAGCTTCCCCGCTCCGAAAAAAAGAACCAGAAAGAAAACAAATCCGATGAGCAGAAGCGACACCAGAGCAATCCGGAAAATTTGTCGCGCTTCCTCTTCTTTTTCCTCGGCCAACTTTTCTGAAACCAATTTGGAGATGGCTGTCGGGAATCCGGCCGTCGCCAGGATCAACAGCACACTGTACAAGGGGTAAACTTGTTGATAGACAAACATCCCTTCATTGCCGGTGATATTTTGATACGGAATCCGGTAAAGGGCGCCAAGTATTTTGCTGAAAAAAGCCGCCAGCCCCAATATGGCCGCCCCGCGAACAAAAGATGATTGCAGTTGTGCCATAACGTTCCCCTTTCACTCCGCTATCCTTCCCATTATACAAGGAGTGAAAAAGGCCCGCAAAGAAAAAGTGGCAGTGCTGAGCTGGTCATAATCCGGCACAATCCGGGGATGAAGCCAAAAATGCGTGAATCATGGTGACACCGATGAACAGCCATTCGAAACGCAGGGAAGCGGGGGATGTCCGCCCATCGGACTGAAATGCACTTTTGCAGAAAAAAAGCAGGTGTCATTTACCTGCAAATTTACCTGTACAACCATTTTGGGGCTTTCAGGCCGGCAGCCAAGCGCTTCATGCTTCATCTCTAGTGTTCCATCTGCTTGCCGAGAAACGATGCCGCCGTTCCGGCCACCTTCACTTCCAATTCGCCCAGCCTGACTCCCTCTTTTTTTGAAAAAATCACCACGGCTCCGATGGGATCTCCTCCTGCGATGATCGGGACGATGCAGTAGGATTGGTATTCTTCTTGCATCCCCTTGAAAATCTCCGCCTTCCCCGGCACGGTCTCCAAATGGGTCCGGCGCTGCTCCATACAGGATTCCACCGTCTCACTGATCGGCTTATCCAAGTATTCCTTTTTGGATACTCCTGCCGCCGCGATCACCCCATCCCGATCGCAAATCACCGTGGCATGCTGCAAATTCTCAAACAGCGCTTCCGTGTATTCCTGTGCAAAATCGCCCAACTCGCCGATTGGGGAATACTTCTTCAAAATGACTTCGCCATCGCGGTCAACAAAAATCTCAAGCGGGTCACCTTCGCGAATGCGCAGTGTTCGACGAATCTCCTTGGGGATCACAACACGTCCGAGGTCATCAATTCGGCGAACAATGCCGGTTGCTTTCATAAACACGAGTTCCTCACTTTCCTAAAAATTTTTAGTAGTTCTGGTTAAATTAGTTCTAACGCCCATAGTATTGTTCTGCTTCCAATTAATTATGTACATAAAAAAAGCAGAGTCCGATTGAACTCTGCTTCAGATCAAACGATTTGATTGTTACGCGGGCAAAAGCGATTTGAACTTCAAGTCACTTTTAACCAGGTTGTTGTAGATTTCTTCCCGCTTTTGGGCTTTGACATCATCCGGGGCATCGGCAATCGGTTTCTGCTGTCGGTCCAGCACCTTGATGATGTGATAGCCGTAAGAGGTTTTGACAGGATCGCTCACTGTATTCAGAGGCAATGTTTTGCATGCTTTGGAAAACTCAGGTACAAACTGGTCAACCGATCCCTCGATCACCCCACCGTTATCCTTGGAGCCGGGATCATCGGAATACTGCTTGGCCAGTTTGGCAAAATCACCGCCAGCCGCCAGTTTTTTCTCAACTTCTTCGGCCCGTTTCTTGGCATCGGCATCAGAACGCTTCGGCTGCTGGTTTTGTCCATCCCCGACGGCGATCAGAATATGGGCCGCCTTCACCCAATCATATTTGTCACCTTTCATCTGCTCATCGTAGTACTCATTTACTTTATGGTAATCGACGAAGAACTGTTGGAGTTCCTCTTTCGTAAATCCTTTTCCTTTGATGGCATCCGCCAGATTTTTCGGCGCTTTGGAGCCTTCTGCCTGCGGTGCGTTTTTCAAACCATTTTCAATATCGCTCATGGTTTGATCCGCTTCCTTGTCATACTTTGGATCATCCTTGACCTTGCTCACCATATATTGTCTGGCCGCATATTCTTTTGCCAGCTCTGCCCGCAACTGATTCTGCTTATCCTTCATCGAAGACATCATCAGCCCCAACTGCGGATCAAGGAAAGCGATAATATTGATATAGCGATTGAGTTCCCCTTCCGTCACTTTCCCTCCGTTATACTCCGCCACCACTTTTTTCCCCGTCGTACTGAGCGGCTTGAATTCCGTCACCTGCTGTGAATTCTCCTTGTCAGCGGTATCCTGGTTGCTCTGTGTGGCGGCACATCCGCCGGCAACAATCGAGACAATCAAAATTAATGCTAACAGTCCCGCGATCCATTTTTTACCCAGTCGCATTTTTAACGGCTCCTTTCAGTTTGGGAACGTCTTTATATTTTATCAAAAACTGTTCCACCATTTCTAATGCCCTCTTTGAAGACATTCCTTTCACTTTGAAGACAACCCCGATTTTTTCTCCTGTGGAGAAGCGAATTTTTCCCGGGAAATCTTGCGCGATTTGGAAAAGCTTTTGTCCGTCGATTTTCTCGTTTTGCGAAGGGTGAAACAGAAGGGAGATATCCCCGTCCTTTTGCTCGATGGCTTCAATTCCGCAGGACATCGCAAAAGCCTTGATTTTCGCGATTTTCAAAAGCATCTGCACCGGTTCCGGTAAATCGCCGAAACGGTCTTCGATCTCCTCTTCCAGATCACTGACCTCATCCAATTCGGTTACTCCGCGAATTTTTTTGTACAGCTCGATTTTCTGCTTCTCATCCCGGATATACCCTGACGGCAAATAGGCGTCAACGCTGAGATCAATCACCGGTTCACCCGGCTGTTCCTGCACGTTTTTCCCCTGAAGCTCATTGATCGCTTCCTTCAGCATCTGACTGTAAAGCTCAAATCCGACAGTGGCAATATGTCCATGCTGTTCCGCCCCCAAAATATTACCCGCACCGCGGATGGACAAATCCCGCATGGCGATTTTAAACCCGGACCCGAGCTCAGTAAATTCCTTGATCGCTTGCAACCGTTTTTCCGCCGTTTCCGAGAGCACTTTATCCCGCTGATACGTAAAGTAGGCATACGCGATCCGGTTGGAACGGCCGACACGTCCGCGCAATTGGTACAGCTGGGACAAGCCCATCTTATCCGCATCATAAATGATCAGTGTATTGACATTTGGAATATCGACGCCCGTTTCAATAATGGTGGTACTTACCAGTACATCAAACTCACCGTCAAGGAAGTCGAGCATAACCTTTTCCAGTTCCGTTTCCGGCATTTGCCCGTGCGCGACCGCCACGCGTGCTTCCGGCACGAGCATGCGAATTTGCTCGGCCATCTGTTCGATGTTCTGCACCTGATTATACAAAAAGTAAACCTGTCCTCCGCGCGCCAATTCCCGCTCCACAGCTTCACGCACGAGTGCGGCCGAGTACTCCAGAACGTACGTTTGCACCGGGAAACGGTTTTCCGGCGGCGTCTCGATCACCGACAGGTCGCGCACGCCCATCATCGCCATGTGAAGGGTGCGCGGAATGGGGGTTGCCGACAAGGTGAGCACGTCGATGTTGTGTTTCAACTGTTTGATCTTTTCTTTGTGCTTTACGCCAAACCGCTGTTCTTCGTCGATGATCAACAGTCCCAGATCCCGGAACGTGATATCTTTGGAAAGCAAACGGTGTGTCCCGATCACAATGTCCACTGTACCATTCGCCAAGCCTTCTATTGTCTCCTTTTGTTCCTTGCGGGAACGGAAGCGGCTCAATACATGGATCTGCACCGGAAAACCGGAAAACCGCTCACGGAACGTTTCAAAATGCTGTTGTGCCAGGATGGTGGTCGGAACCAGCACCGCAACCTGCTTCCCGTCCATGGTCGCCTTGAAAGCGGCACGAATCGCCACCTCCGTTTTTCCGTAACCCACATCCCCGCACAGAAGGCGGTCCATCGGTTGTTCTTTCTCCATGTCCTGTTTAATCTCTTCAATCGATCGGAGCTGATCCGGCGTTTCCTCATACGGGAACATCGCCTCAAACTCTTTCTGGTAGGGCGTATCTTTCGCAAAGGAATAGCCTTTGGCCTGTTGCCTTTTTGCATAGAGTTCAATCAGATCCTGGGCAATATCCTGCACGGAGGTGCGAACCTTGTTTTTCACCTTGCTCCATTCGCTGCCGCCCAAACTGTAGACTTTGGGTGCTTTTTCCTCACTGCCGATATATTTTTGCACTTGGTCGATCTGCTCGACGGGAACGTAAAGTTTATCGTTGCCGGCATACTGAATGTGCAGATAATCCTTGTGCATTCCACCTACATTCAGCGTTTCAATCCCGACATACCGACCGATCCCGTGATTTACATGCACCACATAATCGCCCGGCTTCAGTTCCTGATAATCCTTGATCTTCTCGGCATGATCCAGTTTTACGTGGCGTCTTGTCCGCCTTTGCTTCTGAGTAAAGACTTCGCTCTCCGTCACAACCGCCAAGCGGATGCCGCTCATTTCAAATCCGTTTTGCAAGGTGCCGACCCGAATCACCGGTTTTCCCGGGAGCGGCAGATGTACGGGATTGTCACGTTCGATTTTCATCCCGTAATCAGCCAGCACGCGTTCCAAGCGTTCCGCCCGCTCTTCGCTGCTGGCCAGGAAGAGGACGCGATACTGCGCCTTGACCCAACGGTCCCACTCTGTCTTTAAAACGTGCATCTGTCCGTGAAACTGTTGCATGCTGCGACAGATCGCCTGAATGATATTCTGCGGTTGGACACCGGGAATCTGCCTCATAAACAGTGATAAAAAAATGCGTTGAGGCCGGCTTTTTAAGATTACTTCATCATACGGAAGGGAAATTTTGAGTTGAGGCAAAAATTCCCCTTGTCCCAAAAGCGCGGTTTGCCATTCTCCTTCTTCGCGTTCCATCTGCTTGGCGCTTTCCATGATCCTGGTCGGTTCATCCAGAATCATCACGGTCTCCTTTGGCATATAATCCAGCAGACTTTCATAATTCGGATAAATGCAATCAATATACTTGTAAATACCAGCAAACACTGCTCCGGATTTCAGTTGTTCAATATCGTATCCGATCGAACTGGTCAATTTCTGTTTCAACGCAGAATTTTTTACGTTAGCCAGACGTTCCGCCAACAGCTTTTCCACTTGTTCTCCCGCTTGGTAGAGCCGGTCGGCATCGGCAAACAGCTCTGTCGCCGGAGGCAACAGGACTTCTTGCCATTTGTCGATCGATCGCTGGTCGGAAACAGAAAAAGGGCGAATCGAATCGACTTCATCGTCAAACCATTCGATCCGTACAGGTCTGGCAAAATTGACGGGATAAATATCGACGATTCCCCCGCGGACACTGCATTCACCCGGCTTTTCCACCATGTCGACCCGCCGGTAACCGATTTTGACCAATTGTTCAACCAATGGTTCAATTTCTTGCACCATTCCTACTTTTAAATGAACATGATTTTGCGCAAATACGCTTTTCGGTGGAAATAACTTCCGCAGCCCTGAGAACGGAACGATCAACACTCCGTTAAAACCGAGTGACAACCGCGACAACACATCGATCTTGTCACCGAGTGTCTCATGGCCTGCCATGGCAATTTCCGTTGTCACCAACTCATTGGCCGGATAGAGAAGCACTTCTTCCTTGGGCAGGATCTCCTGCAGATCATCTGCCGCTTTTTGCGCCTGATTGAGATTGTGGCAAACGAGCAGCATCGGCCGTTTGCTTTCCTGGTAGACTGCGGCGATATACAACATGCGGGCGGTGCCGGTAAGTCCGGAGACCAGCTGATCTTTCAGTCCGGCTTTAAGCCCCTCCACCGTTGACTGGAAGTCATGATCTTGTTTAAATATATGGATCAACGGCATCATCAGATGTTCCTCCCCTTTTCAAAAACTTCAATGTGAAATAGAAAAGAAGCCTTAGCTCTCAACAGCCAAGGCCGTTTTTTCGGTATAATCAGAAAAATACCCGCCATCAGGTTATTCATTTGCCATGTCAATGGTAAAGGGATGGATACAGCAAACGTTCTGGGTCGCGCTCCAGCACCTGCTGGCATGCTTCGCAGGTGACACGCACCACCTGATTTCCATCCATATCATTGGATATTATATCGTTCCGTTCATCCGGGGTCAACTGATCAAAGCCGAGATCCGTTTCGGACAAGACGGTTTTCTCAATCGTACCGACGGGATATCCACAATGGCGGCAAACATAGTGTATGGCCATAAGGCTGCCTCCCTAACGCCAATTTTGCTATTAGTATCACCGCAAAAGAACAGAATATACCTGGTGCAGCGCCGGGAGACAATGATGTTCAGGACTGTTTTCGCATATTGTAAATATTCATCGCTTCGAGAAAAGTGGAACTGAGCCAACGTTCTACGGCATCTGCCGAGCGCACGACTGCATCGGATATCTCCTCCAATTCGGCGGAAGAAAATGTGCCCAGCACATAATCCGGTATAGGAACCGGGCTTTCCGGCCTGCCGATGCCGATCTTGATCCGCTTGAACTGATCGCTGCCCAGATGAGCGATAATTGATTTCATCCCGTTATGTCCGCCGGCGCTTCCTTTCAGTCGCAACCGAATTTGTCCAGGCGGCAGGTCCAGGTCGTCGTAAATGACGCATAAATCTTCCAGATCCGCCTTCAGCCAGTCCATTGCCGGACGGACGGCTTCACCGGATAAATTCATATAAGTCAAGGGCTTCATGAGGATCACCTTTTCCCCCCGGATCACCCCTTCTCCCACTTCCGCATTCCACTTTTCTTTTGTGACGGGAATTCCCCATCGCCGGCTCAGTTCGTCAATCACCCAAAAGCCGATATTATGACGGGTCCTGGCATACTTGATGCCCGGATTCCCCAACCCTGCAATCAATTTCATGCTGTTCCTCCTCAAGTCTGGCAAGCCTCAACCCATTGGAAGGATGAGGGACGGTTTTTACTCCATTTTTTTATTTTCTCAGATCAGCCGCAAATTAAAAAGGCTTCCCCTTTGCAGATTATTGTAAATGTAAACAGCTTTTTCTGTTGCCAATTTTACAACGGATCACATCAAATTCAAAATATCCCGTTAAACAGGTGCAAAAAAAGCGAGAGGATATAAAAAAAGCGCAACCGGGAAAGTTGCGCGTCGGGGATCACTCGTTTTCTTTTTCGTTTTCTTCTTCCGCCTCCTGCGAAACTTCTCCTGCCTGAGGAGGCACGATGCTGACAACAACGGCTTCCGGGTCTGCCAGGAGCTCAACCCCCTCGGGGAGATGCAGATGATTCAGCGATAAGCTATCCCCCATTTCCAAGCCGCTGATGTCCAGTGTCAATTCCTGCGGCAACCGGTCGGGCAGGGTGCGGACTTCGACCGTGCGCAGATGTTGTTCAACGATGCCTCCCGCTTTCGCTCCCGGAGCTTCCCCTGTGAGAACGAGGGGAACTTCTGCATCAATCGGCCGGTTTTTCTCCACTTTGAAGAAATCGATATGCAGCAGGCGATCTTTAACCGGGTCTCTCTGGATGTCTCGAACCATTACACGATAAGCTTTTCCTTCCAAACGCAGATCAGCAAAGCCTCTTGCCCCGAGTTTGCGAACCTCGCTTTCCGCCACGTGAATCAACTCGGGGGAAAAATCCTTCCCATACAGGACTGCGGGTATTCTGCCTTCCCGGCGCAACCGGTTTATATATCCCTGCGTTGTTCTTTCCCGCTTCTCTGCTGTAATGGCAACTGACATAACCAAACATCCCCTTTCTTGAGTAAGGGTATACCCGGATCATCGGCTTCCTAAACTTCAGCTGCCGTCAACCGGCAAAAAAAGTTCCATCTCCCGCAAACACCGGAACAAATCTCAAAAAAAGGAAAGCGCTTTCTCTGTTTTGCAAAAGTACAGGTGTGTTACAGGTTGGATCGTGATGTCCCCTTAACCTCCCCACATCGATGGTCGGTGAAAGGGGCACCACTCCCCACCCGAGTTTGCCGGTTTTCATCCCGATTTGGTTTGGCATCATGTCCGTTTTCTCAGTCAAACAGCTTGCTGACCGATTGCTCATTATGAACGCGCAAAATGGCCTCCCCCAGCAAAGCAGCAACAGACAAGACCTTAACCTTGTCCAATTGCTTGTTTTCCGACAGCGGAATCGTATCGGTTACCACCATCTCTTTGAGATTGGAATCACGGATTCGGTCAATGGCCGGACCGGAGAAGACCGGATGGGTACAGCAAGTGTAAACTTCCTTGGCGCCATGCTCCATCAAGGCGTTGACGGCCAGCGTGATCGTTCCGGCGGTATCAATGATGTCATCAATAATGATGGCTGTTTTTCCTTTTACATCTCCGACAATGTTCATCACTTCAGCCACGTTGGGTTCGGGCCGGCGCTTATCGATGATCGCAATCGGCGCTTCCAAACGCTCAGCCAAACGACGAGCCCGAATCACACCACCGTGGTCGGGGGAGACAACAACGACATCGGTTAAGCCCTTGCTTTTGAAATAGTCTCCGAGGATCGGCACACCCATCAGGTTATCCACTGGGATATCAAAAAAGCCCTGAATCTGTGTTGCGTGCAAATCCATTGTAATCACGCGGTCGGCTCCGGCTGTTTCGATCAGATTGGCCACCAGTTTGGCCGTGATCGGATCGCGCGCACGGGTTTTGCGATCCTGGCGGGCATAGCCGTAATAGGGAATCACCACATTAATCGTTCCCGCGGAAGCTCGGCGCAGCGCATCAACCATGACCAATAGTTCCATCAGGTGCTGGTTGACAGGATCACAGGTGGATTGGATCACATACACATCGGAGCCGCGCACACTCTCATTCAGTTTGACATGAATTTCCCCATCGCTGAATTTGCCGACATGGGCATCACCGAGCGGGATCCCGATATGATCGCAAATCGCCTTTGACAAAGCGGGATTGGAATTGCAACTGAATACCTGCAAGCGAGAATTACCTGTCGACATAAGCTGAAGTTCCTCCAATTTCATTTCATTTGGCTGAGCGTTTTTCTTTTAATTTTTGCGCGTAACCCGGTTTGTTGGTTTGCCGCTCACGCGCAATCGCCAGGGCATCTTTCGGCACATTGTCCGTAATGGTTGAACCGGCGGCCACATACGCCCCTTCTTCCACCTTAACCGGAGCCACCAGGTTAACATTGCAGCCGACGAACGCCCCGTCCTCAATCACCGTTTTGTGTTTATTCAGTCCATCATAATTGACCGTGATCACACCGCAACTGACATTTACATTCTCTCCCACATCTGCATCTCCTACATAGGCGAGGTGAGAGATTTTTGTACCGTTTCCGATATTGGCTTTCTTCAGATCGACAAAACAGCCCACTTTGGTGTTGGCACCCAGATCCGTTCCGGGACGAAGATAAGCGTAAGGCCCGACTTTGGCCTGCTCCCGGATTTTGCTGCCTTCAATCACGGCATAGCGAATCCGGGCTCCGTCCGCCACCACCACATCGGACAAATCGGCTTGCGGCCCAATGTGGCAACCTTCACCAATGACCGTTTTGCCCCGCAAAAACGTTCCCGGTTCAATCACGGTATCCGGTCCGATCTCCACATCTGCTTCAATATACGTACTTGCCGGGTCAATGATTGTCACACCGCTTCTCATCGCTTTGCGCAAAATGCGCTCACGCATCTGTTTCGCCGCTTCGGCCATCTGAACGCGGTCATTCACACCCATCGCTTCATCCGGATCATCAAGAATTTCTGCGCGGATCGGCTGCCCCTGCTCACGCAAAATGGCTACGACATCCGGCAGGTAATATTCGCCTTGAGCATTATTATTATTAACGAGAGAAAGTGCAGAAAATAATTTTTGATTATCAAAACAATAAGTTCCGGTATTAATTTCCTTAATGGCCCGTTCTTCTTCCGACGCGTCTTTTTGCTCGACAATGCGGTCGACTTGGCCGTCCTCCCGGCGCACGATCCGTCCATAACCGGTCGGGTTCTCCATGACCGCCGTCAGCACGGTCGCTGCCGCACCTGAAGCACGATGGTTTTCCACCAGCTTCCTGAATGTTTCCGCGGTAAAGAGAGGATGGTCACCGTTGATCACCAAGGTGATTCCCTCTTCATTTTGCAAAAGAGGCCTTGCTTGCATGACTGCGTGGGCCGTTCCCAGCTGCTCCTTCTGATCGGCAAATAAAACCCGGTCACCCAGATGTTCTTTAACCGCTTCCGCCTGGTGCCCGACGACAAGAATGGTTTTTTCCGTCTCAAGTTCATCCAAAGTATCTAGAATATGGTCGATCATCGGTTTTCCGCAAACGGGATGAAGGACTTTGTGTTTTCGTGATTTCATCCGCGTCCCTTTTCCAGCTGCCAATATCACCGCATAAACATGTTGCATGAACAAAGCGCCCCCGTTTCTCGAAACTTCCTCCCTGAATATATCGCATCATATGTAGGATTGCAACCAAACCGGTCTTTAAACTTTCGCAACAAAAAAGAACCCGGGGCACGGGTTCCTCTTCCTGATTTATCATTTTCCAACCATCACAAAGCTTTTTGCGCGTTGATATTCATCTGTTCTGCCGCTTCGAGTTCGCCGGCCTTGCGATACTCTTCCAGAACAGCCGCCTCGATCTTCTCCCGGCTGACCGGAGAAATCGGATGGGCAATATCGCGAAATTCGCCATCCGGAGTCCGTTTGCTCGGCATGGCAACGAACATCCCGTTATTGCCATCGATCACTCGAATATCATGCACCACAAACTCGCTGTCAATCGTAATCGAAGCAATCGCACGCATTCGACCTTCACGGTTGACTCTGCGTAAACGCACATCAGTAATTTCCATCTGATCCCACCACCTGTTTCCTATGATGACTAATCATTTCTAAATTACCTATTCGAGGCGACGGGACCAATTCCTCCCATAAATAGACAGTATTAGTAAATTTCTCTTGTTTTCCAATCTATTTCTTCTTGGCAATGACCTCCATCTCAATCAGGACATCTTTGGGCAAACGGGCAACTTCTACGCAGGAGCGAGCCGGCTTATGCCCGGAAAAATATTGGGCGTAAATCTCATTGATTTGCTGGAACTGATTCATGTCTTTTATGAAAATCGTCGTTTTAATGACATGGTTGTAATCACTTCCGGCTGCTTCCAGCACAGCTCCAATATTTTTAAGAACCTGGTGCGTTTGTGTCGCAATATCGGATCCGGCTAGTTCCCCCTCGGGCGTGAGCGGGATCTGCCCGGACGTGAAAATCAACTCTCCCAGTTCAACCGCCTGTGAGTAAGGACCGATTGCCTGCGGCGCTTTTTCCGTTTGCACTTGTTTGATCATGCCCATCTCTCCCTGTTAAAAATATTTCCCAAATCGACTTGTACTCTCCGTTCCTTCACATCCAGTTCCCTGACTTGGACCAATGAGGCATAAGCGTCGACCAACCGTTCCCTGGCCGGGGCTTCCAGCATCACTCCGACACCGACGACCTCTGCGTTAAACTCGTTCAGAAGATCGAACATCCCCCGCACCGTGCCACCCGCCTTCATGAAATCATCGACAATGAGCACGCGTGAACGCTCGGACAAGCTCCGCTTTGACAGAGACAGCTGCCTCATCCGTTTGCCTGAACCCGACACTGTGTTGACCGTCACAACCGATCCTTCCGTCACCCGATAGTCATAGCGCGCTATCACCACGGGGGCGCGAAGGTAAGCCGCTGTCGCATAAGCGATGGGGATTCCTTTGGTTTCGACGGTTAAAACGGCATCGATTTTTTTGCCGCCGAATACCGAGGCGAAAATGCGGCCCATCTCGTTGACCAAGGTTGTGTCTCCCAACAGGTCGGAAAGGTATAAAAACCCTCCCGGCAAAATTCGTTCGGGATTGCTCAGCCGCTCGCACAATCCTTGAATCACGTGAAGAGCCTGATCCCGGCCGATATCCGGAATATATCTCACGCCGCCTGCCGCACCGGCCACCGTCTCTAATTCGCCATTTCCTTCTGCTTTCAACACTTCATCAATGATGTCCAAATCCTCACTGATCGAAGATTTGGCCGCATGGTATCGCTCAGCAAAAGTCGTAAGCGGAATTAAACGGTATGGCTGGACCAGTAATTGGCGGGTCATGTCAACCAGTCTCGCGCTCCGTTTCCACTTATCCATTCCATACCTCCGAAGTCCTAATATTCCTGACCGAAATATATCATTTTGTTCGGATTCCATCAAGCACACTTTCCGTGCGTACTCCCAGCATGCGCACGCAATAGACTTGCCAGCAAAATCCCCGAAGGCTGTTTACAATCCGTCTCGCCCGCGATTCTTGCCTTATCAGGGCAAAAACCGTGGGTCCGCTGCCGGACATTAACACGCCATCGGCTCCGAACTCTTTCATCTTCTTCTTGATCTTGCCCACATCCTCATGCATTTCCATCGTCACCGGCTCCAACACATTCCCCAACAGACGAACCATGTGATCGTAATCTCGTTTTCTCAGCGCCTCTGCCATTTGTTCTGTTTCCGGGTGCTCCGCGATTTCATCCACTTTCAGACGTCCGAATACATCCGCCGTGGAAACGCCGTGCCCCGGCTTGGCCAGCACGACCCAGCAGGGCGGCGGCGGAGGCAACGGGGTGAGGATCTCTCCCCGTCCTCTGGCGATTGCAGTGCCTGAATAAACGCAAAAAGGAACGTCCGAACCGATTTCCGCTCCGATGGCTGCCAGTTCTTCATCGCTCAAACCCAGCCCCCATAACCGGTTCAGCCCGCGCAGGGTTGCCGCCGCATCGCTGCTTCCCCCGGCGAGTCCCGCTGCTACCGGAATATGTTTATCAATTCGGATATGTATCCCGCGCTTGATCCCGATTTTCTCTCTCAGAAGAACGGCGGCGCGATAAGCGAGATTCCGTTCATCCTGCGGCACGAGTCCCGAACTGGATTCCAGTGTGATGGACGAGCTTTCCTTTTCAAACAAATCGATTCTGTCAAACAGATCGACTGTCGTCATCACCATTTCCAGTTCATGGTATCCATCCTGCCGTTTATAAAGGGCATCCAGTGTCAGATTTATTTTGGCCGGTGCTTTGACTGAAACGAGCAATTCTCTTCCCCCCAGTGCACCAACTGATGATTTCTCCGTTGTTTAACAAGAGCGGTTGACCAGACTTTCCTTATTTTATCACGATCGGTTCGCCAGAAGTATGAAAAGAAATCGGGTGTAACCATCCAGACAAGAAAAGCCCAAGGGAAATATCCCTTTGGGCTTCTTACCCTGTTTACTTTCCTGAATCTCTCGCAGCCAAATGTTCTTCGGCGATCTGAATCGCCCGTTTCACCATGTTTCCCGCATCGCGGGTTCTGATTCCACCCCAGCCTTCACGCTGAACCACATCGTAAAAGCCGAGGTCTTTGGCCAACTCATACTTAAAGGCTTCTGACATCACTCCACCACGCCGACGTGCCAAGTGATCCCCTCCTTTTCGGATTCAAGAACAAGTCACAGGGCATCCCTAGTATGACAAATTCAACGCATTTTTATGTAAGCGCTTTCGCATCGTGAAAAAAAGAACACACCGAAATGTGTTCCATTATTGAGATGTTTTCACGTATTTCACGGGAATTTGTTCGTTATTGTTATTAAAAACAGTGAGTTCCACTGATTCTGTCAGTATATCTGCATAGCTGTAAGAAACTCGGTTGAAAGAATGGTCTTCATCCAACTTGACAACGAACACGGAGGGGTAAGTCTCTTCGAGAATCCCGGTCCGTTCAACGGTCTTACGGCGTCCGCTGTTTGCTTTTAAGCGGATTTTTTGTCCGATGTATCCCTCAAGAGTACACTTGATTTCGGTTAACGCGTTTTTGCCCATTGGTCGACCACCTCACTTATAGAAGATTATACTACAAGCGAGGTGCAAAGTCAAACGAAGTATTATAGCAGGGGGACAAACTTCTTGTCAATGGGATTCTGCATAATTTTTTGCCATAAAATAAGACTCACTTGGTAAAACGGTCAGCCACGGCACTGGCCGCAAAAGATTCCGGCTTGATCTTGGCCGTATAGCCGACAGACGTGACCCAACCGACCACTTCCTGAATCAGTTTTCTCGTCTCCCCCTGCTGCCCCACATCCAAGTGGATCTCCATCGGAATGTTGACGGAAAAACCAAAGAACCCTTTTTCCTTCAGCAGTTCCACCACTTTCAAACTGTATTCCGTCTCGCGATAAATGCGGTAACGGAGATCACGCATCGCGTTATGGCGAATCTTCGCATAGTAGAAAGTGGCACCTTTGCCGATGCGCTGCACAATTACGGCCGTGACGTAGATGGTCTCCCGCTCGCGCGTTTGCGAGTCGGTGCCGATCACCATCTTATAGCTGGCCTTCGGGTCTTCCTGAATATATTCCTTAATCTCCGCAATCATGTGATCAAGACTGCGTCGGCCCTTACGAGGATGATAAAAGTTCACGGAAAAACCCCCAACGATTTAGGATGGTTTGATCCTACACGTCGAGTCTGAGGTTCGTATCCGCTTTTGCATCTATTACTTCGGTTAATCGTGCATATTCCGCCAGGTCTAATGTTTCTCCGCGTCGTTTCGGATCAATATCCGCCTCACGAAGCAACCTCTCCACTTCCGCTTTGTCCAGGCTGGTGAGGAGATTGGCATGAAGCGAATTCAACAGAGTTTTGCGCCGCTGAGCAAAAGCTGCTCGCACGATTTTGAAAAAGAGTGACTGATTTCCAACTTCGACCGCAGGTTGATCGCGGATGGTTAAACACGCCACTGCGGAATCCACCTGTGGACGGGGAACGAAAACATGACTTGGAACGCGGGCCACTTCTTTTGCTTCAGCAAAATACTGCACCAGTACGCTCAGCGAACTGTAATCCTTCGTTCCCGGCTTCGCAGTCATGCGGTCGGCCACTTCCTTCTGGATCATGATGACGATATTTTTGAGCGGCAGTCTCTCCGTGAGCAGCCTGATCACAATCGGGGATGTGACATAATAGGGAAGATTGGCGACCACATGAAGGGAATTCACTTCCTGAAAATATTCATCCACCAGAGCATGAAGATCGACGGTCAAAGCATCTCCATGAACTATTTCCACCTGCGGCCGGGTTTGAAACAAATCCTTCAAAACCGGAACCAACCGGCCGTCAATTTCAACAGCAACCACTTTTTTCGCTTGATCGGCAATGCGTTCGGTCAGAGCGCCGATCCCAGGCCCGATCTCAATCACTCCCGAATCGGGGGTTAAATCCGCTGCGCGAATGATCTTGTCCAGGACATGGGAATCAGTGAGGAAATTTTGGCCCAAGCTCTTTTTTAGTATGATTCCATATTGGTTAAGAATATCCCTCGTCCGTACAGAAATCGGTTTTTGCGTCATCCCTTCCATCCTTCCTCCTCTGCTGCCATGGCTTGCAGCAGTTCTTCACGCGAAATGCACAGCACTTGCAGACGACGGTAAAATTGCTTGGCATTCCCGTAACCAATCCCCAAACGCTCTGCGATCCGTTCTCTGCGTTTGCGCGAATCGCTCCCGCCGGCAAAACCCAATTCATAATATTCTTCCCAGGTGAGCGGCGGCTCTGGCTCCTCCCCGTCCCATTCGGCGCGAACGGACTGGAGCGCCTTGGCAATCGCCTCCGCCCCGGCGTGTTCAATGCCGATTTTACCCTTCCCTGCGGCTTCGCTTTGCGGCAAAAAGGCGTGTTTCACCCCGGCCACATTTTCCGAAATGATGCGCCGGATCCGTTCTCCGGCATAGTCAGGGTCGGTAAACACGATCACTCCCCGCTTTGCCTGCGCCCGTTTTATCTCGGCAAGCACCTCTTCTCCCAGCGCCGAGCCCCGCGTTTCAATTGTATCGGCTTCGACGGCGCGCCTGATCGCCAATGTATCGTTTTTTCCTTCTACGACAATAACTTCTTTCAACTTCGGACGTGACAAAATAAGCTACCTCTTTCCAGGACTGTATTTCAAACTGAACTTTGAAAGAAGGGAGCACTGGACCCAGGCTCCCTTTTGTTTCGCTTCGTCAAGCGTTCAGCACTTTTTCAAGTTTAAACAGACGAATCGCATTGGCCCGGGTGGCCTCGGCCAGTTCTTCCGGGCTCATCCCGCGCAATTCGGCAATCTTCTCGGCCACGAGCCGGACGTATCCCGTTTCATTCCGTTTGCCGCGATAGGGATGCGGCGCCAGATAGGGGCAATCCGTCTCGATGAGCAGACGATCAAGCGGAACCTCTTTGGCCACCTCTTTCGGTTCTTTTGCATTCTTGAAGGTGACAGGACCGCCCAACCCGATCATGAAGTTCAGTTTCAACACTTCCTCCATGATGCGAAGGTCGCCGCCGAAACAATGCATGACTCCTCCCACTTCTTCGGCATGTTCTTCCTTTAGTATGCGCACAACGTCCTCATGGGCATCCCGGTCATGAATGATGATGGGAAGCCCTGTCTCCTTCGCCAGAGCGATCTGCCGGCGAAACACCTGCGCCTGCACATCGCGGGGGGAGTTGTCCCAATAATAATCAAGCCCCATTTCCCCCAGTGCAACCACTTTGGGATGGGTGGTCAGTGAGCGAATCCATTCCAAATCGGCATCGGTGCAATCTTTGGCATCATGGGGATGCCAGCCGACAGCGGAATAGATGAACTCATATTCCTCGGCCAATTTCAGGGATGTCGCAATGGTTTCCTTGTTGTATCCGACATTTAAAATCGTTTGCACGCCATATTCCTCACGCGCCCGCCTGATCACTTCCGCCCGGTCCCCGTCGAATTTGGGATCGTTCAGATGGGCATGGGTGTCAAACAACATCACGGCTGAATCCTCCTCTATCGATGGGTCGCCAGAGACAGTAAATGGATGCGGTTCACCGGCAATACAACCACATCAGCCCGGCCCACTACCGCGCTGATGTCAACCGGGCCGATCATGCGGCTGTCAAGGCTGTTGTTGCGGTTGTCTCCCATGACGAACAAATGGTGAGCCGGAACGATCAAATGCTTGTAACTTCCGATCGCATCATTCATCGCCCCGTTGATATAAGGTTCGTCAAGCGGTTTTTTGTTTCGGTATACCTTTCCGTTTTTAATATCGATCTGGTCTCCCGGCAAACCGATGACCCGTTTGATAAAATCGCGGCCTTCATTGGTATGAAAGACGATAATATCTCCATAATCGGGCATATCGACACGATAAATCCATTTATTTACAATCAGCAGCTCATCGCCTTTCAGTGTCGGTTCCATGGATTGACCGTTTACTTCATACGGGGCAAACAAATACCCGCGAATGCCAAAGGCAATCAACACCGCCACGGCAATGGCCACAAACCACTCCAATGCGGTCACCCATTTTTTCGATGAGCTTTTCGGATCCGCCATCAAAAAACCTCCTGTATGAAAAAATTTCGAACCAGGTTCCATACCAAATTCACTGTCTGGCCGTTTTTGTAATGGACAGACCGTTTTTTCCCCTTGGTTTCTGAAAGCGGAACAGGCAAAAGAAGTTCCTTGCATCCATTTCAAGGAACCGATTCACTTCAACTTCTGGCATAAAAATCACCGCGTGCCGGGGTAGTGGCCCGAAGTGTGTGGAGAATCGGGACATGGCGCCTCCCAACCTCCCGGAACAATCGGTCAGGAGGGCCCGCTCCCTTCTCAAATCATGCTTGGGTTATTTCACTTTGGTTCCGTTGGGAATGTCACCGGAAACCGTCGCCAAAACCAGCCGGTCCTGATCAGAAGCGGCCAGAATCATCCCTTCGGACAACTCCCCACGCAATTTGACCGGTTTCAGGTTGACCACGCAAATCACTTTTTTGCCGATCAAATCCTCCGGCTTATAATGTTTGGCGATCCCAGACACCACCTGGCGCTTTTCCGACCCCAGGCACAATTGCAGTTTCAGCAGGCGATCCGCATTTTTCACCGGCTCAGCCTGGATCACCTCGGCAACACGCAGTTCAACTTTGGCAAACTCGTCGATCGAGATCAGCCCTGCCGCTTCATCCTTCTCTTTTATTGTTTTCTCTGCTTCCGTTTTTTCATCCGGTTTGAGGGTTGATTTGCTGATCATGTTTTTAATCTCCTCCACTTCTGTTTTAACATCGAGTCGGGGAAAAATCGGTTTTCCTTTCTGCGTTTTCGTACCAGCCGGCAGCACTCCAAACTGCTTGAGCGTATCCCATTCGGTCAGCGGGCCTTCCTCTATCCCCAGCTGCTGCCAAATTTGTTTGGGTGCCCTTGTCATAAAAGGCTGAATCAAAATGCCGACCATTCTCAGCACCTCAAGCAAGTGGTAGAGAACCGAACCGAGAACATGCTTCTTCTCTTCATCTTTGGCCAGGTTCCACGGCTGGGTTTGCTCAATATAACGGTTGCCGAAGCGAACCAGTTCCCAGATGGAAGTCAGTGCAACAGAGAACCGGAGGTTTTCCATCGCTTCCTCCACTTTCTCCACCGTTTTTCTTGCGAAGTCGATCAGCGGCCGATCATGCTCAGTGGCTCCTTCAACCTGCTTTGGTACCACTCCGCCGAAGTATTTCTCCACCATGGTCAGGGTCCGATGCAGCAAATTTCCCAGATCATTGGCCAAATCGGCGTTCACCCGCTCGACAAACGCCTCGGCCGTAAAGATTCCGTCTGCGCCAAACGGGACTTCACGCAACAGATAATAGCGGATCGGATCCAATCCGTATCGGTCGATGAGCGGAACGGGGTCAACGACATTTCCTTTTGACTTTGACATTTTTTCTCCCCCGACCATGAAGAACCCATGGGCAAAAACCTTTTTCGGCAGCGGCAATCCGAGAGCCATCAGGAAAATCGGCCAATAAATCGTATGGAAGCGAACGATGTCCTTGCCAACCAGATGAACGTCGGCCGGCCAATACTTTTCAAAACGGGCAGCGAGCGCGGGATCGTCGGACAGATAGCCCACTGCGGTAATATAGTTGGTCAGGGCGTCCAACCAGACATAAACAACGTGCTCCGGGTCGTCCGGCACCGGAATTCCCCAATCGAAAGTGGTTCGGGAAATGCTCAAATCTTCAAGCCCCGGCTTGAGAAAGTTCTGGATCATTTCATTTTTGCGGGATTCCGGTTCAATGAAGTCCGGATTGGCCTCATAATGTTGCAGTAAGCGATCCACGTATTTGCCCATCCGGAAGAAATAACTTTTCTCCCTGATTTTCTGGATGGGACGATTGCAATCGGGGCACTTGCCATCTTTCACCTGGCGGTCAGTGAAGAAGGATTCCTCATGAACACAATACCATCCTTCGTATTCACCCAGGTAAATATCACCTTGGTCAAGCAATTTTTTAAAGATCTTTTGCACCACTTTTTTGTGGCGTTCCTGTGTCGTGCGGATAAAATCATCGTAGGAAATGTCCAGCTTCTGCCACAATCTTTGAATTTCATTCACGTTTTCATCCAAAAACTCCTGCGGGGTCTTCCCTGCCTCCTGGGCCGATTTTTGAATCTTTTGCCCGTGCTCATCTGTCCCGGTCAAGTACATCACATCGTACCCGCGCAAACGTTTGTAACGCGCCATCGCATCTCCGGCCACCGTCGTATAGGTATGACCAATGTGAAGTTTGCTGTTGGGATAATAAATCGGTGTCGTCAGATAAAAGGTCTTCTTGGCTTCACTCATTCCCACATACTCCTTTCCCGTTTTTAAAATAAAAAATCCCGCCCGTCATTGGGGCGAGATCTGTGCACGCGGTACCACCCAAGTTCAGCACCTGCTTTGTCGGCAGATGCCCTCAGACGCCTTTTAACGTCGGCACACGTTCTTCCCTAGTCCGGAGAACCTCCATTTCAGGAAGAAGTCTCAGGGGCCATGTTCATCCGCTTCCGCTATGCTGGCTTCCACCTGTCCCAGCTCTCTGGAGATAGCGTCCACCGACTACTCTTCCCCTTCACAGACTTTGATTCTTTCCATTGATTACGGATCAAGATCTTTTTCCTATTATACAATAGTCAAAAACGGTTGAAAAGTAAAAGCGGCGCCTCTGCCAAGCTGCTTCTCTCCATAGCTTTTCCAGCGAAAAAACCGGATAAACCTCCCTATCTCTTATCATAGCGCACGGCGAACGGAGTTTCATGCTTTGACAGCTTTCCCTCAAGGGTTAAACGTTCCAGTTCCTGTTTCAGGCGATGCACATCCCAGCTTAACCCGCAGGCACGATTGATCTGGGCAACCGCTCCGACCAGATCGGTATCAAAAAGAGGGAGCAACCCGGCCAGGACGCCCAGCAATTGATCATCCTGTTTCTCGGCAAATTGCTTGAGTTCATCAAAAGGATTGGACAAATGCGGGCTTTGTGTATAAGCGCAGCGGATGCGAATAAAGATCGTACGTCCAAACACGGCCGAGGAAACAAACGTATCTCCGGAGCGCAGATAGGGAAGCCGTTTCCCTTCTTCCGGCGTCAAATCCGTTTCTTCCCGCAACGTGGCAATATCGGTTCCCCGCACAGTGCGGAAAACAAATTTGGTATTCAACTGCGCAGTAATCGTCTCATCCAAAAGCGTTGGTCGCTGCGTGGCGAGAAAGAGAAACACTCCGTATTTTCTTCCCTCTTGGGCAATCTCTTTCAAGATCGCTTTCGCCGGAGATTCGAGCGCCTTGGGAGCAAAATTGTGCGCTTCATCCGTCACGACGATAAACGGCGGAAAAAATTTCGCTTCCTCCCCGTTCATGCGGGCATCTTTATATTCGCGGCGCTTCCGGTACAAGGAGCCGATCACATAGGTGGCAAACACTTGCAAAACCCATGTGCTCCCCTGAATCACCACCAATTTCCCCTGTTCGAGGCCTCGTTCGATCGCCCGGATATCCTGTTGGAACAATCCCGCCCTGTCAAGCCGCTGCAAACGCCAATGGACCCCTTTGACAGAGGAGAGCGGCAATGTTCCATACTGCGCCAACAGCTGCTTCAAGTCGTGGATGCGCTGCACATCGGTCGGAGTTAAATCCGCATTGTTCAACTGCCGTTCCAGCCCCTGTTTTCCCTCCTCCAACGCCTGCACCAGATTATTGATGCGGTCACTGAAGGAAGCAAAGGAATCACGCTTCCGATGGAGCATCTGGATCACATTCACCATCGCGTCAGACAGTTGGCTACCGGCAGCGCCCAAAAGTTCGGTCACATCGCGCGTCGACAGATCGGAAAAGGAAATACCCACTTCTTGCCCGATTTGCACGGCGATAAAGCGATCGGTAAAATCGTCCCCTCCTTCCACTCCCGGAACGCGGTCACGAAAATCCATCTCAAAATGCGGATCAAAAACCAGTGTCGGGATGCGCAATTTCATGAGTTCCTCCAGCATCACGCGCAAGCCGAACGACTTCCCCGACCCCGAACCGCCAAAAATGCCGACATGGGGATATTGCTGCATCGTTTTGATATCAAAGATAAAGGGAACGCCCCGCTGCTCCCTGAGCGCTCCTTGTTCCATGATCATCACCCGGTTTCGCAAATCGGGGGTAATCGTTTCCGACATCGATTCGGTTCCGCGAATTTCACCGAGCAGCATCCCCTCTGACGGCGTTGTCTTCACCAGCAGATCGCGCACTTCGGCAAATTCCGGCAAACGGACGGAACAGCCGGTGCGAACGGGATGCGGCGCCTCTTCATATAAGCGCAATTTGGCCAGATTGATTTCATCGGATTCGATATCATATCCGATTTGTTCCAGGGAACGGATCACCTGGGCATCCACCAGGGACTTGTCCAGACCCATCGGGATCAAGCGGTTGTAGGATAAAGTTTCCACCACTTCCCCCCGCGGATTATTCAGGGCATTGTCTTCAATAACCAAAATCTCATTGATGCGAAATTTACGCTCCCGCGACACGATATATACTTCCTGCTGTGTTGTGACCCCAACGACCTGCATTCTCATCTCTCCCTTTCCATCGCGTATTTTGTCCCGTCAAATCATGCGTTCACTCCGCTTTACGGCCAGCAGGCGATGACGCAGATCAGCGTCGATATACTTCTCAACCATCGTCTCGACCAAAGGGTTGGTCACCCGCACCTGGTTATCGACAATATCCAGCCAAAAAGGAATGCCCCGGCCCTGTTCCGGCGTCAGGCTGTAAATCAACCGCGCCAGAGCCAGCCGCTCTTCCCGTTGGGACATCAGCCCGTCCAAACCAATCGGCTGGGGACTTTTCGACGAGCGAAAGGCCATTTTCCACATTCCGCTTCCGGCCGGACTCCACTCCTCCCATTCAAACGCTTCTCCCACATTTAACACGCCATAGAGCAAATCGCGATCAGACCAGGCGGGAAATTCCGGAAACAGTTCCTTGACCAGCCGGCGCGTGCTGATTTCTTCGGCCGCGCCCACGATCAGAATTCCCCGATCCTCGGCGATCCTGGCCAATTTCTCCCACTCTTCCGCATCATCGATATAAAAATGCAGAAGTGACCCGTCCATGATCACCACCCGCGCTTCCCACTCCCGCATCGCCTCACCAGCCACCCTCATTTCCAGCGCCGATAAAATCGCTCCCCGTTTTCGGGCCTCCCGGGCAGCTTGTCCCTCTTCTTCCTCCTCTTCAAGCAGCGGGGTGTATACATCTGCAGCCCACTTTTCTTCGCCCAGCGTTCCTTTTGCCAACGCTTGAAATACAGATAAAGTCCGGGTTTGCGAGCCGCGGGTGGAGTTGACGGAACCATCGACTCCGATCACGGATCTCCCCTGTAGCCAATCCCGCATTTCTCCGTCTTCCCATTTTTCAATCCGGTAAAATGATCCAACTTCACGCAGGCGGGCGCGGATTTTCTCTTTGTCGAACGCAGTCGACGGATAGATTTCACGCAGGGAATCATTTAATTTTTTCAGTTTCCATTTTAACTCCTCCGATACGGGCAGCATGTCTTTTCCTCCTTTGGTCCTTCATTGTCAAGAATCTGCCATCTAATAATCCCGAGTTTTCTTACCCTATTTTTTCAGATTATGATAAAGAAAGGAAAGGTATTTTTGGAAAAACAGTCTCATTTAAGCCCGGAACCGACACAGAATAAACTTAAGATAAAAATAATATTTATATATTAAATGTTTCATGCTGATAAAATAAACTTTTTTTGACTAAGAAATAACTATTCTTTTACATGATTAAGGAATTTTCTATAAAAATCCTCTAATTATATTGACTGTTATGGGAATGGTTGGTATGATGAGTTTGACGTCGATGTCGAAATTTGACGTCAATTTAAAGATAAAAACAAAACCCAAAACCAAAATCAAAACTGAGAGGGGATTCCGGATATGTTGAAATCTACTGGTATTGTTCGCAAAGTTGACGAACTCGGCCGCGTTGTCATTCCAATCGAATTACGCCGAACGTTGGGAATTGGTGAAAAAGATGCTCTGGAAATCTATGTAGACGGAGAACGCATTGTTCTGAAAAAATATGAACCGGCTTGCATCTTCACCGGCGAAGTGGATGAAACGATCCGCTACAAGAACAAAGTCGTGAGCAAAAAATGCATTGAAGAAATGTACCAACTGATCCACGGTGAAAAAGTGACGGTAGAATAAAGTTAAATCTGCCAAAATCTTCATTTACCATTATCTCATGCATCCGCCTTTTTTCCTATAGATGAAACACGTTATTCCCAGCATCATCCGCAACACTTACGCACTTAATGAGGATACATATTACCTGCATGGGAAGTGGCGAGGAAGAACTTTGAAAATATTGTGTCAACCATATTGCCGTTTTATCAGGCGGAGATTTACGAAACGCCTGCTTCAGCAAACGCAAGCAGGAAGTCATCCTTCCTTGGAGATTTTGATATGCCGGCACAGAGTAAAGCGGTTGCCCTTCGTTCACGGGCAACCGCTTTCTTTTTTTACTCCTTTTCGGGTTTTTCCGCTTCCTCCGCCTTCTCCTGTTTGGCTATTTCCAATATGCGTTCCTTCAATAGTTCAGATTTTGTGCCAAACACAGCCTGAAAATTGCCCGGCCCCACCTGTATCACACCGGAAGCCCCCAATTTTCGCAATTGGTCGCGATCCAGCTTTTCTTCATTCTTCAAAGTCATGCGCAGGCGGGTGATACAAGCATCCAGATGTTCGATATTTTCCTTTCCGCCGATGGCCTCGAGAACCTGGCGCGCCAGTTCATCCTCTCCTCCTCCGGCTCGTTTCCCCTTTTCTTCCGCTGCATTTGCCGTTTCATCCTCTTCATCTTCACGTCCGGGTGTCTTCAGGTTAAAGATGCGGATCATGAAGCGGAACAGGACGTAGTACAGCACAGCATAAATCACGCCGATGACCAACAACAGCAACGGCTTGGTAGCCAGATTGTAGTTGAGAATATAGTCAATCGCCCCTGCCGAGAAGGTAAAACCGTGGCGGATTCCCAGCAGATCGACAACCGCCATGGAGACCCCGGTCAGAATGGCGTGCACCACATATAAAATCGGCGCCACAAACATGAACGAAAACTCGATCGGTTCGGTAACCCCGGTCAAAAAGGCAGTGAGAGCCGCGCTCACCAGCACACCGTACACTTTTTGGCGCTGGGACGGCCGGGCTTCATGCAACATGGCAAAACACGCAGCCGGCAAGGCAAACATCATGATCGGGAACATCCCGGCCATGAAGATTCCCGCAGTCGGGTCCCCATGCAAAAACCGGTTCATGTCTCCCGTAACCCCGTGATACGATCCGACATTAAACCAGACAATCGTGTTAACAATATGGTGAAGCCCAAAAGGAATCAGCAAACGATTCAAAATCCCGTAGACAAAGACTCCGACGGCACCCGCACCGATCAACCAGTTTCCGGCACTATTAATCCAGTCTTGAACAGTCGGCCAAATGAATAAGAAAATAATACCTACCCATACCATCACAAAAGAGGTAATGATCGGAACAAAGCGTTTTCCGCCAAAAAACTGCAACCAGTCGGGCAGTTTAATTTTGTGGTACCGGCGATAAAGCACTGCTGCGATGGCCCCGGAAATGATCCCACCGAGAACTCCGGTATCCAGTTTCATCGTCTTGGTGCTTCCCAGATCGACCACCTGGCTTAACACCAGATATCCAACGAGAGCTGCCAGTGCCGCGGCACCCGCCTCTTCCGCCAATCCGATGGCCACCCCAACTGCAAACAGGACGGGCATATGGTCCGTAATCGCACTCGCACCACGGGTCAGAATTTCGCCTACATAATAAATAATACTTCCTTTGGCGAAGTATTTCGGGTCGGACAATAACGCGCCCAGGCGGAGCAAAATCCCCGCGGCCGGCAACACGGCGATCGGAAGCATCAATGATTTTCCGATGCGCTGCAATGACCCTAAAATACCCCCTCCTCGTCGTTTGCTCAAACTCTTACACCTCCGTTAGTCTATTTCCAGCCTGTCTGCCGCGACTTTGGACATCCAAACACATACTTTTATTATACATAGAAAGTTAATTTTCCTGTCATATTTTTTATATTGACTGAGGATAATACCTGGATGACAAAATGCCTTCTTTCAGGCAAATTCAGTTCCGGTGATAGGTATTATAAACCTCTCGCTTGGGCAGGGAACGATCTTTCGCCGTTTGGGCGATCGCCTCTTTTTTTGACATCCCCTTTTTTATATAAATCTCGACATGGTCTTCAATCGCAAGTGATTCCCACCATGCTTCCTCTTGAGATTCCTCTTCTTCCTGAAGATCTCCGGATACGACAATCGTATATTCCCCGCGGGCTCCATGCTCCTTTAAGTAATCCAAACAGCGGTCAATGTCTCCGCGCAGCCATTCCTCATGCTTTTTGGTCAATTCCCGGCAGATGGCCAAACGTCGGTTGCCCATCACTTGCCGAAGATCGGCCAGCATCTCGGTGATCCGGTGCGGAGATTCATAAAACAGCAGGGTGGCCGGGGTCCTGGCCCAGCGTTGCAACTGCGCCCGTCTCTCTTTAGTTGACCGCGGCAAAAAGCCGATGAACAGAAAAGGTTGGGTCGGCAATCCTGAAGCAACGAGCGCAGCCAGAGCGGCATTCGGGCCGGGGATCGGAACCACCGGAATCTGATGTTGGACGGCATCCCGAACCAATTCTTCTCCCGGATCGGAAATTCCGGGCATCCCCGCATCGCTGACCAGGGCTATTTTCTTCCCTTCCAAAAGCTGATTGAGCAGTTGGGCTCCGCGTTCTCTTTTATTATGTTCATGGTAACTGATCAATTCCGTATGAAACTGAAAAACCTGGAGCAACTTTCGCGTATGCCGTGTATCTTCAGCTGCAATCAGGTCGACTTCACTCAGGATCTCCAACGCTCTCGGACTCATATCCTGCAAATTGCCGATCGGCGTTCCGACGACATAGAGAATACCTCTTTTTTCTTCGGCAAAACTCTTGATCACGTGCATCGCTCGGTTCCCCTTTCTGCGATTAATCTCCATTTTTCCTTCCGTGACATCTTTTTAATCTCATGCTCCCGTTTCAGGGCCCACGATTTGCTCGTGCCCGCTTCATAATACCGCAGAACCACCGGCAAGCGGGCGCGTGTATATTTGGCCCCTTTTCCGAGACGATGCATTCGCAACCGCCGCTCCAAATGATTAGTCATCCCTGTGTATAATGTACCGTCCCGACACTCCAGTATGTAAACATAATAGGAATCGGCCATTTTCTTCCTCCATTTGGGCAAAGAAAAAACGCCGGCTTCCGGCACCGGACGGGTCTGGTGGTTACACCATACTCGAATTGGTACCACTTTGCCAGCGTCATTCTTCCTTGGATGATTTATTGAGAAAGGCGATACAAAACAGGCAATCTCCCTCTCCGCGCAACCGACCATAATGAACATTGCATATATGAAACCCTTCTTCATATAAATCTGCGAGATGATGAACCCCTTTACCTGCGGCTTCTTCTTTTGGTGGAAGCGTCTTTTCTTCTGTTTCGCCTGAAGGTGAAGAGAACCTGGCTTCCAGCTCTTTCAGCCGTTGGTTCTCCATCATTAATCGGGTATTATCTTCGATTAGTCCGACAATCTGTTCTTTCAGCCCGGCTAATTCCTTATACAGTTCACCGATTCGCTCTTCAACGCGAGCGACCTGCTCAAAGATAGCTTCTTTGTCCAAGCCCCCCCACCTCGTTTATCACCAAAAGCGGTTAATATTCGTGGTTTCCGGTCATTTATAGCTTCCGCTCGTCTGCGGAGACTCTGTCAGTTTGATCTCTTCCAAAGAATGTTCCACCAACGCCCCCGTTTGAAACAGTTCCACTTGCACCCGCCGCTCCAAGAGGTTCAGCAAAACCACTTTTCCATCTCCGTTCGGCGTCAACACATTCTCACCGAGATCGGGCAAAATTTGCTTCGCTTCATCATAAAGGTCGTTTTCATATTTCAAACAGCACATTAACCGGCCGCAAAGCCCGGAGATTTTAGCCGGATTCAGGGATAGATTCTGATCTTTTGCCATTTTAATCGAAACAGGCTCAAAGTCTCCCAAAAAAGACGAACAGCAAAGAATCCGTCCGCACGGGCCAATTCCGCCCAACATTTTTGCTTCATCCCGTACCCCGATCTGCCTGAGCTCGATACGGGTCCGAAAAACCGCAGCCAAGTCGCGAACCAATTCGCGGAAATCGACACGTCCATCCGCGGTGAAATAAAAGATGATTTTATTGCGGTCAAACGTGTATTCTGCATCAACCAACTTCATTTCTAAACCATGTGTTTGGATTTTTTCATGACAAATGGATAAGGCCGCTTTTGCTGCCTGGCGATTTTCTTCCATTTGTTCAGTATCTCCATCCGTGGCAATCCGTAATACCTTTTTAAGGGGCAGTACCACTTCATCCTCCTTGACAAAACGGATTCCCGTCACCACATGGCCGTATTCAACTCCCCGCACCGTTTCCACGATGACATGGTCCCCGCGTTGCACTTGTAAATCGGCAGGGTCAAAAAAATATATCTTACCCGCTTGTCGAAAGCGAACTCCAATCACTCTTAGCACTTACAGCGTCCCTCCTCTACCGCCCAACCTATTTTCCGAGTACGGCCAGAGGTTGCATCGTATCAGCCTGTCGCTGACGAAAAGCGATGATCTCTTTTTTGTTCCATCCAAGAAATATTGATGCTTTGCCGGTTTTGTTTGAATACACGCCTCCCAATTTATTCAAAATAAACCCGTTTGGATCATCTGATCTATCCGTCAATTTGTTCATTGATTCTCACAGGATTCTGTTAAAGAATCTCATATACCATTCTATCATTCACAGTAAAAATTGAGCAAACATCTCATTAAGTAAGAGCTGGAAATTCGTCCCGACAGCATCATTCTCCCGTCAATCTTTCACCAAGTTGAGGATGTCTTCGGCCAGCTGCCCGAATATCTCTTCTTTGCTCAAGCATGCATCCAGCTTGCGATAACGTTCGGGGGCGCTTTGCGCCAAAGAGAGAAACCCTTCACGAACCCGTTCATGGAATAATTTCTCTTTCAATTCCATCCGATCCTTCTTTCCGCCGCGATTCTTCATCCGGCTCTGGCTCATTTCCACGGGCAAATCAAGCAAATATGTACGATCAGGTTTCAGGCCGCCGGTTGCCCATTCGTTAATCTGAATAACCTCCTGAAGATCCCACTGCGCCCCGTAACCCTGATAAGCAATGCTGGAATCAACATAACGGTCGCATAAAACAATCTTGCCTTGCTCCAGCGCGGGGCGAATCACTTGATCCACCAGTTGGGCCCGGGAGGCAGCGTACAGCAGAATTTCGGTTCGCGGCCTCATATCGGAAAATTCCGTGCTCAATAAAATCTGACGAATTCCGTCTCCAATCGGTGTACCACCCGGCTCACGCACTGTGATGCATTCTTTTCCCTTCAGCCGCAAATAATCCTCGAGCAGTCGGATTTGTGTCGTTTTTCCGGCCCCTTCCGGCCCTTCAAACGTAATAAACCTACCTTTCCCCATCCTTGTCGCACCTCCTCGCTTCGCCGTCAAGATTTAAAGGAGCACCTCCACCGCCGGTGTGTCGGAAGAACGAATACCGCGCACGTTTCCTCCACGCCGGATCACATCGCACAAAAAGTGAAGAACCTCTTCACGCAATTCCTCTCCAGGTAACACAAGAGGAATCCCTGGCGGATACGGAGTGATCATTTCTGTCACAATCTCACCCGCGGCACTGGCCAAAGGAATCCAGCGCCTTTTTCTCCGCCTCAGTTCATCGAACTCCACCTTCGCCTGGGTATGTATGGAGAAGCTCGGTAAATTGAAAGAAGGTTCCTTGGGAAAATGGGAAATTTCCCTGTCCAGCCGCCTGAGAACCTGCTCAAGCCTGCTCAGCTCGCTTTCTGTTGTTCCAGGCGAAAAAACAAACAACACTTTTCGGTGGTCAGCCAACTCAGCATAAATTCCCTGTTTATTTAACCAATCGGCCATGGCATAGCCGGACACTCCTGGATCGGCAACTAAAGTCAATTTTAACGGATCATGAGGGCTGAGAACAGAAACCTCATGTATAAAAGAACCGTTTTTTATATTTCCCCGGAAATGATCCAGGGCAATTAACAAACGTTCCAATTCTTCCTTTCCCTTCGTGGCGATCCATCGTCTGGCCAAGTCAAGAGAAGCCATCAACGGATAAGAAGGGCTGCTTGATTCGATCATGCGAAGCCAGCGCATGATATCCGCGATATTTACTCTTTCTCCTTGAGCGTGCAGCATTGAGGACATCGTCATGGAGGTGAGCAATTTGTGCGTGGACTGAATGGAAACATCGGCTCCTTGGTCGATGGCCGACAGCGGGAGACGCGGGTGAAATCCAAAGTGGGCTCCATGTGCTTCATCGACAACCAGCGGAATTTGATGTGCATGGCAAATCTCTGCGATTTCGCGCACATTCTGGACAACTCCAAAATAGGACGGACTGGTAATCACCACCCCTTTGGCCTGTGGGTACTGACGGATCATCTGTTGAACCGTATCCGGGGAAATCGGGATCTCCATTCCGTTTTGGTCAAATTCGCATGGCAGATAGCGCTGTTTTGCCCCGGCCATCATACATCCGTGAAACACAGATTGATGGCAATTGCGCTGAATAATAATCTCTTCTCCCGGACGACAGAGGTGAAGAATGGTCGCTAAAATGCCGGCGGTGGTTCCTCCCACCAGAAAAAGAGTATGTTCTGCCCTGAATGCTGCAGACGCCAACTGCTGCGCTTCCAAAATCGCTCCTTGCGGATGGTGTAAGTCATCCAGTTCCCCCACCTCTGTTAAATCCAATTGCAAAACGGATGCAAACCATTTCTTTCCGGCATCATCAAATGCCTGACCTTGTTTATGACCGGGAACATGAAAATTGCCCGTCGAACGGTTGATATGCCTTATCAAAGCATCAAACAACGGCGCCTTCATCTGATCCACTTTCGCGCCACCTCCTTCCTATTTATATAAAACAATTCATGGCAAATGGGCAAGCAAAGTTAAAGTACGCCCTCACTCAAATCCGCAAGCAGCTTCTTGAAGAATAGAGAAATCCTTTCTGTCACAGAGGGATCATTTTCCGTGGTCCGCTTGGGTTTGCAACCACCCACCCAAATAAAAAAGCCGGCCCCTGGAACATTGTCCGACAGCCGGATAACGGATGAGGTGAGCGGATGGTGAACAGAATCCCCTGTCTTTTCTGTCAAGATGAAACCAAGTCAAATTGGAGAGATTTAGCGCTCCCCGTTTTCAGGAAATATGGTTTGAAAAAATCCGTCTCTGTGATGATCATCGCAACTTCTTGAAGGAAACCGATGTCCCGGTATCTGAATTGCGCTGCTCGAAAGGGCAGGGAACAAAACCACGCAGCACAAATATCCGCGACAGGCAAATGAATCGCCCTTTACCCATCCTCTCTCGCGAGGATTCGCTTGTTTTCGCCAGACGGCAACAGAGGCTTCACCTCTCAGTAAAAAGTTAAGGTGCTTCATATAATGTTTTTCCCTGATGATTCCAAAATACCCTTAAACGCCAAACATAGTAGCCATAACGCAGATCATCAACGGTACTGCGCGCCAACTCTCTTTCACAGAGGGTACAGATATATTGATCCAATAAAGGTAACATTTCATCGCGAACCTGGTCACAAATGATACAGTGATAGGGCTGCTTATTCTCCATCTCAATCGCCCGCCTTTCCCTTTTGTTCACATCATTTCCAAAAGGGCAATGATTTAAACAATAAACAATGACCAATAGCCCTGTTTTTTGAGGAAAATTCATTATGGTTGCTGTCAGGGATGTGTTGATGTTTTGCATGGTATTGCTCCAATTCCGGTTGCCCGGGCCGCTTCTTGTGTGGAGAAAGCTTAGCGAATAAAATTCATTGCTTCCATTTTTCAGGGATTTCATCAACAAAATTTTGTCCGTCTGTGAGTGGATGATTACCGACACAAACAATTCCAGCGGCAGGCGACTGCATCGAAAAGCAACCAAACTCCCCTGCTTCAACGCACTTCAGGCGAAAATGACAGTCATGAAACTCCGCTGAAGTCAACCTTAGATCCGGTCGGTCAGTGGGGCACCTCTACCCTGGCAATTTTGTTTACTTCTGATCCACTGTATATACCGTAAAGAGATAAACATTTTCCAAGAAGAAGGATATCTCCTGTCGGGAGGTGGCACAGTTCTTGTTCAGGCATTCCTTTCCTTAACCGGATTTCCCTGATAAACCATCTCCCGTTTTCTATAACCTGTCAAACATCCTACTCCCTATGCTTATTCATCACCCTATTAGAATATTTTCGTCATTTGCGTAACAGGCTAAATGAAAAAGGAGGAAATCTGATGCTTACTCCAAGATGGATTGTCATTTTCATTTTTGCTATTTTTATTCCTCTAAATGCACTGCTCAGAAGCTATTTACGTATTAAATATGAAAACACAAGATCCAAAACAAAGTAGAAAACAAGTGATGCTCTGCTGTCTCCCAGCCAATCCTCGGCACATGCTTCTTGATCTTTTCTTTCTTTTATCCTTCCATTTTAGTAGAAAAATGCTAACCGTTTCCCAACTACACTACCACGGAACCCTAAACGCTAACAAAGACTCCTGGTCGCAGTGAACGTCGGTATCGTATCGTCGAAGCGATCCATTCTGCAATTTATCAGTAGAAGCAGTTCACAGCGTCTCCCTTGAATAAAACCAATATTTTTGAATGAGACCAATATTTTCAGCTAAATTGAGTTGTCTCAGCTCAATCGCGATTAAAAATTAAATCTGTAATTTCCTTAAGCCGGATTCCAAACCAGATTCCCCAAGCCTGGTAAAATTGTACTTTGGAGAAGCGATTTCCCGCCCCTATAACTTGTATCCCATTTGGATGAATCCGCAAATCTGAGGAGAACATCGGGGAACATCCTCAGGATTTCCGCGAGGATTCCCGACGGAGTGAATGAAATACGCTCAAAAACAGATGGCGATGGGAAAGGATGGAGAAGGAGGATGAATCGAAGGAAATAAAAATAACAAAGACAACAATGAAAAAGCCACCTCGTTGGAGGTGGCTTGTATCTTTGCCTGGCAACGACCTACTCTCCCAGGGGTGAACCCCAAGTACCATCGGCGCTGGAGGGCTTAACTTCCGTGTTCGGGATGGGAACGGGTGGATCCC
>NZ_JAECVY010000075.1:0-506 GCF_016055075.1 Thermoactinomyces sp. CICC 10522 | reverse complement strand
CCAAAAGGTTCGGGCCTCCATTCCGTGTTACCGGAACTTCACCCTGGACATGGGTAGATCACCCGGTTTCGGGTCGACGACTACGTACTCATGCGCCCTGTTCAGACTCGCTTTCGCTGCGGCTCCGGCTTCTCACCTTAACCTCGCACGCAACCGTCACTCGCCGGTTCATTCTACAAAAGGCACGCCGTCACTCCTCAAAGGAGCTCCGACTGATTGTAAGCACACGGTTTCAGGTTCTCTTTCACTCCCCTCCCGGGGTGCTTTTCACCTTTCCCTCACGGTACTGGTTCACTATCGGTCGCCAGGGAGTATTTAGCCTTGGGAGGTGGTCCTCCCAGCTTCCCACGGGGTTTCACGTGTCCCGCGGTACTCAGGATCCGTCTCGGAGGGCGAAGGATTTCGGTTACAGGGCTGTTACCTTTTATCGCGGGTCTTTCCAGAACCACTTCACCTATCCCTCGCCTTTCTCACTCCGTGTGAGACGTCCTACAACCCCGACAGAC
>NZ_JAECVY010000074.1:0-510 GCF_016055075.1 Thermoactinomyces sp. CICC 10522 | reverse complement strand
CAATCACGGGGGCAAGACACACGGCTATACCGTCCCCAATCCCAATGCCCAGGCTGATGTGATCAAGCAGGCTTTTCGCCAGGCCGGCATCGACCCGCGAACCCTTCAATACATCGAAGCGCACGGCACCGGAACGGCCTTGGGCGACCCGATTGAAATTGCCGGTTTGACCAAAGCCTTTCAGGAATATACCGGCGACCGGCAGTTTTGTGCCATCGGCTCGGTGAAATCCAACATCGGGCATGCCGAGAGCGCGGCCGGGATTGCCGGATTGAGTAAAATCCTGCTGCAGATGAAATACGGGCAGCTGGTGCCCTCCCTGCACTCCCGGGTGCTGAACCGCCATATTGACTTTGCCTCGACCCCCTTTGTCGTTCAGCAGGAACTGGCAGAATGGAAGCGGCCGGTCGTGATGCGACAGGGGGTGCCCCGGGAAGCTCCGCGCCGGGCGGGAATCTCGTCGTTTGGAGCCGGAGGGGCCAACGCCCATATCGTGATTGAGGAATATCT
>NZ_JAECVY010000073.1:0-528 GCF_016055075.1 Thermoactinomyces sp. CICC 10522 | reverse complement strand
ATGGTGATGAAGCTGACGAACGAGTTGGAAAAAACATTTGGCCCGTTGCCCAAAACGCTGTTTTTTGAGTACAAAACGGTAGACGAACTGACAGGCTATTTCCTGGCGCATTATCGCGAACAGTTGGAGCGGACACTGGGCGCAAGTCCCGCTGTCTCCGCTGCTTTGCCGGAACCGGTGGCTCCGGTGGCGAAAGAGCGCAAAAGCGGCCGGGGGCGGAAGTGGCGTCCCGCTTTCCGCACGGTTCCTGCGGAGAAAACTCCCGAAACCGCGGACATCGCCATCATCGGCCTGGCGGGGCGCTATCCCGGAGCCCGCAATATGCGCGAGTTTTGGCGCAATTTGCAAGCAGGGAAGGACTGCATCACCGAAGTTCCCAAAGAGAGGAGGGAACTCTGGCAATACACGGAGGAACAGGCCCGTGGCATCTGGGGCGGTTTTCTGGAAGAGGTCGACCGGTTTGATCCCCTGTTCTTTCACATTTCCCCGCGGGAAGCGGAATTGATGGACCCGCAGGAACGGCTGTTT
>NZ_JAECVY010000072.1:0-532 GCF_016055075.1 Thermoactinomyces sp. CICC 10522 | reverse complement strand
GATGCGACAGGGGGTGCCCCGGGAAGCTCCGCGCCGGGCGGGAATCTCGTCGTTTGGAGCCGGAGGGGCCAACGCCCATATCGTGATTGAGGAATATCTTCCGCCCGAAGAAACGGATCGGGAGCCGGCTGCAGCCGGCGGGGGCCCGTTCCTGATCGTCCTGTCGGCACAAACGCGCGGGCAACTGCTGGAGCAGGCGAAACGCCTGCACTCGGCGATCGGGGAAGAAGGCTGGACCGACCGTGATCTGGCCGCTCTGGCGTACACGCTGCAAGTGGGCCGGGAGGCGATGGAAGAGCGGATGGCCCTCGTGGTCACCACCATGGAAGAGCTCCGGGGAAAACTGGCGGACGTGGTTGCCGGAAAGCAGGAGATCGAAGGATGTTACCGGGGGTCGGTCAAAGCTCATAAGGCAGTCCTGGCGGTCCTGGCGGCGGATGAGGATATGGAGCAAATCCTGGAGGTCTGGCAGAGAAAAGGGAAGTACGACAAACTGCTGGAGCTGTGGGTAAAAGGGATGGACATCGACTGG
>NZ_JAECVY010000071.1:0-533 GCF_016055075.1 Thermoactinomyces sp. CICC 10522 | reverse complement strand
GGCCGTCCCTTTGATCACTCCGTAAATGTGATCACCGTCCGCCACGGCCCGGGCCAACGGCTTCAACAGAACCGCACCGACTCCTTCTCCGGGCACATAGCCGTCGCCGCCATCCCCAAAGCTTTCGCACCGTCCCTTGCTTGAGAGGAATTGCCCCTGCTGCAGGGCGATGTATTTGTTCGGGTGAATCGACACATTCACCCCGCCGGCGATCGCCACTTCGCAACTGCCTTTTTGTAGGTGCTGGCAGGCCAGATGAATCGCCGTCAAGGATGAGGAGCACATCGTATCCACGGCCATGCTCGGGCCGTGAAAATTGCAGAAATAGGAGACCCGGTTGGCAATGGAAGCGGCGCTTCCATTCAAGGCCACCTTTCTTCCCCGAAGCTGTTCTTGCGCTCCGTAGAGCTGGTACTCCTCGTACATGACGCCGACGAACACCCCGACATTGCCTTCCATTCCCCGTCCCTTGTACGCCCCGAGGGCACGGCGGGTATATCCCGCATCCTCCAGGGTTTCATAGACGCATTCCA
>NZ_JAECVY010000070.1:0-537 GCF_016055075.1 Thermoactinomyces sp. CICC 10522 | reverse complement strand
GCTTCCCTTCGGGGCAGCGGTGACAGGTGGTGCATGGTTGTCGTCAGCTCGTGTCGTGAGATGTTGGGTTCAGTCCCGCAACGAGCGCAACCCTTATCGCCAGTTGCCAGCATTTCGGATGGGCACTCTGGCGAGACAGCCGGTGAAAGCCGGAGGAAGGTGGGGATGACGTCAAATCATCATGCCCCTTATGTCCTGGGCTACACACGTGCTACAATGGCCAGTACAAAGGGAAGCGAACCCGCGAGGGGGAGCCAATCCCAAAAAACTGGTCTCAGTTCGGATCGCAGGCTGCAACTCGCCTGCGTGAAGCCGGAATCGCTAGTAATCGCGGATCAGCATGCCGCGGTGAATACGTTCCCGGGCCTTGTACACACCGCCCGTCACACCACGAGAGTTTGCAACACCCGAAGTCGGTGAGGCAACCCTTCTGGGAGCCAGCCGCCGAAGGTGGGGCAGATGATTGGGGTGAAGTCGTAACAAGGTATCCCTACCGGAAGGTGGGGATGGATCACCTCCTTTCTAAGGAGCTCTTCA
>NZ_JAECVY010000006.1:0-175327 GCF_016055075.1 Thermoactinomyces sp. CICC 10522 | reverse complement strand
AAGAAATTTGGCGGTATTATTCGAAGGGGATTTATTCGACGGGGAGTGGGTCAATTCTTTTTCGGCGATCCTGGGTCAATTATAGACCGGCGGTAACATGATTTCTATAAAGCGGATGTGTCTTATGTAGATTTTACAAATGCCGATGCTCAAAATGCAAGGTTTGCTAAATGTGAGTGTATTGAAACCGTGTTCGCCAAAACGGATTTGACGAATGCCAGCCTTTTTGATCATGCGGATTTCCGTGAAAAAGTATTAATATTGGTACTCCCGAAAATCCGATACTTCGAAGATGAAAAAGCAAGAGAGTGGTTAATCAGCTACAGTCTCACAGCAGGGGAAAAGAACGGATAACGGAGGGAGTCTCAGGCCGGCGAGCCTAGGGACTGAGGAGCAAACAGATGAAGCGGGCGAGGTTTGCCGTTTGATTGATAGCATGAAGATCTCCTTACAGAAAAACACGCATGGATGAGAAAGTCCCATGCATGTTTTGGTTTTAATAGACAAGGCCTCCGTAGATCCAGGAGGGGTGTCCAGAAACGTTCACGATTTTTATTTTATAGTAGCCGGTTGGGAGGCCGGTGGAATAGCTGAACCGTTTGTGGCCAACAGCTTCGGCCGAGTGGGATAACACGAGTTTTCCGTTTTGGTCATAAAAATCAAAGCGAATTTTTTCTTTTTGGCTCGGATCAATGGGGCTTTGGACGCCTTTCAGGTAATCGTCACCGGTCAGATAAAACGGATTGCCACCGTTGAGCCAAATGGAGTTGGAAAAGTTGTCGCTCCCAAATTCATAGGTTCTGCCATCCGGATGGGAAGAGGAGGCAGAGATGGCTGCACGGACGGCATCAGCAAATTTTTGCATCTTGGCAGAATCGTTCAGGAGCTCATCGCGCTGGGCTGTGGTGAGTTCCATCTGCGCTCCTTGGAGAATCCGATTCTTATTGGCGATGTTTTCCGGGTGGTTCCCGTTGAGATTGTCAGGGGCATTCTCGACACGGAAACCGGCGGCAGTCAACCGCTCTGAGAGATTGCTCATTAAATTTTGGTTGAGTCCTCCCATGTAAACGATTTTTTCCGTGCCCTTGGCTCCATGGAGAGAAACGATGCGGTTTTTTTGTGCCGTCATTTGCAGGGCGGTTGGTTCATCGTAGTGGGAAGCGGTTAAATGTAAATCGTTCCGGTCATCGTTATTGGTGTCTTTATAAATGTTGGCCTTAAATATGTAGTAACTGTAATCGTCCTGCGCGATTGCTTTTGCCAGTTGATCGGTTCCCTTCTCGATCCTTCCGCCATGAATGGCCAGAATCAGCACATCGTTTGGTTTCGACTGGGTTTCAATCGTATAATCCGTGCCCTGTTTATAGTGCGATGACAGTTCCGCATAATTGGCATAGATATCGGTTGCAGCCAGGGCTTGCGGGACTGATGGCCAGAAGACGGCCAATGAAGAAAGAAGAGGCAAAATGAATTTTTTCATCCGAATCTCCTTTCATTTATTTATGAATGATAAAAGTATAATATATTTTTTAATTCTGATAAATACATGTTGTTCAGTTGATGAAAAACGTTCAAAATTCATGCTGGCAGCGTTTTCGCCGCAAGTCGGCATGTTTGTGTTGAAATTCATGGCCGGCAGGAATGTCATCAAACAGACGAAAGGATGTTGGATGGCCGGAAATATCCTGGCCCCAACATCCCTTGAGGAAATGTCTGACCGATGGTTGAGAACTCGGCAGGAGGTTGTTTTTGAGTCACAAGTCCCGACTGATGCGGGAAATGTTTTTGAAGGAGGAAAAATGGGTCGCGACTTTGCAAATTGTGACAAAGATCGGCTTAATTCGGATTTGGCGTGGCTATTGCATGATACGGGAGGGAATCCGATGCGAAGTTCATTTGTGTAGCTGTTTTTCTAATTAACATCCAAATCCTCCGCAGATAAAGACAAAGATCGTGGCGATGACGAGCAGGAAGATCAGCAGGCTTCTCCAGCCAAATCCGTAACCGTAGCACGACCCGTAACAGGAACTGTAACACGAACCGCATGAAGCACCCATTCGTTTCACCCCCTAACGGTAATTTCGGTATATCATATTTGACCATGACAAAAAACGACTGTGCATTCTCCTATTTTTTGTAAAAAATGTCCTGGCAGGGGAAGAGGGAGGCTGTTCACAAGCTTAAAAGCAATTGGAGAAGTCCGGCGAGGAGGGGAAATGAAGGGGATCAGTGTGTGGGATGGAAAGACGGCGCCGGCGTTGCAAGTGTGGTTAAATGGTTTTGAAAACCTTGGGGCAATTTTCTGCCGGTTTGTCGTATGATTGAATTAAGCCAGCGGCGGTTGAGGATATCCATTGGATTTGGGGAGAAGAATATGAATTTTGTTCATTTGAACCTGATCTGTTGGGGAATCTTTATCCTGGCCTGGATCGGTGGAGCGATTTACAATCATTATCATGCTCCGGCCGTGCAGCAAAGGCGCCTCCGGTTTGACTGGATGATCCTTCTGCTTTTCTGGGGTGTGATCCAGTACATTGCTGTCCGGTATCCGGGAGCTTTGGCTTTTCACCTTCTCTGGTTGCAGGTTGTCGGCGCGGTTCTGCTGGCTGGGTCGACGTTGTTCACTTTATGGGCCAGATGGAAACTGGGGAAAATGTGGGCATCGGTCGCAGTGGTTAAAGAGGCTCACCGATTATGCACGGAAGGGCCGTACCGAATCACGAGGCATCCGATTTATACCGGAATTATCGGGATGGTGCTTGGCTCTGCGCTCTCGACCGGGGCTGGTGTCTTATTCCTGGGCTTTCTCGGGATTCTGATCCTTTTCCTGATCCGTATTCGTATTGAAGAGAGGTTGATGGTTCAAACGTTTGGTGAACAGTATCTGGAATACAAAAAACGTGTTCCCCGACTTATTCCCGGTTTAAAATGGAGAAAATGACCGCATCCGTTATCGAAGCAGTTCTTTAAAGCCGGAGATGACGGTTTCGATGGCTTCGATGATCGTATGAATGTCTTCGGAAGCGCGCGTTTTTTTCAGCCGGTCGCCGCAACTGACAAAACAGTCGGATAAATGGCTGATGGCAGTTGCCACCTCTTCTGCCATCGGGTCGGAGTCATCGAGGAAACCATTCTCCCATAACTGATCGAGCATGGCATCCAACTCCAGTACTTCCTCATATGCTTCGTCCACATAAGTCCGGTCCAGCAGCGCGTTGATCACTTCCCTTGTCACTTCATCCAATTCAAAACTGTTGATCTCCAGATCCATTTCCCCGAGCATGTGGCTCAATTGTTGCGCCGTTTTTAACACCTGCCCAGTCTCCGATTGATTTTCCCTCATGATTTGCAATGATTGTTCAAGTTTTTCAATCACCCATTGGACCCTGTCCGGCAAATCGGTCAGCTGTGCCCAATACCGTTTGTCCAAATGCACGGGTGGCAACGGATCGTTCACGGTGAATGCCTCCTCTCTCCTGCTTGGTTCCGCTTTTTGCCATGATCCTCAACTTACAAGACGGAGTCAGAACGGATCAGCATGGCAGGTGATACTGACAAATTGTGTTATAATGATTTTGGAATAGAATGACAATGTTTTGATTTCAAATGGGAAAGGTTGATCCGATGTTTGGAAAAGTTGCCGCCGATGTGTTGGGAATCAGTGATGTCGGAAGTGTGATCAAGCCGGAAAATTACGATAAGGTGGACACAGACGATTATGTGCTTCATGAAGATGGCGAGAAAATTTTCTTTCTCATCAAGTCAAAATCGGATGAGTACTGTTTTACGAACAAAGCCCTGATTCATTTGGATGGTACCAGTGCCACGAGCAAAAAGCGGATGCTTCATCGCTATGATTACCATGCTCACAAAATCGCCAATGTGATGCTGGAAACAGCCGGTTCGATTGATCTGGATGTTGAGATCAAGTTTACCATGGGTTCCAAACAATATACAATCGATGTGCACAAAAAGCATCTTGAGGAACTTAAGGATTTATACAAAGCGCTGGTGAAGATTGCGGAACTCTCGCGTGAAAACGAGATTCTTCTGGCATTTGCCAAACAGAGTCTGGAATTGGCCTCCACCACCTTAAGTTCGTTCAAGAATGATGATAACAATTTGGTCGAACAGTTTAAAGGGCTGAACCAGGCGGCATTTAACTGGCTCGTCGAGACCCGTGAGAAATACCATGTGAAAGACTTTGGCTTTGTGTTTGAACGCTATATCAACAACTGACACAGGCAGGCCCGCCGCATTTTGGCGGGTGGTTTTTATATCTTTTGCTCTCTTTGGCCCCTGTTTGTATGTGGGACAAATCCATATTTTAAAATGAATGAATTTTTTAAATAAATTTCCTTATTGGGCAGGAATTTTTGAATCTATTGCTAAATAATAATTATATTGTTGTTCAGCAGTTCATGGTTGGTTTGCAAAAAAAGCTGAGGGAGGAAGCCGCTGATGAGTGTGAAGTTATCCGGTTTTAAAGCGCCAAATACCGAAGGAAGCCTGCTTCATTACAAGCCGCGATACGAGAACTTTATCGGGGGAGAGTGGGTTCCGCCGCTCGGCGGGGAGTATTTTGACAATCCGTCTCCGATCAATGGCAAGGTGTTCACCAAAGTGCCGCGCTCTCAAAAGGAAGACATCGATCTGGCATTGGAAAAAGCGCACCAGGCAAAAGAAAAATGGGGAAACACTTCCGTCGCGGAACGAAGCAATATCCTTTTGAAAATTGCTGATCGTCTCGAAGAAAACCTGGAAAAGTTAGCGCTTTCAGAAACGTGGGATAACGGAAAACCGATCCGTGAAACACTGAATGCGGACCTTCCACTGGCAATTGATCATTTTCGCTATTTTGCCGGCGTGATTCGCGGGGAAGAGGGCGGCGTTTCCGAAATCGATGCCAATACGCTCTCCCTTCATATCAAAGAACCGGTCGGCGTTGTGGGCCAGATCATCCCTTGGAATTTTCCGCTGCTCATGGCGGCATGGAAACTGGCTCCCGCTCTGGCTGCCGGCAATTGCGTGGTGTTAAAGCCGGCCGAACAGACTCCGGCTACCGTCCTTCTGTTTGTGGAACTGATCGCTGATCTGCTGCCGCCCGGCGTGCTTAATGTGGTCAACGGATTTGGTCCCGAAGCCGGCCAGCCGCTCGCCACCTCGCCGAAAGTGGGGAAAGTGGCCTTTACGGGTGAGACGACCACCGGACGCCTGATTATGCAGTACGCTTCGGAAAATATTGTTCCGGTCACGCTGGAACTCGGGGGGAAATCGCCCAACATCTTCACGGAAAGCGTGCTGGCACAAGATGATGACTTCCTCGATAAAGCCCTGGAAGGATTTACGATGTTCGCCTTGAACCAGGGGGAAGTCTGCACCTGTCCGTCCCGGGCCCTGATTCAGGAGTCGATTTACGAAGAATTTATCGAACGGGCTATGGAACGCGTGAAGAAAATTAAAATGGGGGACCCGCTCGACCCCGAAACGATGATGGGAGCACAAGCTTCCAACGACCAGTATGAAAAGATCCTGAACTATATCCAGCTCGGCCGCGAAGAGGGAGCCAAATGCCTGACGGGTGGAAAGCCGTACAAGAACGACAAGTACCCCGACGGCTATTACATTGAGCCAACCGTGTTTGTCGGCCACAACAAAATGCGGATTTTCCAGGAGGAAATCTTTGGCCCCGTCGTTTCGGTGACGACGTTTAAGGATGAAAAGCAATTGCTCGAAATCGCCAATGACACGCTCTACGGCTTGGGTGCCGGTGTCTGGACACGGGATGCGCATCAGGCTTATCAGATTGCCAGACGGATTCAGGCCGGGCGCGTCTGGGTGAACTGCTACCATCTCTACCCGGCACACGCGGCCTTTGGCGGATACAAACAATCGGGAATCGGACGGGAAACGCATAAAATGATGCTGGAACATTATCGCCAAACGAAAAATCTCCTGATTTCCTATGATAAAAAGCCGATGGGCTTCTTTTAAGGACAGTGGAGGACATGGAAACAGTCAAACGCGTTCTGGTTACGCCCGAGGCGAAAAAGGTTATTGATCAGCTGAGCAAGCAGCATGGAAAGCTGATGTTTCACCAGAGCGGCGGTTGTTGTGACGGCTCCTCTCCCATGTGTTTTAAAGAAGGAACTTTTCGGATCGGAAGCAGCGATGTCCGACTGGGCGAGATTGCCGGATGTCCTTTTTATATGTCCCGTTCCCAGTTTGAATACTGGAAACATACCCAGTTAACCGTTGATGTTGTCAAAGGGAGAGGGGCTTCCTTTTCATTGGAGATTCCGCTGGGGGTTCGGTTTGTCATCCGTTCGAGGCTGTTTACGGAGGAAGAGTTCGCCCGGTTGGAACCGATTCAAAATGGATAAAGCACTGTTGAAAAAAAGGCGATCTGCTCCTGATCAGGGCGGATCGCCTTTTTTCGGGAAAAGCCACCCGCGAGATGAGGAGGTGGCTTTGCAACTATAATGGAACTTTTTTTGTATAAGGTTTTTTCATCAGCATATCAAATTCAATCGGAACACTGTGGTAACCGATCGCATAAAGCCCTTCTGTCGGCTTCCAGATGTTATAGGCTTTGCACGCCCGAAGAAGAATGGCTTTATCGGCCGGATTGCGGAGAACAACCATCTGGCTTCCGGGAACCTTCACTTTCATGATCCGGTCAGTTGTGATCGAGAGATAGGCGACCCAGTGCTTGACGATGTGTTCCCGGAACAGATCATCCATAACCCGGCCGCACATGGCATGGTCAGGATGAACATCATAGCGGGACATCGTTTTAAAGGTTGCATCGGGGAACTTTTTGGCATATGACGCCATAATGGCTCTTACCTGACTGTACAGAAAATTATCGTTTACCACATTGTATACCCGAATTCTGTCCTTGGGAATGCCAAAAGCGGCAGCAGCCAGGTAAAATTCACGAAGGCGCGCATCCCCGAATTCTTTGCGGGTGAGCCATCCGTCTTTGTAATGTTCCTTATAGGGATCGTGATAGGATTTGTACAGATTGTCTTTTAATTTTTTTCCGGCCAATTCTGCACGATTGGATTCAATGTCGTAGGCTCCGTTGATCCGTTCACGTGCAAACGAATGGCTTCCCGGCGACATCAGCACCAGATATACTTCTTTTCCCGCCCGAATGTCGTTAATGAGCGGAACCCCCATGGTCAAAACTTCATCATCAGCATGGGGAGAGAAGTAGATCACAACATTCTTGGAAGGCACCGGTTTTGGCGCAGCAGGTTTTACTGCTTCCATCGCCCGCGTTGCGGCTGCTTGTTCCCCGTAGGTTTTGTATTTGTGCATTGACATCACGGCGACGACCAGTCCTGCTGCCACCAGGGGGATCGATAAAATGAAAAGCCATTTTTTCATCTGATCACCACACTTAAGTGAAATGTCTATCTAAAAAAACCGGCCTTTCCTTGTAGAAACCCATTCATTGCATTGTCGTGCCAAAAGATAGATTTAGACATTGGTCGGGTAAATCCCTATCAAATATTTTAGCGGGAAACCAATGAGATATATAGAATTTTATATGCCTAAATATGACAGATTCATGAATGATGGATTATAATTTTATTAAAGATAAAGATTTCAACCAAGAGCAGGGCGTGGGTTTTCTTCCGGTGAAACCTGAAGGCGGGAAGGAAACACCACGCCCCGCATTTTTGTCAGCCGGCCATATTATTGACTGCGGCCGGGGGATAGAAGACGGAATAATGATCCAGATGCGTCGAACCGGAGATTGGTTCATTAAAAATAAATTTTAATTGATATTTGGAATTCACCTTGTAAACGAGGATTTTTTGGTGGCTGATGCTGTTGACGGATGAAGGCCGGCCCAATGTTTCGGTGATGTCCCGGTACGTGAGCTTTTGGATTTCCGCAGAGTAGGAGCGAATGTCAAAAATCTGCAACCCGTGATTGAAGCCAAAAGCAAGGCCTTGTTTTTTATAAGTATCATAAATCCCTTTTCCCGCCGACTCGGTCGTGTCCGGATTTCCCAAGGCTTGATGAACATCGGAATCGATGAGGGATTTGCCGCAAATAAAGCGGTAATGCAAAATCTTCCCCTGCTGGGCGCGCTGTTTGATCTCCAGAACGAGAGCTTTGTTTTTGGCATTGATCGGTGCGGGTTTGTCGCCCGGAGTGGATTGTTGAGGAGAGGGGGTCTGCTGGTGGGAGGGCGGGACGGATGAGGCAGGGGGAGCGGGCTTCGGTTCCGGGGTCGGGGCTTTTTCATGCCCGGTGCAGCCGGTGATAAGGAGAAAACTGATCACCGCCAGGGAGAAAACCTTTCTTTTAAAGGGCATCACAGAACATCTCCATTCATTTGAAAATGATGCATTACAACCCAATAATATCCCATTTTCCTTTTATTTACAATCTTTTGTCAATTTCAAAGGAGAAAAAATACCCCCGCGAACGAGGGCCGGATTCTTGGTTTATTGCACTTTTTTCTTCCAGATTCCGAGCATTGCCGCCGTAACGGCAGAGCCGATGAGAATCGCGAGAATATAGAGCAGTGGTTTGTTGACGAGCGGAATCACGAACAGTCCGCCGTGGGGGGCAGGAAGATGAATGCCGAACAACATGCTGAGCGCGCCGGCGATGGAAGAGCCGATGATACAGCTGGCGATGACGCGTACCGGATCGGCTGCGGCAAACGGGATTGCTCCTTCTGTAATAAAGGAAGCACCCAGCAAATAGTTGGTCAGGCCGGATTTACGCTCGGCATCGGTAAATTTGTGTTTAAAGAAAGTGGTTGCCAGCGCAATGCCCAGCGGCGGTACCATTCCGCCGGCCATGACGGCTGCATGCGGAAGCTGGTTTCCGGTCTGCAGTGCGGCCAGTCCGAAGGTGAAAGCCGCTTTATTGATCGGGCCGCCCATGTCCACGGCCATCATGCCGCCCAGAATCAAGCCGAGGATGGCCGCGTTGGTTCCGCTGAGGCTGCCCAGCCAGGAAGTGAGCGTTTTGTTGAGCAGAACCGCCGGTCCGTTAATGACAGTGATCATCAGGATACCTGTAATCATGATTCCAAATAAGGGATATAAGAGAACCGGCTTGATCCCTTCCAGTTGCTGAGGCAGGATCGAAAACACCTTTTTCAGGCCCACGACGACATAACCGGCCAAAAATCCGGCAATCAGGCCGCCGAGAAAGCCCGCACCCGCGTTTGCCGCCAGAAAACCGCCGACAGCACCAGGAGCAAAACCGGGACGGTCGGCTATGCTGGAGGCGATAAAACCAGCCAGAATCGGCACGATGAAATGAAAAGCTCCATCCGCCCCGCCGATTTGATTCAAGATTTGGGCGATCGGCCCATTCGCGTGAATTCCGCCAAATGCGAATGAAAGCGCAATCAAAATTCCTCCGCCGACAACAAAGGGAAGCATGTTGCTGACCCCGTTCATCAGGTGGCGGTAAAAGCCGAGCCGCTGTTTTCCCGTTGTTTCCTTTTCGACGTTTCCCCGCCCCTGATAAATGGGTGCATCCTGTTTCAAAGCTCGTTCAAGGAGCGCTTTTGCTTTGTGAATTCCATCAGCGACGGGTACCTGAAGCACGTGTTTTCCGGCGAACCGGTCCATTTCCACCTGCTTGTCCGCTGCGACGATAATGGCGGTGGCCTGTTCAATTTCCGCCGGGGTCAGGCGATTTTTGATCCCGGTGGATCCGTTGGTTTCCACTTTGATCCTGATGCCCATCTCCGCTGCTTTGGCCTTGAGGGCATCAGCCGCCATGTAGGTATGGGCGATTCCGGTCGGGCAAGCGGTGACGGCAAGGATCAGTTTTTCCGGTTCTGTTTGTTCTTCTATGCTGTCTTCCTCCTCCTGATCCGCTTCTTTGTTATTGATTAAAGCGATCACTTCCTTTGCTGTCCCGGCCTGATTCAGTTTTTCGCGGAAGTCATGATCCATCAGCAATATCGACAGGCGGGATAATGTTTCCAGATGAGTTTCATCAGCCCCTTCCGGAGCGGCGATCATAAAGAAGAGACGGGCAGGCTGTCCGTCCAGGGATTCATAGTCAATCCCTTTCAGGCTCCGTCCGAAACAGATGGCGGGAGTTTTTACCGCCTTGGTTTTGGCGTGCGGGATGGCAATTCCCTCGCCGATCCCCGTCGATCCTTGAGCTTCCCGTTTCAAAATGGCCTGCTTGTATTCTTCACGGTCATGCAAGCGGCCGGCTCCGTCCAGCTTTTCGACCAGTTCATCAATGACAGCGCTTTTATCGCCGGCCCGGAGTTCCATGATGATCGTATCCTCTTTTAGCAGATCCGTAATCTTCATCGTAGGGCACCTCCCTGAAAGTATCGGTTCCCGGTTTTATCAGCCACTGAAGGGGATAAAACCGGGTGATTGGTCAGTTGCTAAATTGCTCCCAAATCAATGGGATGGACGACCGGCTTGATTTTCACTTGCGGAAGTAGCTGTTCCACTTGGTTTTTGGTGCACAAATCGGAAGAGAAAGCAGTTGCGCTTCCGGCAGCGATGCCGCATCGGAACGATTCCAGAAGATCCCCCGTCCGGACGTAGGTGGACAGAAAACCGGCAACCAGCGAATCGCCGGCCCCGACAGAATTGATCACTTTTCCTTGTGGGACAGTGGCTTGATAGGTTCCCTCTTCCGCAAAGAGGAGCGCACCCGCCCCGGCCATGGAGACGATCACGTGTCGGGCCCCCTGCTCAAGCAGTTGGTGTCCATAGGGAAGAATCTCCATGGCATTGGTCAGGGTAACGCCGAACAGTTCCCCCAGTTCATGATGATTCGGTTTGATCAAAAAAGGGCGATGGGCGATCACCTTGCCGAGTGCTTCACCGGAGGCATCGACAACCACTTTGACTCCCCGCGGGCTGAGGATCCCGGTCAGATCTTCATACAGACCGGCGGGCAGGGAGCGCGGAATGCTGCCGGCAAGAACGAGCACATCTCCTTCAGCGAGTGCGTTCAGTTTTTCCCGAAGCAGGGCAATCTGTTCTTCGCTGATGGAAGGCCCTTGCCCGTTGATTTCAGTTTCGCCGTCTTCCGTCTTCAGTTTGATGTTGATGCGCGAGTCACCGTCTACCCGGATAAAATCGGTTCCGATTCCTTCCTCGTGCAAAGTGTCGCGGATGAAAGCGCCCGTAAATCCGCCGATAAAGCCGAGGGCCGTTGTCTCCGCTCCCAGCCGGCTGAGGACGCGGGAGACGTTAATCCCTTTTCCTCCGGGAAATTTCTGCTCTTTCTGCATCCGGTTGAGTCCGTTCAGCTGAAAAGATGGTACGTTGACCACAAGATCGATTGATGGATTGAGGGTTACGGTATAAATCATGGCGTTCCAACCTCGATTACATAAGTTTTGTTTTCATAGGCTGCCCGGCTTTCTTCAGGAATCCGGCTTGTTACAAGAACAGCCTCTTCGATCTCGGCGAATTGGGCAAAGGAGATTTCGGCAAATTTGCTCTGATCAGCCAGGACATAGGTTTGGCCGGACAGGGTGCGGGCCAATCTTTTCAACCGGGCTTCCTCGGGATCGGGAGTGGTATACCCCATTTCCGGGTGAATTCCGTTTACCCCCAGAAAACAACGGTCAAAGCGAAAGTGGCGGAGTTGATCGAGTGCCATGCTTCCGATCACTGCCTTGGTAGACGCTTTTACCATTCCGCCCAGAATATGGCATTTGATGTTGGTGGCATCCATCCGGTCAAGATGGGAAAGACCGTTGGTGACCACAACGATTTGTTTGCCGGACAGATAAGGGATGAGCTCCCCGACCGTGCTTCCGGCGTCCAGATAGATGCAGTCTCCATCTTCCACCAAGGTGGCGGCAAGCCGTGCGATCGCTTTCTTTTCTTCCAGGTTTTTCGCGAACTTTTCCGCGATGCTGGGCTCGGAACCTTTGCCCTGAAGCAGGGCAGCGCCGCCGTGGACGCGTTTTAACAGCTTGAGTTTTTCCAATTCAATCAGGTCGCGGCGAACCGTCGATTCAGAAGCCTGGGTAGCGTCTACCAACTCCTGCACTTTGACAACGCCCTGTTGTTTTAACATTGTCAGAATCAATTGATGCCGCTGTGGAGTCAACAATTTTGATCACCTCATGAGTTCACCTTTATAATAACGAAAACCCTTTCAAAAAACAATCATTATCTATCAAAATCATTCAATTTCATTCAAAAACATTCGCTGTAATTGCCGGGCTTGCATCACAGCAGGCTTGTTAAATTGCATGATTTTGGAGGGGATTTTTTGAGTTCCGGGCTCTTTCCGCCTTGCTTGCACTATTTCTGAAATGGGCAAATTGCTTTATTCTAGGAAGTGGAGAATTCCTGCATTAAAGCGAGTTAAAGGGGATTTTGAGAAAGATTATAAACACCAACAGCAAATGGCTGTAAAGGGGAAAATCGTGTGTTTTTTGTGCAGCTTACTTTAAATCTCATTTTATATTTGTCGGCCGGCGTGCTTTTTTATAAACAGCAATGGATGGCAGGGGGGATTTTGCTGGCGGCTGCCGTCTTGTTTTCGTTGTTTTGGGGTTACTGTTATTGTCGGAGGAGGAAGCGGAAAAAAGGAAAAAATGACTGCACTGTCTGTGATTCCTGTGATTGTTTACCGATGGATTGCCCTGATTGCAATTGCCATCATTTTCATAAAAATGTGCCGGAATGCAATTGCCATCATTTTAATTGTGATGGGCCGGATTGCGACTGCGATATGCCCAATTGCAGCTGTCATTAGCGGGGAGGGAAAAGGATGGGATGGTGGATGAAGTGGGCGGAATGCGTTCCTTGTCACCGGCGTCCGGAGCGCTGTTTGCGCATCAGGGGAAAACCGATGCCGATTTGTGCCCGCTGTTTCAGTATCCTGCTCGGGTATGGGCTGATCCCGGTGTTCTTCTTTATGCCGCTGCGGTTGCCATGGTATCTGGGAATCATCAGCCAGATTCCGATGCTGGTTGACGGTTTTACGCAAAAATGGGGCTGGCGCGAAAGCAACAATCTTCTCCGCGTGATCACGGGACTTATCAGCGGGGGAGGGTTGTCGCTGCTGGCGGTGGCGGGAGAGCGATTTGTGGTCACTGCCGCAGAACGGGTATTTTGAGCGGATCATGCATATCAATATCCTGATTTACTGTTCGGCAAATTTTACCGTTCAGCTCCAATCTTAAAAGTGGAAAAAACGCACCAAATCTTTGTTTTCGGGTTTGTTCAGTACTTGAAACGGGAGCACCTGGGCGATGGTAATCCAAAGAACGAATCATGTTGAAATTGTGAAAGATTGACCGGGATGTCCAGATGCACCCGGCTTTTTCTTTCAGGTTTTCGACTGGAAAAAATTACACTCCTATATATGGTAATTTTTATTTATTCATTTCTTTATAAAATAAAATAGATGAAGTAATATAGAAATAACAAGTATTCCGAAAGGGAGATCGCCGATGAATGTGATTGAAATGAGTGAAATTGGCAAATTCATCCGTAAAGTGCGCAAAGAACGTGGCTTGCGGCTCGAGGACCTGGCTGATGAGCATATTTCCACGGCGACGATCAGCAATATCGAACGCGGGGTTCCCCATGTAAATAAAGATAAAGTTTTGTATTTAATGAGTAAATTAGGTCTTGATTTAAGTGAAATTCCTGAAATGATCGAAAAAGACAGCGAAAGCTTGGAAAGTATGCAGGTAAAGTTTACGGCGATCGAGACGATGATCGGACTGGGCAATCCCGGACGGGCGCAAGTACTGTTATCCAATATTTCGGAGGAAACGTTTTCCCGGCACCAGGCGACCATTCATTATTTAAAGGGCAGAATTTACGCAGCCAAAAAGGATTGGCGCAAAGCCGAAAGGGAACTGAGCGAAGCGATTCGCCTTGCCTATCAGGACCCCTACTCTCCCAAAAGCAATCTGGAAGCGGTGAGCTATTGCGGTCTGGCACAGTGCCGCGCCACCCACAAGGATTATGAACAGGCGCTGAAATATGTGGAACGCGGTCTGGAAGCATGCCGGGAGCAAAACGAAAGCCCGGAGCAAATTCAGTTTCAGCTGTCCCTGAACCGCGTGATCTATCTGGAGAAACTAGGCCGGATTGATGAAGCGCTTAAGAATCTCGACGAGCTTTGGCAGTATCAATCCGAGATCCAGAACAAAGAGATGGTCATCCAGATGTATTCGCTGAAAGCCGGGCTGTTAAGACGGATGAAGATGTACCATGATGCCATCCGTTATGCCCGTGAAGGGGCGATGATGGCGATGTCCAGCAAAGATTATGATGAGATGTTCCGTCTGTGGAACATTTTGGGTACGTCGTACAAGGAGATTTCCCAGCTGGAGGATGCTGAATCCTGCTTTTTGTTTCTCCTTGAATTAAGTGATCATGTTTCCAATAAAGATGAGGTTGTCCGCGTTCATTGTTCCCTGGGCCATATATACATGTTGCAGGGCAAATTTAACGAGGCTCGCGAAGTGCTGGAGAAGGCGCTCGGCTGGACCGAAAAGTCGCATGATCCCTTTGAGAAGAGTACCGCCTTGCTGATGCTGGGGCAACTGATGAAGAAGATGAAGCACTATACGGATGCCGTTGAGTATTTTAAACGGGCAGTTCAGGTGGCAGTGAAATATAAATTTAAAAAGCGAATCTATCTGATTTATTATGAATTGGCCGATTGCTGTGAAGAAATGGGGGATCTTGAGGGATTCAAAGATGCGACCGAGAAAATGTATCGCGCCAAAAAAGAGATGGAGAAAGAAGAATTATTCTTTTAAATGAGTTGACATAAAACGAAATCATTTATATATTATTTAAATAATTAAAAAGATCTCTTATCCAGAGTGGCGGAGGGACTGGCCCGAAGAAGCCCGGCAACCTGTTGGTTAATCCAATGTGGTGCCAATTCCAGCAGAGAGGACCTTCTCTGAAAGATGAGAGCAATAACCTAGCAAACACACGCCTTCATCTTTCGGAGATGAAGGTGTTTTTATTTTTTACAGGGATGTGGACATTGTGGAAAAAACAGCGATTCACAAACGATTGCAAGAGAAGATTTTGATTCTTGACGGTGCGATGGGGACCATGTTGCAGCGGGCGAACCTGACAGCGCAAGACTTCGGCGGAGAGGAATGGGACGGTTGCAATGAGATGTTGAACCTGACGCGCCCCGATGTGATCCGCTCGATTCATGAAGCTTACTATGAAGCCGGAGCCGATATCGTCGAAACCAATACATTCGGAGCGACACCAACGGTTTTGTCCGAATACGGATTGGAGCAGCGCACGGAAGAGATCAATCTGGCTGCGGCCCGTCTCGCCGTGGAAGCGCGGGATCAATGGTCTACCCCGGATTGGCCGCGCTATGTGGCCGGAGCGATGGGGCCAACGACCAAAACATTGTCGGTTACCGGGGGAACAACCTTTGAGCAGCTGACGGAAGGGTATTATCTTCAGGCCAAGGCGTTGATCGAGGGCGGTGTTGATCTGCTTCTCCTGGAAACCTCGCAGGACACGCTTAATGTAAAGGCTGGCGGAATCGGCATTCAGCGGGCTTTTGCCGAGACGGGAAAACAGGTTCCGCTGATCATTTCCGGCACGATCGAACCGATGGGCACGATGCTGGCCGGGCAGAACATCGAAGCGTTTTACCTTTCGATCCAACATTTGAATCCATTGGCTGTCGGGTTGAATTGTGCGACCGGTCCCGAATTTATGACGGATCACATCCGTACGCTGTCCGGGTTGTCGCAGGCTGCGGTCAGCTGTTATCCCAATGCCGGGCTGCCGGATGAGAACGGCAACTATCTGGAAACGCCGGAACAGCTGGCCCGGAAGCTGGCGGAGTTTGCCGAGGCGGGCTGGCTCAATTTGGCAGGTGGTTGTTGCGGGACCACCCCCGATCATATCCGGGCGATTGCCGGGGCGCTGCGGGACAAGAAACCGCGCCGGCCTGTTCCTTCCTATCTTCCGGCAGTCTCGGGAATTGAACCCGTTTATCTGGAAGAGGACAACCGGCCGATACTCGTCGGGGAAAGAACCAATGTGATCGGTTCGCGCAAATTTAAGCAGTTGATCATTGAGGGCAAGTATGAAGAGGCATCGGAAATCGCCCGCAAGCAAGTGAAGGGCGGAGCACAGGTGATCGACGTTTGTCTGGCCGATCCCGACCGGGATGAACTTCAGGATATGGAGCGCTTTCTCTCTTTTGTGACGAAGAAGATCAAAGCCCCGCTCATGATCGATTCGACCGATGGACAAGTGATTGAACGGGCGCTTCAATATTCTCAGGGAAAAGCGATCATCAACTCGATCAATCTGGAGGAAGGGGAAAAGCGGTTTAACGAAGTGGTTCCGCTGATTCATCGTTATGGCGCCGCGGTTGTCGTCGGCACGATTGATGAAGAGGGGATGGCGGTCACGGCAGAGCGAAAATTGGAGGTGGCCCGACGTTCCTTTGATTTGCTGGTCAAGCGGCATGGACTGCGGCCTGAGGATCTCATCTTTGACCCTCTCGTATTTCCGGTGGGGACGGGCGATGAACAATACATCGGATCGGCCAGGGAGACGGTGGAAGGAATCAGGCGGATTAAGGAAGCGATGCCGTCGTGTTCGACCATTCTCGGGATCTCCAATGTGTCGTTCGGGTTGCCGGCAGCCGGGCGCGAAGTGCTGAATGCCGTCTTTCTTTATGAGTGTACCAAAGCCGGACTTGACTATGCGATCGTCAATACGGAAAAGTTGGAACGCTACGCTTCGATCCCGGATGAAGAGAAGCGTCTGGCGGAGCGGTTGCTCTTTGAGACCAATCATGAAAACTATGATGCCGTTTTGGCTGAGTTCACCTCTTTTTACCGCTCGAAGAAAGTGGAAGCAAAACAACCCCTGGAACACTTCACCCTGGAAGAGCGGCTGGCCCGATATGTCGTCGAAGGGAGCAAAGACGGGTTGTTTGAGGATTTGGATCAGGCCTTGGCCAAATACTCCCCGCTCGATATTATCAACGGCCCATTGATGGCCGGCATGGATGAAGTGGGACGCCTTTTTAACGACAATCAGTTGATCGTCGCCGAAGTGCTGCAAAGCGCGGAAGTGATGAAAGCGTCGGTCGCCTATCTTGAGCCGCATATGGATCAGGTGGAAACGCACACCCGGGGGACGATCATGCTGGCCACTGTCAAAGGCGACGTGCACGATATCGGGAAAAACCTGGTGGAGATCATTCTGGCCAACAATGGTTACAAAGTGATCAATCTGGGGATCAAAGTGCCGCCACAGCAATTGATTGAGACCTATTGGAAAGAGAAACCCGATTTGATCGGGCTGTCCGGGCTGCTGGTAAAATCGGCTCAGCAGATGGTGGTCACAGCACAGGATTTGAAAAAGGCCAATATCAATGTGCCCATTTTGGTGGGAGGGGCCGCGCTCACCCGCAAGTTTACGGAAACGAGGATTGCCCCTGAATACGATGGGGCAGTTGTTTACGCCAAAGATGCCATGAACGGTCTGGAACTGGCCAATCGTTTGATGAATCCGGAAGAGCGGATTCGCCTCCGGTCGGAGTTAAACGAGAAGCAGTGGGCAGCACAGGCAAAAGCAGGCGAATCTGGAGCGGGAGCGGTTACCATGACGCTGGTGAAAAGCAGTGTTGACCGCAAGGCGCCGATTTTTGTCCCGCCGGATTTGGAGCAGCACATTTACCGTGATTACCCGCTTTCCCATTTGCGTCCGTATATCAATGAACAAATGCTTCTGGGCAAACACCTTGGCCTCAGCGGCAACGTCGAACAATTGCTCCGGTCGGGAAATGAGAAGGCGGTTGAATTAAAACAATATGTGGATCACCTGATTGATCGCTCTGCACGGGAAGGGCTTTTGAAACCGCAGGGGATGTACCGGTTTTTCCCGGCGCAATCGGTTGGCAATGATATTCTCATCTATGACCCGGCCGATCCCTCCCGTGTGCTTGAACGCTTTTCTTTCCCACGGCAGACAGCATCGCCCTATCTTTGTCTGGCTGATTACGTTCGCCCTGTTGAATCGGGAGAGATGGATTATGTCGGGTTTTTGGCAGTGACAGCCGGCGGCAATGTGCGTGAATTGGCCGAAAGATGGAAAGATCAAGGCAATTATCTCGATTCCCATCTTTTGCAGGTGCTCGCCCTGGAGATGGCAGAGGCGTTTGCCGAGCATTTGCATCAGGTGATGCGCAAGGTCTGGGGCTTTCCCGATCCTGCTTCGATGACAATGAAAGAGAGATTCGCCGCAAAATATCAAGGGATTCGCGTATCGTTCGGTTATCCGGCCTGCCCGGATCTGGAGGATCAGGCTAAGCTGTTCCGCTTGCTGAAACCGGAACAAATCGGTGTCGCTTTAACGGACGGTTTTATGATGGAACCGGAAGCTTCCGTCTCTGCCATGGTATTTGCCCATCCGGAAGCCAGATATTTTAATGCGAGGTAAGGAGGAAAAGAGAAATGCGCAAACCGGGGCTGCTGGAACAGCTGAAGTCTTCTTTGATCGTGGGGGATGGAGCCCTTACCACTTACCTGTACCAGCTGGGAGTTTCGATCGGTCATTGCTCTGAAGAGCTGGTGCTCAGTAACCCCTCCCTGATCAGCGAAGTGCATCAGGCTTATTACGAAGCGGGAGCGCGGGTGATTGAAACGCACACCTACGGGGCAAACCGTGAGCGGTTAACCCGCTATGGGCTGGACAACAAAGTGATTCGGATGAATCGGGAAGCTGTCAAGATCGCGCGCGATTCCGTCGGGGATGATGCTTATGTGATCGGGGCGATCGGTTCGATTTGCGCCGGGCGGGTTCCGGTGTTTGATGAAGAGGAATATCGCGCGATGTATGAAGAGCAGGCGACAGCGCTGCTGCTGGCCGGAGTGGACGGCATTTTGCTGGAAACCTTTTTGGATTTGAAGGAAATCTTGCTGGCGGTCGAGGTGATCCGTCCGCTCACCTCATTGCCGATCATCGCTCAACTCTCCATGCTGGAAGTAGGCAGAACCAGGGATGCCTATACGCTTACAGAGGCTTTCGGGCTTCTGGCGGAACGGGGGGCCGATGGAGTCGGGCTCAATTGCCGGCTCGGACCGATGGAGATTTTGCGCGCGCTGGAAAAAACGATCGTGCCTGAGGGGATGATCCTCACTTCCTTTCCCAACGCCGGACGGCTGGGCATGAGCGAAGGAAAGCTGCATTACAAGTCTTCGCCGGATTATTTTGAGGAAACTGCCCATCTTCTGGTGGATCAGGGTGTCAGTCTTCTCGGGGGATGTTGCGGGACGACTCCGGATCACATCCGCAAACTGGCGGCGGCTTTGGAGGGGAGAGAAAAGGTAAAACGGACAAACCCTTCTTCCGATGCCATTTATGACGGGGCGGTTGAATCGATTGCCGTTCGCGCACGGTCCAATCCCCATGTCGTCGATAAGGTGAAAAGCGGCCGGGCCATTATTTGCGAATTTGATCCGCCGAAAGATCTGGACATTTCTCAGTTTTTGCTTGGGGCTGAACGGCTCCACCGCGCCGGCGTGGATGCGATCACGATGGCCGACAATTCCCTGGCGACGGCAAGGATGAGCAATTTGGCTTTGGGCGCAATTTTACGGGATCGCCTTGGCATTGATCCGCTTCTGCATGTCGCCTGTCGCGATCGGAATCTGTTGGGCCAGCAGTCACATTTGATGGGCATTCATGCATTGGGGATCGATCAGATTCTGGTGATTACGGGGGACCCGACACGGATCGGCGATTTGCCGGGGGCCAGCTCCATTTATGACTTGTCTTCGATCGAACTGATCCGCATGGTGAAGCAGCTGAATGAAGGTATTTCTTTTTCGGGGAGAAAGCTGAAGCAGAAAGCGCGCTTTGTGGTGGGAGCAGCCTTTAATCCCCATGTGCGCAATCTGGATGCGGCAGTGAAGCGGCTGATGAAAAAGGTGGAGGCGGGTGCGGATTTTATCATGACCCAGCCGGTTTATGACGAGCAGGGGGCCCTTAATCTTTATGAAGCGACCAAGGGGATCGGCATCCCGGTATTCATCGGGGTGATGCCTTTAATCGGCTACCGCAATGCGCTTTTCCTCCATCATGAGGTGCCGGGAATCAAGATCCCGGAATCGGTGTTGAAACGGATGGAAGCGACGAAAGACAACAAAGAGGCGGGGAGAGAAGAAGGGATTCAGGTGGCGAAAGAGCTGCTGGAAGTGATTTTGGATAAGTTTTCCGGAATATATCTTATCACTCCCTTTTCATACTGGAGGATGACGGAAGAATTAACCCGGTTTATCCGCTTGAGAGATCATCAGGCCCGGAGGAAACTCGCCAGCAGATAAAAATGGCCATGTCTTGCCGCTACAGCTTCAAAAAAAACTGCCGCCCGGAAGGGGAGGCAGTTCAGATTTCCAAAACCAAAATCAAAACGGAGAGAGAAAGGCAATGAAGCGATGCTGAAAAGCAGATGCTTCATCTATGCAAAGGGGGCGCAAATTTTGTGTCCCCTGTTTTCATGGAATGATGGAAAACAATAAAGAGCATTGGTTAAACGCTTAATCCTTCTTTTTGATGGAGACACCGCGGGAGAGCTGGTCGAGAAACATCTCTCTTGCGATCTTGAGAAAAGCTCGTTTCACCGCGGGACGAACCCGCCGTTGCAAGACACGGTATTTGTAACTCAGACGCCTTTCAGCGATTGTTTTTGCTTGCCCAACTCGGTTAGTCACCATCCGTCCCTCCTTTAAACAGGTTATTTGACAATCATGACCCTGATTTCCTCCCGGTCGACATAATCAGTCAAATTACCTGTTCATTAGACAAAATTATTCCCGGATCAGGACGGAACGGAGGGATTTTTGACATCGAGGAACCTCGGGTGCCGCAACGAGTGAAAGCATCCTGCTTTTTTCATGTAATTGTGCGAATATGGGAGCAACCCGGTGCCGATTTCCAGTAAGATTAAAGTGAAAACACATGTGGCGCAGGAGGGAGTTCAACCAATGTATAGTAACAGCTTGGAATCACCCGGACTGTTAATATTTTTCATGATTATTTCTTTTATTCTCGCTGCATTGTATATTCGCGAACGGATTAAGAATTCGGCAAAATAATCGCTTTCCCCGCATTTTGTGGGTTTTGTTCAATAAGCAAAACCTCCCCTGACGGGTATGGGGAGGGAGAACAGGAGTAAAATCTAGCTTGAGCTTTCCCAATACCGGCTGGATGAAGAGGATTCATAGTAGCCGGGATGGTGGTGAAAGGGAGAGTGGGGTCGGTGGTAGGATGAACCGAAAGCTGAAGATTCCCGGCAGGAGTCACAGGGGGCGCCGAAAAACGGACGGCGGCGAGTTCCCGCGCAATAGCGCATATACCATTTGAGCATTTCCCGTTCATATCGGTGGCAAATTTTCATTTGGTGATAGAGTTGGCGCAGCATCTGAGGATCGCAGTACATATGGGTTGGCAAGGTCACAGGTGGTTGCGGCAACGGCATGACCGGCGGCATCGGTGGCTTCGGCATCGGTTTGTATGGTTTGGCCGGTTCGGTGGGTGGAGCCGGGCGAGCGGATGATTCCGCCGGTGCCGGAGTAACGGGCTGCATCGGTTTGACTGGTCTTCTCTCCGTCATACACTCACATCCTCTCTTCATGATGACAGTGTATATTATGAATGGTCTGGTATAGATGTACCTGGTGTACCAGCCTATCTTTGAGCAGAGATGTGCGTCCCTTGGTCGAATTTTGATAATAAGCTATAATAGGAGAGACTAAACCTCGGGCCAGAAGGTGATACGGGGTCAGGAGGAATCAGCAATGGAAGTAGTAAAAATCACACCGCGCGGCTATTGTTATGGAGTGGTCGATGCGATGGTTCTGGCACGGCAAGCGGCAAAGAACCTTGATCTTCCGCGTCCGATTTATATTTTGGGAATGATTGTGCATAACAAGCATGTCGTTGAGGCGTTTGAAGAAGAAGGAATCATCACTTTAGACGGGGAAAACCGGTTGGAAATCTTGGAGAAAGTGGATAAAGGAACGGTTATCTTTACTGCTCACGGAGTTTCTCCGGAAGTTCGCCGCAGAGCGAGGGAAAAAGGCCTCACAATTGTCGATGCCACTTGTCCCGATGTCACTCGCACCCATGACCTGATTCGTGAGAAGGTTGCTGAAGGCTATGAAGTGATCTATATCGGCAAGCACGGACACCCGGAGCCGGAAGGGGCAATGGGGGTGGCACCCGGCCATGTCCATTTGATCGAGCGGGAAGAAGATATCGAAAAGCTTCATTTTGATACGGATAAACTTCTGGTGACGAATCAGACGACGATGAGCCAGTGGGATACGGCCAACCTTATGAATAAGGTGCGGGAACGATTCCCGACCGTTGAGATTCACAATGAGATCTGCCTGGCAACGCAGCTGCGGCAGGAAGCGGTGGCACAGCAGGCCAAAGGGACGGATTTGGTGCTGGTTGTCGGTGACCCGCGCAGCAACAACTCCAACCGTCTCGCCCAGGTCGCCGAGAAAATCGCCGGGGTGGAAGCGCACCGCATCTCCGATGTTTCCGAAATCGATATCAATTGGTTAAAAGGAAAAAAAATTGTTGGCGTAACCGCCGGTGCTTCGACGCCGACCCCAATCACACGTGAAGTGATCCAATTTCTCGAGCAGTTTGATGAAAATGATCCCATGACTTGGAAACCGGAACGAAAAGTGGATCTTCGCCGGATTCTTCCTCCGGTCCGGGAGAAAAAACATGGGAACAAAAAATAAACCGGGACAGAGGTCTCCGGTTTTTTTTAAAAACTCATGTTCCATTATTCTGTCAATTTTGTGAGTGGGAGAAATTCACCGCTTGGGATAGCGGGAAGCCATAAAATCATAGCACTGATTCATCGTGCCGCGAAATTCGACCCGATGGTCCTTTTTCATCGGGTTATACCATGCGAAGTAGTTATCCTCATGGATTATGGATGGTGGCAATTTGTCAGAATCCTTGATGACGTAATACATCTTGGAACACACCTCCTAGTTATAGTATGTTCAAAAAAATAAAATTTAACCCATGTTTTAACAAAAAAACGGTTTGGATGAAGATGTCACCTCAGCCACCGGGGTTCAGCCAAAATGGTTGCAGCTTTTGTTACAATGACAGTACATGCTTTTTTGAATCGGAGGTGGAGACAAATCGCAGTCATTATGCTGTTTATTGATGGGGTTGGCTTGGGAGACGATGCGGATCATAATCCCTGGGCACAGCACGCTTTGCACATGCGTTCCCTGTTAGGCGGAAAGCCATTGACCGGGGAGGCGGTTGGTAAGCACGGGAGAGAGGTCAGGCTCCTGAAGACCGATGCGAAGCTGGGGGTTGACGGATTGCCGCAGAGCGCCACCGGTCAGGCGGCGATTTTTACCGGGAGAAACGCACCGGCGGCAATGGGAAAACATATGAGCGGTTATCCGTTTAAGCGTTTGCGGGAATGGGTCGAAGCGGACAATATTTACCTCCAATTTCAACGAAAAGGCTGGAAAGCGACTTTTGCCAATTCGTATACCAAAGAATATTTTGAGCGTCCGGCCACGAAAAGGGGATGGGTTTCCGTGACCACCGCGGCCATCCGTTCACTGGGAGAGCCGTTTCGCTATTTGGAGGATCTGAAATCAGGACGGGCGGTTTATCATGATCTCACCCGCCGCACGCTGAAATCGTTCATACCGGAAATTGAAGAGATTGCCCCGGAACAAGCGGCAAGGCATCTGTGGGGAATCGCGAGGGATTATGATCTGGTCATTCACGAATATTTTTTGAGCGATCGGGCCGGGCACAAACATGACGCTGACCTTGTTTCCTATGTGGTGGAAACCTATGACCGTTTTTTGGGGGAGCTGGTTCGCTTGCGCCCCGAAGGTGATACCATCGTCTTGGTCAGTGATCACGGGAACAGCGAAGATTTGCGCATTTCCGTCCATACCGAGAATCCGGTTCCCACCCTGATCATCGGCGATGTGGGAGCAGTCGATGAGGAGCAGGTACCCGGCTGGGATCTGACTTGCATTGTCCCGCTGCTGCACCGATTGGTGGAGAGGCAGAAGAACAGGGAAGGCATTTAACTCTTTAAGGGATGATTTCAGGATGCCGGTCTCACAGAAAACTTTCACAGATGGAGGATGATGATGAGCAAACGATATATTCCGAGAATAAGAGAAGCCGCGATCCCGGAGGACGGAGGATGGATGAAATTGCAGGAAGAGGGAGCGCCGGTGCTGGTGTTGTCGGTGCCGGAATGGTCGGATGAACTGAAGCAGTCCGTTTCCGGGTACGAACATACGTGGATGTACGATCGTGCCAACGATGCGTATCTTTTTTGTTTTCGTTTGGAGGAAGGCAGGGAATATGCGATTGCCTTTGCCAGGGAACATGCCGGAATCTTATTGAACGATGATCGGGCCCGTGGCAAATTTTCACTCCTCGTGACTGCGCAGCACCTGAAAGAGACGGAGGATCTGAAACCCTGTTTTTTATTTCGCGGGATTTCGCTGAAGCGCCATCCGCGAGCAGGCTGGTAACACCATTATATCTTCGGGGCAAGAAAATTCCTGCTTCAGCCTTGGAACGAGAGCGAGTGTCAGGCAAGGGAATGAGTTGCCTTCTCCCTCCTGTCAGCCTGACCGATTTTCGCTCTCTTTTTTTCACACTATCTAATCTTCATTGTAAAACTGGCAATGGACGATGAGTGTTCAGGAAACGTTTAAAGCAATCGAAATGGCAGTTCAAAGGGCCGCGGGTTCTCGGGCAGAAATTTCCGCATTTGAGATCACGGATCGGGGGAAATCTTGTTTCTTTTGTGAGTCCCGACTGGAGGCATTGGGAGCGGTCAAGGGAGGATCATCACTTTTGTGCCGATTCCGACGTAGCGTGCCAAGTCTTCCACATCGCGGTTGTGCATGCGAATGCAGCCTTTGGAGACGCGTTTGCCGATGGAGGAAGGGCGGTTGGTGCCGTGAATGCCGTAGTGAGGGCGGGAAAGACCCATCCACAGCGTGCCGAACGGACTGAGGGGACCGCCGGGGTAGGAGTAAGGATAAGGAACTTTGTTGACAATCGTGTAAACACCTTGGGGGGTTTGGGTCGCCACCTTGCCGATGCCGATCGGATAGGACTTGATTAATTGAGAGTCTCTGTACAGGTAAAGGCGGAATCGGGACAACCTGATCACGATGTGAGCCATAGAAAAAATCACTCCTTCGCCATATCTTATGGAGAGAAAGAGTGACTGGTTCTCACGCGGTGTTATCCGTCATCCAGATTGAAATCAAATTCCAACAAAGTATCCTCATCCCGCTCTTGTGCACTTTTCAGCCGATCCAACAATTTTTTGTATTCATCCGCCCGTGCATACGGGGGTTCCGTTTCCAAAACTTTCGTCAGAGCACGGATAATAAGGTTGCGCTCATGAGGTGTCAAATACATAGATTCCCCCCCTGGGAAGAGGTTTCTGCGAAAAAGCCCCGGTTATGGCATAAATGCTGTTCCGGGAAGAATCATGCCCCCCATGCGGGACCTTTAAAAAGAACATCTCGCTTCTATTCTACCCTGTGAAAATAAAAATTACACATAAGGAACAAATAAATTCTGGATTTTTTTATAATTTCGTTCGTATAACAAAGCTGGCTTTTTCGCATTTTAAGTTTGAAAAAAAGTTTTTTCTGCGTGAACCAGGGTAACAAGATAGTGTGGCATGGTGTTCGGATCAAAAAAATGGAGGATGGATGAATGACAGCAAAACAACCTGCCCCCCAAAGTGTTTCGTATGAAGTGGATGAGTACAACAGCCGTATTAAGCTCATGCAGTACAAGAAGGAACATGCAGAGGCGTTGGTACAGCATCTGGAGGATTTGGCGAAAATGGAGGGGATCGGGAAAGTGCTGATTTATGCCGCTCCCGAGGATGTTCCGTTATTCGAAAAGCTCGGTTTTCACCAAGAAGGTGAGATCAGCGGTTTTTTTGACGGCGACCCGGCCTGTATCCTGTCACGCTTTTTGCAAGAAGAGCGGGCGAACAGCAAAGATGAGGAGAAGAAAGACGAAATCGTCGAGATGGCGGAGCAAGTTGAGCAACTCGACGAGCCTCCGGAGCTGGAACCGGGATTTGAATTACGCCACGCCGATCACCGGGATGCGGAGCAATTGGCCGAGCTGTATCGATTGGTATTTAAAACCTATCCAACTCCGATTCACGACCCCGAATTTATCCTGGAATGCATGGATAACGAAGTTTATTTCTCCGTTATCACCCATCAGGGCAAAATCGTGAGTGCGGCATCTGCAGATGTGTTTGCCGAGTACAATTCTGCGGAGATCACGGATTGCGCCACGCATCCCGATTATCGCGGAAAAGGACTTTTAAGCGTTCTCATCTTTGATTTGGAAAAACGAATGAAAGAAAAAGGGGTGCCCAATCTGTTTTCCCTGACGCGGGCCGTTTCCACAGGGATGAATATGGTGATTTCCAAGCTGGGGTTTACCTATAAGGGAAGGCTCATTCAAAACAGCCAGATTGCCGGCGAGTTTGAGGACATGAACATATGGGTGAAAGAGATTTGAAACAAAAGAGTAAGGTTGCGGTTGGAGAGAGGAATTCTCTCTTTTTCCGCCACCTTATTTTTTAGTAAAGGCTGTACATCGTCACATCCCGTTTTAATTCTTTCAGATAATTAAACAATTGCGCGCGGTGATGAGCCATATGGGTGATGATTTCGATCAGCCATTTGGCTTGCGTTACAGGTTGTTGGTTGTAGTATGCCCTTGTTTTGCGATGGATAAAGAAGTCCTCGGAAAGGCTGTCCATATAGGCAGTAAGCTCGGCAAAGCCTTTCGTGAGAATGCGATGGTAGTCTTCACGCGTTTTTGGGGTCAGATTTTTTTCCAGCTTGCGGATCGCTATTTCATCGTTTTCCTGTAAGATTGCCAGGTCAGTGGCAGGAATTTGGACAAGGTGGGTGGCCAGCTCTTGCAGAGTGCGCATCGATTCGTGCGGACGGAATGACCAGTCATCCTCTTCGATTTGGTCGATGAGGCGATGGGTAGTGCGCACGAGAAGATCCAGTTCCTCCAGCAGCATCTGCCGAATCGGGTTTGTTGCCACAGGGTTAAGCCTCCTCTCGCAGCATAGATTTTGCAATATTCTACATATAGAGAAGAAAAACCTTCTAATAACATTCGCTTTTTGTAATATTTCGTGACACTGACCCTCCCAAGTGTTCCGCTTTACCGGAGAAAAAGGCGTAAAATCAACTTTTGCTCATTCAACTGAATTTTTAAAAATCTTCACGTTTCTTTCGGAAATTGGGGTAAAATAACTATTGCAGACATAAAAAGATTATGTTAAGTTAATCATTGTGACATTGAGCTAGTAGGATCCAGGATTCACTTAAAGGGTTGGGACCTCACTGGACTAACCTTCCCCCGTGGTGAACAAGCAGATCCTAGCGGAATTTGGCTCACACCAACTTTTTGCTAGGAAGGGGGCCGAAAGAGATGGAATTTTCTACTTTCGGAAGGCATGTAGCCATGGACGCATGGGGCGTTGAGTTCGATCTTCTCAATGACGTAAAGTTTTTGGAACAACGTTTAAAAGAGGCGGCAAGTGCTTGCGGGGCGACGATTTTATCTGTTCAATCCCATCAATTCGACCCACAGGGGGCCACGGTGCTGGTCATGTTGTCTGAGAGCCACCTGACCATTCACACCTATCCGGAAAAAGGCTTCGCCGCGCTTGATTGTTACACCTGCGGACATACCGTAGATCCCATGATTGCCATTGAGTACATGCTCGATGTCCTTAAACCGACCCAGGCATTTACCAAAATGCTGCGGAGAGGTACGGGACCCATTGAGGTCGTCCAACCGGGAATCGAGCTTAAAAAAGAAGAAGTGACCGTTTAGTGATACAACGACGAAAATGGAAAGAGTACGGATTTATTTATGATTGTTAGTGAAAAAGGAACCTGGGAGTACTAAGGTTCCTTTTTTATTTCAGTCAAAAAAAGATCCCGGGTTTTAGCGGAAAGCCCGGGATCTTTTTTATTAACCTTTTTTCGCCAGGTTTCGCACCTGATCGCCATCTTCCAGCAGAATGGCCTGTTCAGCCAGTTTTTTCGCTTCAGCAGTGTCGGTGCTCCGAACTTGCTGTTTCACTTCCGGGATCGTGCTGGCGCTCATCGACAATTCAGCCAGACCCAGTCCGATGAGAAGTTCCGTCATACTCGGGTCGCCGGCCAGTTCGCCGCACATTCCCACAAGAATATTTGCTTTTGCTGCGGCATCGCAGGTCATTTTCACCAGACGGAGAACGGCCGGATGAGCCGCATCGTACAGATGGGCCACCTGTTCGTTGCCGCGGTCTGCCGCCAGGGTATACTGAGTCAGATCGTTGGTTCCGATACTCATGAAGTCGACCTCTTTGGCCAGGAGATCGGCGGCGATGGCAGCTGCAGGGATTTCCACCATGATTCCCACCGGAATCTTGTCTGCCACCTGCACTCCTTCGCTGATCAGTTCCTCGCGGCATTCATTGAGGAGAGCTTTGGCCTGACGGATTTCCGAGCAGTTTTCGATCATGGGGAACATGATCCAGAGATTTCCGTGAACGCTGGCTCTCAGCAAAGCGCGCAATTGCGTTTTGAACAGATCCGGGTTGGCCAGGCAGAAACGGATGGCCCGGTGGCCCAGGAAAGGATTTTCCTCTTTCGGCAATTTGGCGTAGGGAAGCTCTTTGTCTCCGCCGATATCCAACGTGCGAATCACAACGGGCCGCTCGCCGAAGGAAGACAGTACTTTCGCATAGGCTTGGTATTGCTCTTCCTCTGTCGGCCAGTGGTCATTTTCCAGGTAAAGAAATTCGGTGCGGAACAAGCCGACGCCCTCGGCGTGATTTTTCAGGGCAATCTCAATATCGCTGAGGCTGCCGATGTTGGCGAAAACCTGAATCCGTTTTCCGTCGGCCGTTTTTGCTTCCGCTTTTGCCTCTTTTAACGCCAGAGCGCGCGCTTTTTCCTGCTGTTCAATCTGCGTGCGCACCCGGTTGATCACATCCTGGTCGGGATTGATCTGAATCGTGCCTTTGTCCCCGTCGACGACGATGGTATCCCCGTCTTTGATTTGTTCGATCTTGGATCCCAGACCGAGTACAGCCGGAATTCCCAGCGTCCGGGCCATGATGGCGGCGTGGGCCGTTTTGCTTCCTTTGGCCGTCACCATGCCGGCGACCCCTTCCGGGAACTGGGCGGTGTCCGAAGGAGTCAGCTCCTCAGCGATGACCACGCTTCCCGGGGTCAGCAAAGAAGGATCAAACGGCTGTTTTCCGAGCAGGATCAAAAGCAACCGTGAACCCACGTCGCGAATGTCATCTGCGCGCGCTTTCATATATTCGTCATCCAAAGAAGCCATGAGTGCACCCATTTCTTCGGTAACATCCTGGCACACGGCTTCGGCATTTTTCTTTTGATTTTCAATACGGTTTTTCATTTCGCCGGTAAAGGCCGGGTCATCCAAAAAAGCGAAATGAGCATCAAATACGGCCGCCTCTTCTTCGCCCATCCGCTCCGCGGCGATTTCGCGCAGTTTTTCAATTTGTTCTTTTGCCTGCGCGATCGCTTGGTCTAATTTCTCGATTTCAGATTTTGGATCAGTGATGGTTCGGGAAGGAGCGACCGGCTTTTCCTTGCGCCACCAGACGGCTTGGCCCAACTTAAGGCCTGGAGCCGCTCCAACTCCTTGTAACGTTTGGCTCAACGCAAATCCCCCTTTTTAGGCTTCGGAAAGTTGTTCCAGGAAAGCGGCAATGTGGTTGACGGCAGCTTCTGCGTCTTCCCCTTCAGCGCGGACGGTAATCTGGTCATTCTGTTTCGCGGCAAGGGACATTACGCCGAGCAGGCTTTTTGCGTCAACTTCTTTTCCGTTTTTCACGAGCTTGATCGCACTTTTAAAGTTGCTGGCTTCTTTTACGAGAAGGGCTGCGGGGCGAGCGTGAAGTCCGCTTGGGTTGTTAATGGTAATCGTTTTTTCTGACATCGGGCATTTTCCTTTCTGTTTTGGGTTTCTATACCATTGTGTGAAGAATGATCACCAATAGGGTTCTCTTGATCTGCCTGCAAAAAGTGAATCCGGTTGAGTCTGGGTAATCGCTTACCTTTTGATTAGTGTTAACACTTGATCCAAAACTTTTTCGCCGCTCATGGTGGCAAATGCCACAGGATCGACCATTGCCAGCGGTATGCCTTCTTCGTCGGCGATCTTCGCCATTTCCGTTTTGAGGTGACTGATCTGCGGCTCGTAGAGGACGACATCTGCCCTGGACAATTGTTCTGCCCACCGGAGGGCGGAAGTTGATTCCGCGATCAGTTCCAATCCGCGTTTTCGAGCGGCTTCATTTATTTTTCGGCACAGCGCTCCGGAGCTCGCTCCCAGGCTGCACACGATCATTAACCGAATGGCGTGATTCATTTTGCTCCTCTGCCTTCTCTGACATCCATATCTTAACCCGAATGGCTCTTTCGAGATTCTTCGCAGGCCAAGAGAAATCCGAGAAAATATCATGCAAGATTTATGCCAAATGAAAAGAAGCCGATCATAAGCGGCAAACAAAAAAGTGTGTAAACAGGATTTTGCACACTTCAGTTTGTTGATGAAATCCCGAAACAGAAGTCTGTCGCGGATGGGTGCCTTCTCTTTGCTTCCGGTTCCTTCGTGCAAAGCCGCTGCGGAAAAGAACCAATTCCTTTCTGCTTGAGTTTGCCGTTACCCTAAGTGTGCAAATAAGGTATTCACTCTTTGCACGCGAACAGCGTCTAAGAAGTGGTGGAAAGGCGGGCCATTTCGCTTGCGGCCGATGGTGGATAGCGCACGTGCAGAGCGGTAGATAGGGCGGATAAAAATTGCTCCCACAGCTTGATCCGGTCCGGTGGAAGATCGGTTTGCAGCACCCCCGCGGATTTCTCCATCCGTCTGTTCGCCAGCTGTACGGCCAGCAGCTGATCCGTGTAGATGCCCAGGTGCATCCAGATACCGATTTCCCGTTCGGGTTCCCAGCTGAAAACACGCCGGAAGGTGTCAGCTTTGGTCTGGATCAATTGGACGAATTGTTTTGGATTGAAGTGAATGACCGTTTCGGACAAGCCTTGCTCGATGAGTGCGGGAATCTCCGACGGACGCAGGGTCAAGCCGTTTTCGGCAGTCATCCGGGAACGGCTGGCGGCGAGAATGGCTCGCAAGCGTTCAAAGCCTTGTTTTTGATAAAGTTCCCAGGCTGGAATATATGGAACACCGTCCAACTCCGGTGGAACGGTTCCTGCGACGGCAATCAGCCGAAACTCTCTTTGCAGGAGATCCAGCTTCTCTGATGTGCGCGTTTGCGGATCGATCTGAACTGAACGGATCTCCACATCCTGATCTTCTGCGGGAAGATGGTCTTCCAGCCATGATTGCAAGGCGACAGCTGCTCCCTCGCCGGTCAGGCAGACCGTGGCGATCAGTCTTTTCGGCTGCTCCTGCTCCTCTGGCCGTTGATTTAATGAGAGAAAAAGAGAAATCAGCTTGATCTCTTCGGGTGGCAGCCGGAGCGAGTGCTCCCGCTCGAGAAGCATGGCGATTTTTTGGGCCAAATGCTCATAGACGGATTCTGTTTCAACCTGTTCGAGTTCGTTCCGCGCGATGCGGGTACTGCCTGGATTGGACCGCCAAGCCTGGATGTGCAGGGCGATCGCGTAGAGCTGTTCATCGGAAATTCCTCCGATTTCGTTGGCGCCTCCCTCTTCCAGGGCCCGGGTCAGAACGCGGATGATCGCAGGGTCGACGGGCCGGCTTTCCTGTTGAAAGGACAGGCTGCGGACATAGCGATTCACCGTTTCCTGCAGTTGCTCCGCAAGTTCGGCAGGTGAAGCCTTTTTTTTAAGCAGGGACTCTTTCGTTACGGTGAGCTTCCGGTAAATATTTCCGGAAATTCCCTCCTGTCCGTCATTTCCTCCGGCAATCGCGTTTTTGACGGCAGAAGTAACCGGTCTTTGCGGCTGGAGATAGGTGGGCAGATCATGAAAATCGATGGTCACCTTCTTTTTACCGTCCGTTTCGAGGTTGCGCAAAAATGCGCGCGCACATGCGATTTGGATATCGCTTTTCAGCTGTCCGATATTGCCGGGACAGTCATATTGCAAAAGGAAGGAACGGCACCGGGCGGTGATGCTGAGGGGAACCCCCATCTGTTTGGCTTCGGCCTCCAGAAAGTGCTCAAGCAGTTGCTCACGAACCTCCCGCGGCCTTTTCCGCAAGGGTAAAATTTCCAGTCGGACGGGGAAGCGGCGCAGCAGAGTGGGAAGAAGGGCTTTTTCCGGAGCTTCCGTTGTTGCTCCGATCAGCCGGATATCGGCTTTGCGCTCAACGCCCGTTTCTCCCAGACGGCGATAAAACCCTTGATCGATCAAGTGGAAAAGCATTTCTTGTCCGGATGGAGGGAGACGATGGATTTCATCCAAAAACAAGATGCCGCCATTGGCCCGTTCCACAAGGCCAAACTTGTTCTCATCGGCGCCGGTGAATGCCCCTTTTTTGACTCCGAAGAGTTGGGCCAGCAAAAGCTCGGGGTTTTGTGCATATTCCGCGCAGTTAAAAGCGATAAATGGCGTTTTTTTCGATAAAAATTCCTTTTCTATGGCCGTTTCCACCAATTTTTGCGCCAAATGCGTCTTTCCCACCCCGGTCTCCCCGGTAAACAGGATCGGCAAACCATGTGGCGGATATAAAAGTGCGGCCATCGCTTCCTGCAAAAGTTCAGATTCCCCTGTGCAGGATTTGCGGCGCTGTGGTCCGCCGGCATCGGTATATGGTTCGAGCGGAAAATACCGAACAGGCCGTCCCGCCTTCTTCTGCGCCCGTCCGGTTTTCACCAGTTCGTTCAGATAACGGCTGACGGTAGAGCGATCCAATTGCAGCGCTTCGGCCAATTCCTGCGAAGTCACTCCGTTTCCTTCTTCTTGATAACGGGTTTGTAATGTTTGTTCAATCCAATCGATTTTTTTCATCTGTAACCGTTCCTCGCCCAAGATTCTTCTATTCCTTATCATACACACTTTGCACACTCGTTGTCGATAGAAGGAAAAATACGGATTATCCTTGGGGGATTTCGTTGAAAAAAGAAAGGATTTCGGAGCGAACGTGAATGGAAAAAACAGATCGTTCACAGAAACGAAATATTTCGGATCCGAAGTGCACCACACAAGAGGTGGTTAAATCTCAATATTGCCCCTCTCAACGATGCGTTGAACTGAAAAAGACATGAAAGTCTTTTGGGAAATCCGTTACAATGGGTTTAGGAAGGATATTGATACTCTGGGGTGGATGTAATGGAAAAGAAAATGGAAGAGCTGAGGAAGCGTTTGCGGGAAATCTATGATCTGGATTCGGTAATCGCTCTTTTGAATTGGGACCAAAATACATACATGCCGGAAGCGGCCGGAGATGCACGGGGCAGCCAGCTGGCCGTGATTGCCCGGATTCGGCATGACAGGATGGTTGACCCGGGCCTGGGCAGGTTGCTGGAAGAGTTGACTCCCTACGAACAGGAGTTGCCTTATGATGCCGATGATGCGGCTTTAATCCGTGTGGCCAAACGGCATTTTGTGACGGAATCCAAGGTCCCGGCCGATTTCGTTTCCCGTTTCTACCAGCATGTTTCGCAGACCTATGCCGCCTGGGTGGAGGCGCGGAAAGAAGATGATTTTTCCAAAGTTGAGCCTTACCTGGAAAAAACGCTGGAATTCAGCCGGGAGTATGCCTCGTTTTTCCCCGGTCACCAGCACCCGGCTGATCCGTTGATCGATCGATCTGATTATGGCATGAAAGCGGAAGAGATTCGCCGGCTGTTTGCAGAACTTCGCAGCCGCCTGGTTCCGTTGGTCGAGCAGGTCACATCGCTCCCGCCCACTGACCGTTCCTGTTTGACCAAGTTTTATCCGAAGGAACAGCAACTCGCCTTTGGAAAAAAGGTGATCAAAAAGCTCGGTTTTGATTTCAAGCGCGGTCGGCAGGATTTGTCCCCTCATCCCTTCATGATCCGTTTTGCCGATGGGGATGTGCGGATCACCACCCGGGTGAATGAACATGATTTGAGTGAGGCGCTGTTCAGCACCATTCACGAAACGGGCCATGCATTGTATGAACTGGGAATCAGTTCATGTTATGAAGGAACCCCGCTGCATACGGGAACGTCATCCGGTGTGCATGAAAGTCAGTCCCGCCTGTGGGAAAATATCGTCGGTCGCAGCCGTACCTTCTGGACTTATTTTTATCCCCGGCTGCAAGCGGAGTTTAAGGAACAGCTGGCCGGAGTGTCGCTGGATGAGTTTTACCGGGCAATTAACCATGTGAAGCGCTCCCTGATCCGGACGGAGGCCGATGAGCTAACCTACAACCTGCATGTGATCATCCGGTTTGACCTGGAGTTGGCCCTGCTGGAAGGCAGCTTGAGCGTCAAGGACCTCCCTGAAGCATGGCGGAGCCGTTATCAGTCCGATCTCGGGGTGGCTCCACAGAGCGATCAAAATGGCGTGCTGCAGGACATCCATTGGTATGCCGACTTTATCGGCGGCATGTTTCAGGGGTATACGCTCGGCAATATTTTGAGTGCCCAATTTTATCAGGCAGCCCTCAAAGCGCATCCCACGATCCCGGAAGAGATGGAGAGGGGAGAGTTTTCAACGTTGCGGGGGTGGCTGACTGAAAACATTTACCAATACGGCAGCAAATATACTGCAGCTGAAATTGTGAAAAAAGCGACGGGAACTGATTTGACGATTGAGCCGTATCTGGACTACCTGACTCAGAAATATACGGCATTAAATTGAGCGGCGGGAAAATTCGCTGTTTTTTCCATCAAAGAGTATACGACACTTTAGCAGTAAAAAAAGGTTTTCCTCTTCGGCAGGGGAAAGCCTTTTTTTATTTGCGAAGATCCGAAAGACAGGCAATGGTGCTTTGCTATATTTTTGCAGCGATTCCTGTTAAATGGATAACATAAAAAATTTATAAAATGGATTTATATTTTTAAAATAGACATATTTTTTATACGCTAAATTCTCATCTCTCTTACGAATCTATTATTGCGGAGGTGATTTTCATGTTAAAAAAATATGTTTCAGGTTTAGCTGCTGGTTTTTTGGTTTTGGGAGTTCCTGCCATGGCTTTGGCATGCAACTGGGGCGCAAAGGCGGAAGGTGATTGCAATCAGATTTCTTTGAGCGTAGCAGTTGAGCGGGGAAAATCGGAAGCAGCCGGTACCTATGACTTGTATTGGTCGAAAGAGGGAAACCCGAAAAAAGGGGAGATTATCGAACATGGTGAGATCCCCGCTTTGAAAAAAGGGGAAACCCATCAAGTTGTTTACGATCTTGATAAAAACAAAAATGGTCATGAAGGGAACTACGCTTTTTACCTGAAAGAGCCAAATGGTTCCATTTGGAGCAATCCGGTTAAGGTTACCGGATGCAGCCAAGCCGAGCAACCGGCTCAGCCGGAACAACCGAATAAACCGGAGCAACCGGCTCAGCCAGAACAACCGAATAAGCCAGAGCAACCTGCTCAACCGGAGCAACCCAATAAACCAGAGCAACCGGCTCAACCGGAGCAACCAACTAAGCCGGAGCAGCCTGCTCAGCCAGGGCAACCGGCCAAGGGCGGACAACTGCCAAAAACGGCTACTAGCTATCCGCTTGCTATTGCCTGGAGCGGTGCATTGTTGGCAACCGGCCTGGGAATCCTCGTTTTCCGCAAACGCCATGCATAGGTGATTTTTTTCGGCGAAAGTGATTCAACGGGTGGGGTGTCTCCCTGATCTCTCGATGTTCTCATTGGGAGGCGGGGAGGCACCTCACCCGATTTTGTTGTGCTTGGAAAGCAAGGATGTTGCCTCGATTTCGGAATGGTCCGCCCTGTCCGGATGAACCAATTCCCAACACCTCGTGATCCCGTTTTCCATTTAATCTGATCAGCAAGGGAACGGATGAGCATATAACCTTTGCTGATTTTTTTATCCAGTCTTCCGTAAGCGAAAAATTGTACTGTTTTGTTTGTAGTTAATCAATTTGTAAGATAAACTATTTATTATAGAAACTAAATTTTCTGTCCGAATCCAGATCAGTCGGGGAACCGGATACCGGATTGGAACGGAGTATTCGATGCCAAGTCACTGCCGCTTTCATGGGAGATGTCCGGCACCGTGGTTACAAAGTTTCCTTTCGATTGGCATGATAATCAGGCTGACCGTACACAGCCAGACCGTTTATTATCTTCCGGACAGTAGAAAGGATTTTCAAATGAATAGAAATGAAAAGTTAAAGATGATCGTCTTGACTCTGTTTGTTGATGTCGCTTTGCCTTCCGTGGTTTATTTTATTCTGCGACAATTTGGCATGTCCGATGTGCTGGCATTAGCCTTCGGCAGCGGGGTTTCCGTTATCCGGATTATTCTCGAATTTGTGCGCAACCGGAAAATAGATGCTCTGGCTTTCTTGATGTTTCTCTTTTTCCTGGTCGGAATTGCCACTTCGTTTTTTACGGGCAATGCGCGGTTCATGATTGCGAAGGACTCTCTCTTTACAGGGATTTTCGCCTTGGTGATGATCGCATCTGCATTTGTCGGCCGGCGTCCGTTGATTTTTTATTTGGGACGTCAATTTGCCGGCAGTGAAAGCTTTGAGCAGAAGTGGAATGAGTTGGAGCGGTTTCGCCATAACCTGCGGGTGATGACAGTGGTGTGGGGAATCGGGTACCTCATCGAAGCGATCGTACGAGTCATAGTTGTGTTCACGCTGTCCATAAGTATGTCGGTATTGGTTTCTCCGTTGCTGTTGGCCTTCACCACACTGGTGCTGATCGTTTGGACCCGCCTCTTTGTGCGGCATGCCCGTTCCAAGGGAAAGAAAACCCATGACACGAAAGAGGAGCTGTCGTGAAAAAGATGGCGCTCATCCCGGGGCAGGACGCGGGATCGGTTCAGATGCCGTCCGAATTGCCAGGGGAATGGGATTGGGCATGTTATGAGACGGTTTCTTCTGTCTGAATTATTTGAAACCGGCAAAATTGGTGGAAAAAAGTGTTGAAATCCTCTGTCCGGTTCGCTATACTGTCTCCAACAAAGAAACAAATGTATTTGTGGAAGGGACAGAAGAGATGAGGAATGAGAGAGAAGAGAGAAAAGTAAAAGTCGGTTTGTTGGGGTTGGGCACTGTCGGAACGGGTGTGGCGCGGATTATTGCCGGCCATCAGGAAGAACTTCGCAACCAGACAAGCTCACAAATCGAAATCGCGAAGGTATTGGTGCGGGAACCGGAGAAAAAGCGACAGATCGAATTGGACAGAAATCTGATCACCACCAGGGCGGATGACTTGTTAATGGATCCGGAAATCGACGTCATTGTCGAGGTGATGGGAGGAATCCATCCGACCAAGCAATACCTGCTCAAAGCCCTGGAGCAGGGGAAACATGTGGTGACTGCCAATAAGGATTTGATGGCGCTTCATGGGGCGGAGATCTTGCACAAGGCGAGGGAAATGAATTGCGATGTTTATTATGAAGCAAGTGTAGCCGGGGGCATCCCGATTTTGCGTGCGCTGATGGACAGCTTCTCTTCAGATCGCGTCACCCGCATCATGGGAATTGTAAACGGAACGACCAATTACATCCTTTCAAAGATGAGCCGCGAAGGAGCCGGTTATGAAGAAGTTTTGAAGGAAGCGCAAGCTTTGGGGTATGCGGAGGCGGACCCTTCCTCCGATGTCGGGGGACTTGATGCCGCGCGTAAAATGGTTATCTTGTCGACCCTGGGTTTTCATTCCCCGGTCAGTCTGGAAGATGTTGATGTGCAAGGGATTGAGTCGGTCAGCCGGGAAGATATCGCCTATGCGAAAAAAATGGGCTATGAGATGAAGCTTTTGGGTGTGGCCGCCCATGATCAGGATGGAATCGAGATTTGTGTACAGCCGGCTCTCGTCGCCCGCTCCCATCCCCTCGCATCTGTGCATGGTGTGTTCAATGCTGTCTATGTATACGGGGAAGCGGTGGGGGAGACCATGTTTTACGGACCAGGGGCGGGTGAGCTGCCCACAGCCACTTCCGTCGTCTCGGATCTGGTCTCGGTCGTGAAAAATATGAATCTGGGTGTAAACGGGCGAAGCGTCGTCAAACCCTATCGGGAGAAAAAGCTGAAAGGGGATGCACAGAAGCGCTTTAAAACCTTTTTGCGCCTGATTGCGGCCGATGAATGCGGCGTGTTGGCGCAAATCACCCGGCTGATGTCCGATTACAACATCTCGCTGGAGCAGGTGCTGCAACAGCCGAGAACCAATCAGAAAGAAGCGGAAATCGTCCTAGTTACCCATCATGTGAGCAAACAGGATTTGGATCAGGTGCTCGCCCGTTTGAAAGAAATGGACGTGATTCGAACCGTCAAAAGCTGTTATCGCGTGGAAGACGGGGAGATGCCTCAGGCAAAACCGGATCGGAAGGAAGAGGGAAACGAGCTGATCATGGCTGTCAACGGGTAAAAGTATATGGCCTTTTTCCTCAATTTGAGGGAAAAGGCCATTTTTTAATAGGCAATATTCTGATGCAGGTGATAAAAGGGATCTCCAAGTTGCGTTTAATTCATTTTGTTTGCATTCTCCCCGGGTTACCGGGGGATGTTTCGATGATTTAGTTTAGAAGCCGAATCCTCCACCAACAAAGACAAAGATGGTTGCGATGACAAGGAGGAAGATTAACAGCCTTCTCCAGCCGAAACCAAAACCGCCACAACTACCGAAACAACTGAAGCCCATTTTTTCACCTCCCGCTCAAGGTTCTCTATATCCTATTGACTCAGGGATAAAAAGGTATGTGCATTCTCCTATTTCCGGTCAAAGATGGGCTGTGGTTGTTTCATTTCATCAGGGTAAATCCGGGTATTCTGCCGGATGGCCGGTATGTTATACTTTGATTGTAAACCTTAAAAAAATATAGGTTTACAAATAAGGAGGGAGGGGTTTTGCTTGGCCGGATTCTCCTATCAAGAGTTATTGGAGAAGAATCGACTTTATTTGTGGAATCCGTTTACCCAGATGAAAGAGTATCTCCAGGATGAACCGCTGATCATCGAGCGGGCGGACGGGGTGAAGCTGTACGATGTGCAGGGTCGGGAATATTATGACGGCAATGCCTCCGTCTGGTTGAATGTACATGGTCACAACCATCCGGCGCTGAATGAAGCGATTAAGGTGCAGTTGGAAAAAGTGGCGCACAGCACGCTGTTGGGAATGGGGAACATTCCGGCCATCCTGTTGGCGGAGCGATTGGTGAAGATTACTCCGACCCGGCTGCAAAAAGTATTTTATTCTGACAGCGGGGCGGAGGCAGTGGAAATCGGGTTGAAAATGGCGTTCCAGTACTGGAAAAACCGCGGATTCCCGGAGAAAAACACGTTTCTCTCCATGAAAAACGGTTATCACGGGGATACTGTCGGCGCTGTCAGTGTCGGGGGGATGGATCTGTTCCATGCCACCTTTGATCGCTTGCTCTTTTCCACAATTAAGCTTCCTTACCCCTATCCTTACCGGTTTGATGGGACAGCTGAAGAATGCAAGCAAGCCTGTTTGCATGAATTGGAGTCGGTCTTGAAGAGCCAGGGAGAACGTATTGCCGGCCTGATTGTGGAGCCGATGGTTCAGGGAGCCGGCGGGATGATCATGATGCCCCCGGGCTATTTGTCAGAAGTGGAAAAGATGTGCCGCCAATATGATGTTTTATTGTTGGCCGATGAAGTGGCGACGGGATTTGGACGTACCGGCAAAATGTTTGCCTGTGAGCATGAAGGCGTACAACCGGACATTATGATGGTCGGGAAAAAATTGACTGGGGGTTATTTGCCGGTTGCCGCAACACTTACTTCAGATGAAGTGTATGATGCCTTTTTCGCGGACCACAGTGAAGCGAAAACCTTCTTCCACGGTCATTCCTATACGGGAAATCAGCTTGGCTGTGCGGTAGCGCTTGCCAACCTGGATTTGTATGAGCGGGAGCATCTGTTGGATCATGTGCAGGAAGCGAGCCGATGCCTTGCTGATCATCTGGAAGCGCTGAAAGATTTGCCGGCTGTCGGCGAAGTGCGTCAGCTGGGAATGATGGTGGGCATTGAACTGGTAAAAGAGAAAGAGACCAAAGAGCCCTATCCGTTTGCCGAAGCCATCGGAGCGAAGGTATGCCGCAAGGCTCGGGAACTGGGACTGGTGACACGGCCGCTGGATCACGTGGTTACACTGATGCCGCCGCTGGCCACTCCGCTTCCCGACTTGCAAGCGATGGTGTCCATCCTGCATGAGGCGATTCGCGAGGTGACGGCCAAGTGAGCGGAAACGGGCTTTTTATCACGGCGACCGGAACCGGAATCGGAAAGACGATGGTAACTGCCGGCCTGGCTTTGGCCTTGGCAGATCAGGGGATTGATGTCGGCGTAATGAAACCGGTGCAGAGCGGAGGAGAGCCGGACGACCCCGGGAGCGACGGCATGCGCCTGAAAGCATGGACGGGTGTCACTGACCGCTTGCAGGAGATTGTGGTTTACAACTTTTCCTTGCCGGTGGCTCCCGGACTGGCAGCGGAACTGGCCGGAGAGGAGATCGAAGTTGACAGGATTCTTGCCGCTTTGAAGAAGTTGCAGCAAAAGCATGAAGTGATTCTTGTCGAAGGTGCCGGCGGCTGGGTGGTACCTCTGGGAAAGGAATGGACAATGGCTGACCTCGCGGTGCAAATCGGGTGGCCGGTGTTGATTGTCGCCCATCCGCAGCTTGGCACCATCAATCATACAGCGTTGACGGCGAGCGCCATCCGGCAGCGGGGATTGCGGATCGCAGGGGTTGTTTTAAATGGTCTCAAGCCGGGTGTGGATGACCCGAGCATTCCGCATAATCCGCGTTTGATTGAACGGTTTGCCGGTGTTCACGTCTGGGGGACCGTTCCGTGGATTGAAGGGGGACTGACTGCAACGAAAATTAAAAAGGTGTTTCTTCAGCATGTCGACATAAAAAAATGGATTTCAACCTTAAAAACAGGAGGCTGAGCAGTATGGGGAAATCGCGATGGGAAACTCTGGCTGATCGGGCGCTCGCCGGAGAACGGTTGTCAATGGAAGAGGGATTGTCTGTGCTGGATGCGCCCGATGACGAGCTGTTGCCGCTTTTGCAGGCGGCGTTTCGGGTGCGGAAAGCTTATTTTGGCAAGAAAGTAAAGCTGAATATGATCATCAATGCGAAAAGCGGTTTGTGTCCCGAGGACTGCGGCTATTGCTCCCAATCAATTGTTTCGCAGGCGCCGGTCGAGAAATATACGCTGCTCAAAAAAGATGTCCTGGTCGCCGGGGCCAGAGAGGCACTGAGCCGCAAGGCCGGAACCTATTGTATCGTGGCCAGCGGTCGCGGACCGACGGAGAAGGAACTGGATGAAGTGGTTGAAGCAGTAAAGGTGATTAAAGAGGAGTTAAACATGAAAATCTGCGCCTGCCTGGGAATTTTGACGGAAAGCCAGGCCAAACGGTTAAAGGAAGCAGGGGTTGACCGTTACAATCACAATTTGAACACGAGCAGGGAACATTACGGGCGGATCACGACCACTCATACATACGATGACCGTGTGCAAACGGTGGAAGCGGCCAAAAAAGCGGGTCTGTCCCCTTGTTCAGGGTGTATCATCGGTATGGGAGAGACGCGTGAACAAGTGGTGGAGATGGCTTATGAGCTGCGCAATTTGGATGCTGATTCCATCCCCGTCAATTTTCTCAATGCGATTCCCGGAACCCCGCTGGAGGGTTTGAAAGAATTGAACCCGCGCTACTGTTTGAAAGTGCTTGCCCTGTTCCGGTTTGTCTGTCCGACGAAGGAGATTCGCGTCTCAGGGGGGAGAGAAGTGAATTTGCGCCAATTGCAGCCTCTGGCCTTATACCCGGCCAACTCCATTTTTGTGGGGGATTATCTGACGACGGAAGGACAGGCGTCTTCATTGGATCATCAAATGATACGCGATCTCGGTTTTGAGATTGAAGTGGAGACGGCATGAGTTCACTCTGGAACCGTACGATCCGGGAAGAATTGCAGGCCCTTTCCGCAGATCACCTGAACCGGCATTTGATTCCGACAGCGGATGCGCACCGCCCCGTTTTGCACAGAAAAGGGAAGAGGCTGGTCAATTTTTCCTCCAACAACTACCTCGGTCTGGCCGGGCATCCCCGCATGATTCAGGCGATGCGTGAAGCGGCGGAAAAAGGAAGCGGTGCCGGTTCCTCGCGTCTGATTATCGGGCATAGCGAGGAGGCGGAGGCGCTGGAACAGGAATTGGCTGCTTTTAAAGGAACAGAGTCCGCTGTCCTGTTTCCCAATGGTTATATGGCCAATGCAGGATTGCTCTCCGCCTTTCTCAAGCCGTCGGATGCCGTTTTCAGCGATCAGTGGAATCATGCCAGCATTGTGGATGGCATCCGCATGAGCAAAGCACGAAAATACATTTACCGGCATTTGGATCCGGATCATCTGGAGAGTCTGCTGAAAACGGCGGATCAGCAGGGAGCCGGACGGAAACTAATTGTGACGGATACTGTTTTCAGCATGGATGGCGATGTCGCCCCGCTGAGAGATCTGGTGGAGCTGAAAAAACGTTATGATGCCGCCCTGGTGGTGGATGATGCGCATGGCGGGGGCGTGTTCGGAGACGAGGGAAAAGGGATGGCGCATGAATTGGGGGTTGACCGGGAAATTGATCTTTACATGGGCACCTTCAGCAAAGCTTTTGGCGTATACGGGGCGTATGTGGCGGGGAAACGCGACTGGATTCGCTATCTGATCAATAAATGTCGTCCCTTCATCTATACCACCGCCTTGCCACCGGTCATTATTGCGGGCATTCGTGCTTCATTGAGATTGGTGCGTGATGCAGACCGGTTGCGCCGGGAATTGCGGCAAAAAAGCGGCTGGTTTCGCCGGCAGCTGACCGGTTTGGGGCTCGATGTGGCTGGTTCGGCCACGCAGATCATTCCCGTTGTGGTCGGGGAAAATGAACAGGCGCTTCTTTTCAGTCACCGGCTTCAGGAGCAGGGAGTCCTGTCTGTCGCGATTCGCCCGCCCACTGTTCCTGCCGGAACCGCCCGCCTGCGTTTCTCCTTGATGGCCAACCATCGGGAGGAAGATTTAAGACAGGCGATCGAGGCAATCAAGTTGTGTTGTTTTGCCTGATCGGACAAACTCAATCGTCCGGTGAGATTCGGAATTTTGGAATATCCCCTGAAAACAAAAAACGAAACGCTTGCGAGAGAGGGAAGTATGTTTGCGGATCTGGAATGAAATCAGTTATTTGAAACGGGATTCTGTGATACGATATATGGGCTATCAATTTTCCAACTGATTTATTCCAGCGACTGAAAGGATGAGCCTCGTGATCAAAAATTTTCTGGCTTCCCTTGGCTTTGGAGCGGCCCAGGTCGATTTGGTGCTGGACCGGGAGAACTTGACGATGGGAGAACCGGTGACGGGAAAGATCGTCCTCAAGGGGGGTGAAGTAAAACAAGTCATGGAAGGGCTGAGGGTGCATTTTTGCCTTGCATCTGCCTATCCGAGCGGAGGACAGCGGGTTGATGTCAATGAAGTGGTGGCAAAGATCACCGTATTTGAAGAAGATGTGGTGATCAAGCCGGAGGAATTAAGAGAATACCCCTTTGAATTTGTCTGTCCCCGCCACCTCCCCGTTTCTTCCGTGAATACGCGCTTTTTCTTCCAAACGGATCTGGAAATCAAAAGCGGTGTCGATGCTGAAGATCGCGATATAGTCGATGTCTATGCTTCGGGGCTTCAGGGCCATTTCCTTGATGGATTTGCCCGTCTGGGATTTAAACATCATAATGAGGCTTATACGGGAAAGGAAAAGGACGGTTTCCAAATCATTCACTTCCGGCCCACTTCCTGGCTTTCCGGTGAGATCGAAACTGTGGGGATCAAGTACCAGCCGGCCGCTGTTGACCATTGGATCAGCGGTACATATGAATTAAAGGGCAAAGAAGGCAGATTTCATTTCTCCGCCGAGGAATTGGCCACGCTGGAACACGCCGCCGAAACGTTGCGCCAGTTTTTCCAGCGCAAACTATAAAGCATTTTCGGGATAAAAAAGATTTTTTGTGCAAAAGGTGCATTGCTGGTCAGGCCGTGGTGCCCCACGCATGATCTTCCCCGTTTTGAATGGCGGTCAGCGGGGCGCCACGACCCTCTGATTTCACTTCGCTTTCATTTTCAGCTTGTACCCGCAAATCATGATCATTTTTATTGAACCAGGGCAGGAGTTTGATTACTGATTGGAGAAAAAAAGGCCGTGATAAAATAAGTACGTGATATGGAGGGCGAAAGGGCTTGAAAATCAATAAAAAACAATTCATTCGCCAGATGAACCGAACTATTTCATATGACGAATTCCTGGTTGTTTACAAAAGGATGGCCCATCGCCTTCTGTTCAGTTTAAAAGATCGGGTGTTTGATCCGGGCCGCATCCTGGATCTCGGTTGCGGGACAGGCTATTTTACCGAATTGTTGCTTGAATATTTCCCCCGGGCAGAGCTGGTTGCGCTCGATTTGTCCCCCCGGCGAATCGAGATGGCTCGGGAACGGGTTGCTTCTGCACGCGTTCAGTTTGTTGCGGCTGATGTGGAAGAAGATGATCTTTCCGGTCTCGGTATGTTTGACCTGGTTATCACCAATCTGATGGGTCACTGGCTGCAAGCTCCGGAAAGGGTGCTGGCAAAAGTGAGAGAGATGCTGAACGGAGAAGGCTGGTACGGCATGACCGTTTTTGGCCCCGAAACGTGTCAGGAGCTGCAGGCGACGTTCAGGCAAGTGGAGCTTGAATGGGAGTTGCCCCCGCAAAGGCATTTTCTCCCGTTTCGCACTGCGGAGGAATGGGTGCAGTTGCTTGACGGGGCCGGTTTGTCGGATGTGACACCGGAAGAGTGCTGGCAGCGGATCGAATACGAAGATTGCCGCACCTTGCTGGAGCGGATCAAAGCTGCCGGGGAAAGTTACAGCGAAAGCAAACAAAATTTTATTTTGCAGCGAAATGTGCTGACGGAAGTGATGAGGCGGTATAATCGGGCGTATCGCTCGAAATCGGGAATTTATGCGACTTTTCATATCCTCACGCTTTGGGGAAAAAAACGGGATCAAAGAAAATGTTCTTTCACTTATAAATAGTAATAAGAAGGATGAAGGACTCAATCGGGTTTGGTGTAAATATCGGGCTGAAGGGGAAGGATCTGCAAACGAATGGAGTGGCAAAAAATCCTGACATTCCTGCAATCGAGTGATTCAGGAAGACGAAAAGCAAGCGTCGCGGTGAATTTAACCGTTATTGCTGAATAAACGAACTTTCTCCCAATCAAAACATGTGTTAAAATCTGAATGTTACCAAATGAAGATGAATACATAGGAAGGAAATCCATTGCCTCAAAGGAACAATGGATTTTTTCTGTTTCCCTTGCCCGGAATCGATCATCTTGTCAAACACAACCAGGGAATAAATGTATCACCAATTCGGGAGGGTAACAGTACCCGGCGACCGCCCTGGAACACATTTTCACGGAAGACACAAGCGGATTTTGGGTATTTTTAGCGAATTTTGTCAGTTCCTTTGAAGGAAGGGGGATCGGGACAAAGAATAATAACATGGACAAGGCATTTTGATGAATCGTGAAATCAAGGATGAAAGCGGGAAATCCCATTGTCCGGGAAGGGCTCTTTCCCTACCGCGTTTGGAGCTGGTCGGGTAATGGAATGAGGAATCTTCAATCGCATGCAAATTGAGTACTGCTTTTTCATTTGCCTACTTATCGGTGGTGTAGCAACGGGGGGATCACATGGCCTATCTTTTACTTCTGATTGCGACCTATATCTTTATGTCGATCAACCGTCGGTTGTTAGGGATTCCCGGCTTTTTCTATTATTCCAGCGTTCGCCCGATAGTAGGGATCTATTTTCGGGACAAATTGCTGAAGGTGGAGGAAGTATATTATTGGGAATTAGCTGAAACATTGGGAGATCGGGCCCAGTTAGCAATTCTTCCGGCATATTTTGTCGCGTTTGATCTGCTGTCTTTTTTGGAGATCTGGCAAAAATGGCTTGTTTTTTTGTTCCTTAATTATCTTTGGTGGGTTGTTTTTGCGGCATATCTGGTGAAGGGATTTATTCCGCAGACGCCGGCGTTGCGTCCCCGGACCACCCGGACGCCACATGCATAACCTCAACGCAAAATCGGATTTTCATTAATTGTGGAAGTGCTCACCGGCACTTCTTTTTTTGGAATCATTTCCCTTAAACAGGTTTCATTTAATCATTAAGTAGAATAACATGGTATAATAAATATAATATATAAAATATTCTGAATAAAAATCGAGGAGGCGGATCGATGAAATGGAAACTGGCCGGATGGTTCTTTGCTGTGTTGATGCTCCTTTGCTGTTTGGTTTTGGGCAGTTGGCCTCCGGTACTGGCTGAGACACGGCCAGCCGGGATCAAAGTGACGATTGCCGGTTCAAAGCCGGGCCCGGGGGTCGTGGTTCGCTCCGAACTGACTAATGTCGGGCAAGATGCTGAAATAAACGGAACTTGGACGTATGTCATTGACGGTGTTGGCAAACAGACAGTGTCGACTTGCCAGGGGATCAGCTGTGAAGCGGTGTTTAACCAACATTTATTTACCGTGGGCAAAAAATATGTGGCAAAGGTGACCTTTGATGCTGCCGGCCCGGGTGACGTGCCGAAACATGCCGAAGCGGAACAGCCTTTTGCCGCTCCTCCGCCCTATGGACAAAGACAAAGTTATCCGATCCGCTGCAGTGTGGCGTATGATTTGGCTGCAGAGCGCTTTTACCTCTATGCCCGGCTGGACGTGCCAAACGGGTTAAATGTGGAAGGAAGTTGGACTTATGTTGATCTTGTCACCAAAGAGGCCTTTCGTTATGCCGCCGATCGCGATGTGGCATTTGCCAAAATCGGCAATCAGCCGGGCAGGGTGAAATCGACCGTTCAATTTGACGGGATCATCGGACCGGGCCATTATCTCTTGCAGGCCTCATGTCCTTTTACCCGCGAAGGGATTAAGGCGGCTGTTTCTCCTGACAATGATGCAATCAGAGTGACCGGAAGACTGCTCTACGGGAATTCGGCCAAAGGAGACTGGTTGTTTACCCTGGTTGACAGCAAAGGGAAACCGGCCGCTTCTGCGCTGGTATCCCGTCAGAGTACACCGGAAGTATCCTATGTTTTTCACGATCTCGCCCCGGGGCAGTATAAGGCTTTGATTCGTTTTGCAGGAACGGTTGACGGAAAGAAACGGATTTTAAAGGACTCGCTTGGCTTCCAGGCCGGGCAAAGCCCATCGCCGAACCCGGAGCCGGATGATCCCGGAATGACAGAACCCGATGATACGGTTACTCCCCCTGCTGCTTCTCCAGTGTCTCCCGACCCGTTTTTCAATGCCCAAGTGCGCCTTCTCATCGCTCTCGCAGTGGCGATTGTCGTCGGTGTCGTGGTCTGGGTGTGGGTATACAAGAAATTATGAACGTCCGGTACTCCGGAGTTGAGATTGAATTTGCAATTGTGTAAAAGAGACAAAAAAGTATGAAGCAACCCCTTGACGAAGAGAGAAAACAGAGAAATAATATTATTGAAATTAATTTCAAACAAAATAAAATTTCTGATGTTGTAAACATTTTTCTCCAAAATAAGCCGATCCGCCCAGGAGAGGTTTTTTTCTCACCTTTTTATGAATGACTATTCATTCAGATGAACAGGAATGGCTGGGTGTAAACCGCAGAGAGGAGGAGCTCGATTGAAACGAATAAAAAAAGCTGCCGTGCTGGGCGCCGGGGTGATGGGTGCAGCCATCGCCGGACATCTGGCCAATGTGGGGATTCCGACATTGCTTCTCGATATCGTTCCCCGCGATTTGACCGAGGAGGAGAAGGCCAAAGGGCTGACGCTGGGAGACCGGGTGGTTCGCAACCGGTTGGCGCAAAAGGGAAAAGAGCGATTGTTTAAGGAAAAGCCTTCACCATTGTATACAAAGGAAGCGGCAGACCTGATCCAGGTGGGCAATCTGGAGGATGACTTTGATTCCTTGAAGGATGTGGACTGGATTATTGAGGTCGTGGTGGAAAATCTGAAAATCAAACAAGATTTGTTCGCCCGCATAGAAAGCGTTTGGAAACCGGGTACGGTGGTCAGCTCCAATACATCCGGGATTTCTATCAACAAGATGGTGGAAGGCCGGTCGGAAGCGTTCCGAAAACATTTTCTCGGCACCCATTTCTTCAACCCGCCGCGCTATATGAAATTATTGGAGATCATCCCCAACGAGCTGACTGACGTCAACATCCTGCGGGAGATGAAGGCATTTGCCGAAGAGGTGCTCGGGAAAGGGGTTGTAATCTGCAAAGACACGCCAAACTTTATCGCCAACCGGATCGGCACGTATGGTTTGCAGGTTACGCTAAAAGCGATGGAAGAGCTGGGACTGGGACCTGATGAAGTGGACGATGTAACAGGGCGTGCCATGGGTCGACCCAAGAGTGCAACTTTCCGCACACTGGATTTGGTCGGATTGGATACCTTTGTCCATGTGGCTGACAACGTGCGTGAAAATGTGACGAACCCGGAAGAACAAGAAGCATTCCAAGTCTCCCCGCTGCTGGTGAAAATGGTGGAAAACAAATGGCTGGGCGAGAAGACAGGACAGGGATTCTACAAGCGAGTCAAGACGGAAAAAGGGAAAGAGATTCTCGTCCTGGACCCGGCGACGCTCGATTATCGCCCGCGCAAAAAATTGAAAGCGCGTTCACTAGAGCAGGCGAAGCGGGGAAAAACGCAAGCCGAAAAGTTACGGGCGCTGGTTTATGCCAATGATCCTGCCGGCAAATTGGCCTGGATTATTACGAAAAAAGCGCTCCTTTATACGGCTGAGCACCTGGAGGAGATCGCCGACGATATCGTGAGCGTGGATCGGGCGATGCGCTGGGGATTCAACTGGGATTTGGGGCCGTTTGAACTCTGGGATGCCATCGGGGTTGAAAAATCGGTGGCGCGCATGCGGGAAGAAGGGGAGACGATTCCGCCGCTGGTAGAAAAATTGCTCGCCTCCGGAGCGACTTCCTTCTACCAGACGGAAGAGGGTCGCGTCCAATCTTTCAACATCGGCGGCAAGTTTGGTGATGTCGATGAAAGCGAAAAGGTGATCTCTCTCTCCCGTCTCAAAGAGCAGGGCAAAAAGATTGCCGGCAACAAGGGGGCGAGTCTGATCGATATCGGCGATGATATCGCCTGCCTGGAATTCCACTCGCCCAAACAGGCGATCGGGGCTGATATCATCAGCATGATTAGGAAAGCGGTTAAAGAAGTGAGCGCCAATTACCGCGGTTTGGTGATCAGTGCTGAAGCTCCGAACTTCTGCGTAGGTGCAAACCTGATGCTGATGCTGATGGAGGCGCAAGATTACAACTGGCCGGAAATCGATCTGATGGTGCGCCAGTTCCAGGATGCGATGGGTTCCCTCCGGTATCTGGATCGCCCCGTGGTGGCCGCTCCCTATGGAATGACCTTGGGCGGAGGTGTCGAGGTGTGCATGCCCTGTGACAGGATACAGGCTGCTGCCGAGACCTATATGGGTCTGGTGGAAGTCGGGGTAGGATTGATCCCGGGAGGAGGCGGCAACAAGGAAATGCTACTCCGCTGGACCGAAGGGATTGACCCCGGTGACCGCGTCGCGTTGCAGCCGTTGGTAAACCACGTTTTTGAGACGATCGCGCAAGCCAAAGTGTCCACGAGCGGGCCTGATGCCCAAAAATACAAATACCTGCGACCTTATGACGGAATCACCATCAATCGCGACCACTTGCTTTACGAGGCCAAACAGGTGGCACTGGGGCTGTATAAAGCCGGCTACAAAGCGCCGAAACCGCGCAAAATCCCAGTTGTCGGTGAAACGGGTTACAATGTGTTGCGACTCGGTGCGTACGGTTTCCTGAAATCCGGCTATATCACGGAGCACGATTACAAAATCGCCGGCAAACTGGCTTATGTCTTGGCCGGGGGTGCGGTTCCGGAAGGAACGCTCGTCAGCGAGCAATACCTGTTGGATCTGGAACGGGAAGCGTTTTTGAGCCTGATCGGTGAACCAAAAACACAGGCGCGGATGCAATACATGCTTGCCAAAGGAAAACCGCTCCGCAACTGACCGGAGAAAAATCCATATCCTGTAAACCTCTGACCGACCATTGGGAACGCAGGGAGGGTGGGTACCACAACCTGGCCTGCAACAGCAACGCATTATCACAGAAAAGGGAGGAGAGAACATGCGCGAAGCAGTGATTGTGGCCGGCGCCCGGACCGCAGTCGGCAAGGCCCACAAAGGGACGCTGAAAACGACCCGTCCCGATGATCTGGCCGCTCAAGTGGTCAAAGACCTCATGCGGCGGGTTCCTCAGGTAGACCCGAAAGAAGTGGAAGACGTGATTTTGGGGTGTGCTTTTCCCGAAGGGGAGCAAGGGATGAACATGGCCCGCCTGGTAGCGCTGCGAGCCGGGCTGCCCACGGATGTTCCGGGAATGACGGTGAACCGTTTCTGTTCGTCCGGATTGCAGACAATTGCCATCGCCGCGGAGAAAATTATGTGCAACTTTGCTGATATCATCATCGCCGGCGGCGTGGAGAGCATGAGCATGGTGCCGATGGGGGGCTATAAGCCGGCGCCCAATCCCTGGCTGATGGATCATCTGCCGGAAGCCTACATGTCCATGGGGCATACCGCGGAAGAGGTGGCGAAGCGCTACAATGTCTCCCGTGAAGATCAGGACCGGTTTGCCCTCGTCAGCCATCAAAAAGCTTATGCGGCCATTCAAGAGGGCAAATTCAAGGATGAAATCGTCCCGGTTACGGTCAAGACACATGTTTTTGATGAAAAAGGCAAGTTGCGGGTGGAAGAACGGGTTTTTGATACAGATGAAGGCGTTCGGCCTGATACGTCCCTGGAGGTTCTGGGCAAATTGCGCCCCGCCTTTCAATCGGGCGGAACCGTAACGGCCGGAAACTCTTCGCAAACGAGCGACGGAGCGGCAGCTGTGATGGTGATGTCCCGCGAGAAGGCGGAGGAACTGGGAGTAGAGCCTTTGGCCGTCTTCCGCGGCTTTGTTCTCGGCGGGGTAGACCCGGATGTGATGGGGATCGGGCCCGTGGCAGCCGTGCCCAAATTGTTAAAGAAAACGGGAGTCAGCCTGGATGAGATCGATTTGGTTGAGTTAAACGAAGCTTTTGCTTCCCAGGCGATCGCCGTGATCCGGGAACTTGGATTGAATCCGGATATCGTCAACGTGAACGGCGGGGCGATTGCCCTCGGTCATCCGCTCGGCTGCACCGGGGCGAAATTGACGGTTTCGATTTTGAATGAGTTAAAACGGCGCAATAAACGGTATGGTCTGGTGACGATGTGCATTGGCGGCGGCATGGGAGCGGCCGGGCTCATCGAACGCGTCTGAAGGTGACCAAATCGAATTTGGAGGGATAGATATGGCAGAAAATAAGAAAGTCAAAGGCGGCGCTTATCTGCTTTCCCAAACCGAACCGGAAGAGGTATTTACCCCTGAAGAATTTACCGAAGAGCAGAAAATGATTGCGAAAATGACGGAGGATTTTGTCAGGGATCAGGTTTTGCCCGTGCTTCCGGAAATTGAAGAGCATCGTTTTGAACATACGGTCCGCTTGTTGAAAGAAGCCGGCGAACTGGGGTTGCTCGGCGCCGACGTTCCTGAAAAGTACAACGGGCTCGGATTGGATAAAATCAGCTCCAGCCTGATTACGGAGAAATTATCCTTGGGACGTTCCTTTGCACTCTCCCACGGGGCTCATGTGGGAATCGGTTCCTTGCCGATTGTCTTCTTTGGCAATGAAGAACAAAAGAAAAAATATCTGCCCGACCTGGCAACGGGTGCGAAGATTGCTGCATACGCCCTGACGGAGCCGGGATCCGGTTCAGACGCTTTGGGAGCGAAAACCACCGCTGTTTTGAGCGATGACGGAAAATATTACATTTTGAACGGAGAAAAGCAGTGGATCACCAACTCCGGCTTTGCCGACGTCTTTATCGTTTACGCGAAAATTGACGGGGATCAATTCACCGCGTTTATCGTCGAACGCGACTTCCCCGGCGTTTCCGTCGGCCCGGAAGAGAAAAAGATGGGGATCAAAGGATCATCCACCCGAACACTGATATTGCAGGATGCAAAAGTTCCGGTGGAAAACCTTTTGGGCGAAGCGGGGAAAGGACATAAAATCGCCTTCAATATCCTGAATATCGGCCGTTACAAACTGGCGGTGGGAACTTGCGGTTCTTCCAAACGGGCGCTTGAAATCTCCGCAAACTACGCCAAACAGCGCAAACAGTTTAAGATTCCGATCGCCAAATTCGGACTGATCCGTGAAAAATTGGCCAACATGGCCATAAAAACCTACGCGTTGGAAAGCTTGGTCTACCGCATTGCCGGCATGTTTGAGGCGGGACTGGAAGGGGTGGAAGACGCCGAAGGTGCCGTTGCGGCCAAAGCGATCGGGGAATTGGCGATTGAATGTTCCATCGCCAAGGTATTCGGATCGGAAGTGCTCGATTATGTGGTGGACGAAGGGGTACAAATCCACGGCGGATACGGTTTCATGCAAGAGTACGAGATCGAAAACATGTACCGTGACTCCCGCATTAACCGGATCTTTGAAGGAACCAATGAAATTAACCGCCTGATCATTCCGGCCACGCTGATGCGCAAAACGTTAAAAGGCGAATTGCCCTTCCTCCAAAAAGCGCAGGAGTTGCAGGAAGATTTGCTCACACTGATGCCGTACCTCCCGGATGAAGAGGCACCGGTGTTGGAAGCGGAAGAAAATTATGTAGAAAATGCGAAGAAAATCTTCCTGATGGTTGCCGGGCTGGCTGTGCAAAAATATGAACAAGAATTGCAAAAAGAGCAGGAGATCTTGCGGGATATCGCGGACATCGCAATTGAGACCTTTGCCATGGAAAGCGTTCTTCTCCGTACCAAAAAAGCGGTCGCCAAAAATGGCGAAGAAAAAGAGCAGCTCAAAATCGATTATACCCGTGCCTTTGTCTATGATTCGATGCAAAAAGTGGATGCCCTTGCCCGCCACACATTGGCTGCCTTGGAAGAAGGGGATACACTGAGAACCCAACTTTCCATCCTCAAAAAATTCACCCGCATCCAGCCGATCAATGAAGTGGCTGTCAAACGGAACATCGCCGCCCGGATTATCGATGCCGAGAAGTATGTTTGTTAATCACCGACTCCCCCTGCCCACGACGGCCGGGGGATTTTTTATCGCGAAAAAACTTCTTTTCTCCCCATATATTTAAACAGCCACCGGTGGTAAAACCAATCAACAACGGTATATACGATCGCGATCACCAGAGAGATTTGGAACAGCGGAACGAGATTGGTTTGGTAATCCTGCGTACCGATGTCCCTGTCAAACAGCCAGGTTCCCAACGCCCAGACAACGATAAAAGAAAGGATTAAGTCGGACACGGTCGTAAAAACGTTTCCCATGCGCGGAAGCAGAAAGAGATCTCCAAAATAGCCGATCAGGGTCAAAATTACGCTGGTCAACAACACGGTGGAAGAATCGATGCCATAGATAAAGCCGAGGATGGCATATAAAATCATACTGGTCAGCAGAAATTTGATGATGAGGTGCATGACATGATTCAAATCAATCGCCTCCCTGTTTTTTCTTAGTGTGCCATTGCCTCGTCGCCTTATGCGTCAACCTGGAAGCGCTGAAAGAGAAGAACACATAAAGAAAGTGAAGCAAAATGGGGGGAGCGTGGGGGGTTACCGGGCGATCATCCGGAACATGAGGAGGCGAGCAGGGAGACATGGCCCGGCCTGCAACGCATTTTCGCCGGAAAATCCCGGTTTACCCTGCCCGCTTTCGCATTTCCAGAATATGTTGGTGTTCTGCGTCGCCTAAGTTTTTGAAAACGAGGGTTCCGGGATGGACATTGATTTCGTAAATCCATAAATGCCCCTCCTGATCGATTCCGATATCCAGCCCGAATTCGGACCATTTGGGATAGACCGAACTGATCCGCTTGGTTGCCCGGCGGGAAAGATGCATCATTTGATCGATCAGAAAGCGGGCTTCCATTTCGCCATAGCCCAGTTTTTCGACCAGGAGCGGAAACACGTGGTATGACTTGCCACCGCTGTAGGCGTTGGTGACAAATCCCTTTTCGCGGGCAATCCGCGCCACGATGCCGACGACAACCCAGCGGCCGTCGATGCGCATGAGATGAGTGCGGATGTCAAACATCCGACCGCCCAGTGTTTTGCTGTTGATTCCCTGCTGGACGATATAGTGTCGGCGGTTCATTTTTTTGCGGTGAATCGCCTGCAGAAGGGAAGCATGCGATGCGTGAACGGACCGGGTTCCGTCATCCCGTACGCGGAGTGCAAAATGTCCGCTTTCCAGCCGGTCGATGCGCATCAGCCCCTTTCCCTGGCAGGAATTGTCGGGCTTCAGATAGACAAAGGGAAAAAACTGAAGCATGTGCTTCAGGGTATCCGAACTCAGCCGGTGGGTGATCGGGATATGCGGAGCCACATATTCGTCTTGCCGCATGAGAAGAGCGTTTTCCCATTTACTGATGACGCTGCCCATCGCAGACTCCTCCTGTTTGTTTTCAATAAAATATGTCCGGTCGGCCTTTCTTGATTGGATGCGTCTCATTCTTTGGGAAAAGGGGAGCATTTGGGTTGCCTGGCGGCAGAAACTTGTGCCAGTTTGTGCAGATAATAGCATTCTTCCCGATACATATGGTCGGCCATCAGCGGAGCAATCGTCCCCAGCACTTCTTTGGTCAGTCCCATTTCCACCAGCTCTTTTAAAAAAGACTGAAACAGGATGATTTCCAGTTCAACTTCTTTATTGAAACGGGCCAGGGACGGGAAATGATGGAGACGGGTGCGCAGATATCCGGTTAACTCAACCGCCTTAATATAAAAAGATTCAAAGGTTTTGATAAAGTGGTGCTGCTTTTCCTTGATTTTCTTTTCCACTCCGTCCGTGTTGATTTGCAGTCCTTCGGCGTGTCCGGCCGCGTCCGGCAGCCACAACAGGTGATGATGCAGCGGGTGCAGGGGCGGAGGGGTTTGACCGCGGCGAAGGCTGGACAGGATGCGCATATATTCTTCCAGCTCATTTACCATGTGATTGATGAACGTAGGGGGAAGATGAAAGGAAAACTGGTCGGTAAGCAACCGGCATAAAAGATGCAATTTAAATTCTCTCAGCTCCTCGGCTGCTTTCTGGCACACTTCCAAATCAGCTGTTTCCGCCCGTTTCGCCAGTTGCAAGAAGGTTTGCAGCAGGGCAGAAGCCTTTTGAATTTCCTCTTGTTCTCCGGGGGAAAGGGCATCAAGGATAAACTGGCAGTGGTCTTTTAAGACCGGAAGCCAAAAGCGCTGTTCAAACGCATGTGAATCAGGGTGGTGCATACGATCGCTCCTTTTGGAAAAGTTGCTAAATTTTATGAAAGGAGTCGATCGGTTAGAATCGAAAAGGGGCGCAAAAGGAGGAGTTTGCGGCAAACCAGCCGATCTGTGTTGCTTTTTTATGGAAAAAATGCTTCTGTCCTTGGGGTTCGGGTGACAGGAAGGAGGAAAAGTCACTCGACCCCGTTCCCAGGATAGCGACAAAAGGAACAGAAGCAGAAAAAGTGATCAATTTTGGAAGAAGCTCTTTAACACGAAAAAGGCGTTGGCCGGGCGCTCGGCGATCCGGCGTGTGAAATAGGGATACCAGTCCTTGCCGTACGGAGTGTAGACACGAACTTTATAGCCTTCGCTGACAAGTTGTCGCTGCAAGCCATTACGCACTCCGTAGAGCATTTGAAATTCATAGAGATTGTCAGGAATCCGGTTTTCTTTCAACCATGCTTTCAGTTCATGAATGATCGCTTCGTCATGGGTGGCGATTGCCGTATAGTTTCCGTTTTGCAAGTGAAGCTGAACCAGTTTTACATAGTTGCGATCCACATCTTTTTTGTTCGGAAAAGCGACGCTGGCAGGCTCTTTGTATGCCCCTTTCACAATGCGCAAATTCACATTTTTCTTACCCAGATTGATAACATCCTGCTCAGATCGGTAGAGATAGGATTGAATCACCAATCCGATATGGTCTTTTCCGTATTTGTCCACCAGTGTGTTAAAGATGTCGATGGTCACATCCAAACGCGGGGTATCTTCCATGTCGATGCGGACAAAATTTTGGGTTTCTTTTGCTTTTTGGGCAATCCGGTTCATGTTCTCCAAACAGAATGCATGATCGATATCCAAACCGAGTTGCGTCAATTTGACTGATACGTTGGAGTTGACACCGTTTTCTTTGATGGCATCGAAAATGTCGATGGCGGCCTGGGTTGCTTCGAGGGCTTCTTCACGGCTGGTAACGCTTTCGCCGAGGTGATCCAAAGTGACGATCAATCCTTCGTCATTCAAATGCTTGACCCTGTCCATTGCAGCACGCAAGCTTTCTCCGGCGACAAAACGGGCGGCTCCCAGTTTCATGCCATAGTTGGAGACAAACGATGTAACCGCTTTATTTCCAGCCAACGTTAGCACCACTTTGCGCGAAAGGGACATTTCCCATTCCTCCACTTCGAGAAAATTAATTGATTACATATTATTTAGGTGAAAAAGACCATTTTCATTATATGTTCATAAATGAAATTAAACAATAGGTATATAATTCCCTCATTGATGAACCTAATGACAATAAGGTAAAATGGAAACGTCCGGGAATGGTCCAATCGATTTATCCTGTTGCGCAAAGGTTTTTGCCTAAAAAGGAGGTACCTCTGATGATCGAATTTAAAAACGAACCCTTTACAGATTTCTCCAAAGAGGAAAACCGGAAAGCTTTTGAAACCGCTTTATTGAAAGTAAAGGCGGAGATGGGCAAAGAGTATGACATTATTATCGGCGGGGAACGGATCAAAACCGGCCGCAAGGTAAAATCAATCAACCCGTCCAATGTGGATGAAGTGATCGGGATTGTTAACGAAGCAGATACCGAATTGGCCGAAAAAGCGATGCAAACGGCATATGAAACTTTTAAAAGCTGGAAAAAAGTAAAACCGGAGGCACGGGCGTCTCTGCTGTTTAAGGCGGCTGCCATTCTCCGCCGCAAAAAGCATGAGTTTTCCGCCTGGATGGTGCTCGAAGCGGGAAAAAGCTGGGTGGAAGCAGATGCGGATACCGCTGAGGCCATCGATTTCATGGAGTTTTACGGTCGGGAAATGATCCGTTTAAGCGAGCGGCAACCGTTGGTGCGCATTCCAGGTGAAGACAACCATCTTTATTACCGGCCGCTCGGAGTTGGCGCCATCATTCCGCCGTGGAACTTCCCGCTTGCCATCTTGGTGGGAATGACCACGTCGGCCATTGTCACCGGAAACACCGTTGTCCTGAAACCGGCCACTCCGACCAACGTGATCGCCGCGAAATTCATGGAAGTCTTGCACGAAGCCGGGGTGCCGGATGGCGTGGTCAACTACGTTCCGGGTCCCGGCGGCGAAGTGGGCGAATACTTTGTAACCCATCCGCTCACCCGGTTCATTTCCTTCACCGGCTCCAAAGAAGTCGGCTTGCGCATTAATGAATTGGCTGCAAAACGGGCGCCGGGACAAAAATGGATCAAGCGCGTCATCGCGGAGATGGGCGGCAAGGACGGCATTGTTGTCGATTCCGATTGTGATCTGGACTTTGCGGCAGAGACGATTGTCAAATCGGCATTCGGGTTCTCCGGGCAAAAATGCTCGGCCTGCTCACGCGTCATTGCACATCAGGATATTTATGACGAACTGTTGGAAAAAGTGGTGGCTAAAACCAGCCAATTGAAAGTCGGCGAAGCGCAAACGCCGGGCATCGACCTCGGTCCGGTTGTGGATGAAAAAGCGTACAATAAAATTCTCGAGTATATTGAAATCGGGAAAAAAGAAGGGCGCTTGATGACCGGCGGCGGGAAAGCGGAAGGAAACGGCTATTTCATTCAACCGACGGTATTCGCTGATGTGGCACCAGATGCCCGCATCGCTCAGGAAGAGATCTTTGGTCCCGTAGTCGCTTTCATCAAAGCAAAAGACTTTGACCATGCGTTGGAAATTGCCAACAACACCGAGTTTGGCCTGACGGGTTCCGTGATCAGCCGCAACCGTCTGCATTTGGAAAAAGCCCGCGAAGAGTTTTTCGTCGGCAATCTGTATTTCAACCGCAAATGCACAGGCGCATTGGTCGGCGTTCATCCTTTCGGCGGTTTCAACATGTCCGGAACCGACTCCAAAGCAGGCGGACGCGACTACCTCTTGCTGTTCACACAAGCGCAAGTGGTCTCTGAGCAACTTTAAACCAATCTCCGAAAAACCGCATCCAAATCCGGGTGCGGTTTTTTATGAATCGCTGCCCCCGAACTTTCCCGATTGCATCCAAAACGGATGATTAAAAATTCAGAACAAATACTGTACAGCCTGTGTTTTTTCTTTATAATGGAATAAAAAGGAAACGAATGAGGCTGATGTAATGGATGAAGTAAAGTCCTTATTGCATGCGATTATGGAACGGCTGGACGTACAAAGCGCCAACATTGAACAGATGAAAGCGGATCTTGCCAAGCTGAGTGAGGGTTTGCTCCGTGTCGAAACCCGTGTGGAAGAATTGAGCCGGCAATGGAGTGAAACCAGCGAAACGGTTGAGGGAATTCAAAAGGAGATCATCTCTCTCAAACAAACGCAGAAACGGTTTGACGAGCAACTGCTGAAAGAAGAAGATTGGCAGAAGCAGATCATGCAGGCTCTTTCGCTGACTTCAGGAGAGCGCGAAAAGACGTTGAAAAAAGGGGTCAATAAAAGCGCCGGATAAAACCCGGACTTCCCGAAAAGGGCAAGCCCGGGTTTTTTGTTGCATAGAATAGTTTGTGACATCTCTGGTAATTGGCTGGACGGCAAACATTGCCTTCCATTATGATCAAAGATGATAGAAAACATTTATGCCCTGTCTAAAACAATCCGGGATGAAAATTAACAACATTCGGAGGGGAGTGAAACCCCTTTGAGCGACCATTGCCAAGATGGGAGCGAAGGGGCCCCGCCGACCATTATGACACTTCACAGAAAATCGCAATGAAAAAGGCAGGTAAGGGGATACGAAAATGGACCAATTTATCTATTCGGTGCTGGAGTGGCTTTCCAGTCTGGGTTATTTCGGCATCGCTCTTGGACTGATGGTTGAGGTAATTCCGAGCGAAATCGTTCTTGCCTATGGCGGTTTTCTCATCGCTTCCGGGCAAATCAATTTTGTCGGAGCCCTGATTGCCGGCACGATCGGCGGGGTTCTGGCCCAGGTTTTTCTGTACTGGATCGGTTATTACGGCGGCCGCCCTTTTTTGGAGAAGTACGGCAAATATCTCCTGATCAAGAAAAAGCATTTGGATGTGGCAGAGTCCTGGTTTGACCGTTACGGCACGGGTGTGATCTTTGGCGCGCGCTTTATTCCGGTCGTTCGCCATGCCATTTCCATTCCGGCCGGAATTTCCAAAATGCCGCTGTCCCGCTTTACTCTGTTGACCACGCTGGCGATTGTTCCGTGGTCGGTACTGTTTTTATATCTGGGAATGCAGCTGGGCAGTAGTTGGAAAGAGATCGAGGAGATCGCCGCTCCCTACACCGATGATGCGGCCATTGTCGCCGGTGTGCTGCTTCTGCTCTATTTCCTGTTCCAGTGGTATCGCAAAAAGCAGCGTTCCCGAAATGGTTTTTCTCCAAGATAAGATTTCCCTCCTTTGGGTGTAACCGTTTCCGGTATATAATAAAATAGAAATGTTGTGACTTGTCCCTTAAAGGAGGGAAGAGAGTGAGTATCAGCGGAATTGAATGGATTCTGATCTTCGTCGTCGCTCTTATCTTGTTCGGCCCGAAAAAACTTCCCGAACTGGGACGGGCTGTCGGCAAATCCATACGTGAGTTTAAAAAAGCCACCAACGGGATTTTGAGCGAGGATGAGGAGAAAAAGCCGGAACCGGTGAAACTGGCACAAGATCATGAAAAGGCGGGAGAGACGAAGCAACAGTCGGAAAACGGGGCACATCTGAAATGACAAAAAACCAGGCGGTTCAGGGCCTGGTTTTTTGCTGCGCTTTTAAGCAAGCTCTTTTTGCGTCCTGCCAGTCCGAAGCAACCAGCGGTGCTGAAAATGTTCCGTCACGGCTAGCAGCCATCCTGTCACCAGAGCGCCAAACACATTGACATATGCGCCTGGGAGCAGTTGGCCGACAAAATAGACGATCAGCGAAGCGAAAATGAAATCGAGGACGTTATTTTCCCAAAGACGCCCGCGCCTGAGAAAGATGATTTCCATCAAGTGCCCCGTCAGAGCGAGCAAAACGCCGGTCACGATGGCCTGATAAATGTTAAAGAAGTACACTTCGCTCAGGACCCGGTCTGCGAAGATTACGACGAGCGGACAGATGATCAATTTAAGCAACAATCCGGCCATTCTTTCTCCTCCTCTACTTACATCATCTCAGACCGGGATTCTTTTTATGCAAGAAGAGGTTGGAGAAAGGTTAACAACAGCGGCGGATAGAGCCTCCCCCGTATTTTTCGTCGATGGCCCGCCGGTGAAATTCCGCTTCGGTCAGCGGGGTTTCATCCGGATGAGCTTTCCGGAAATGTTCCAGATAGCGTTCATAGTTGGGCACTCCCGCGATTTCATTCAGCACATAGGCGATTTTTCGGAAAGCCCGTTTCCATTTGGGGCAGGCCTGATCGCCATTCATGCGCATCATCCCCCGATCACCCCGGATTGACGGCCGATATAGGGAGATTCTTTTAATGGAAGCTTTTCACGCTTGACCAGGATTTTGTACCAGACGCGGATTGCATCAATGACGATCACGGCCACCAAAATCATGAAGATCGCAGTAAGAATGGCATCGATCTGATTATTCAGCACGATTCTTTGCATTTCTTCGACCGACTTGGCCGGGTTCAGCACCTGTCCGGAGGAAATTGCTTTTTGGTAGACATCGGCCGCTTTCAGAAAACTGATCGACGCTTTTTCATGGAAAAGCTTTTGCCAGCCGGCTGTCATGGTTACTGCCGTCAGCCAGGCAAGCGGGACGATGGTGATCCAGGAGTAAGCCGTTTTGCCCATTTTGATCAATATGGTTGAGCCGACGACCAGGGCGACGACCGCCAGCATCTGGTTGGCGATTCCAAACAGCGGCCATAACGTGTTAATCCCGCCAAGCGGGTCGACTACACCCTGATAGAGGAAATATCCCCAGGCGGCGACGATGAGCGCGCTGGACAGGACGTTGGCCGGGTACCAGTCGGTTTTGCCCAGTTTGGGGGCAAAGCGGCCTAGCAAGTCCTGCAGGATGAAACGCCCCACCCGCGTTCCGGCGTCGATGGTGGTCAGGATGAAGACGGCTTCAAAGAGAATGGCAAAATGATACCAAAAAGCCATCATTGTTTTGCCGCCGATGATGCTCGAGAATATGGTGGCCATTCCAATCGCCAGCGTCGGAGCGCCTCCTGTGCGGGACAGGATGGTTTTTTCCCCGATCGATTGCGCCAACTGCTGAAGATCTTGCGGCGTGACTTTAAAGATGTCGCCAAATTGGGAAATCGTATGGGCGGCGGTTGCCAGATCCGTGCCGATCACCGAAGCGGGACTGTTCAGCGCAAAGTAGGTTCCCGGCGTCAAGACACAGGCGGCGATCAAAGCCATGATCGCGACAAACGATTCGGTCAGCATGCCCCCGTAGCCGATCATCGGCGCATGCGATTCGCGCATGATCATTTTCGGCGTTGTTCCCGAAGAGACCAGCGCATGGAATCCGGAGATGGAACCACAGGCGATGGTGATAAACACAAACGGGAACAGATTGCCGGCGAAAACGGGACCGGTTCCGTCGATAAAACGGGTAAACGCAGGCATCTGCAAATCCGGCATCACCAGCAGAATTCCGAGCGCCAAAGCCCCGATCGTTCCAACCTTGAGAAACGTGCTGAGGTAATCGCGAGGAGCCAGCAGCAGCCACACGGGCAGAACCGAAGCGATAAAGCCGTAGATGATCATCATCCAGGCAATCGTCTTTCCGTCAAACGTGAACAGGGCTGCGAGCGAAGGATGCTGGGAAACATACTGGCCGCCGTATAAAGCGAGCAAGAGCAGAACAAAGCCGATCAGGGATACTTCCAGCACCTTGCCGGGGCGGATATACCGCATGTACAGTCCCATGAACAAAGCGATCGGGAGCGTCATGGCGATGGTAAACATTCCCCACGGGCTGTTTGCGAGCGCTTTCACGACGACCAATGCGAGGACGGCAATCAGGATGATCATAATGCCCAGGATGGCAAACATCGCAGTAAATCCGCCGACCGGACCGATTTCTTCGCGGGCCATGTCCCCAAGCGATTTGCCGTTGCGGCGCATTGACCCGAACAAGATGATAAAATCCTGTACGGCTCCTCCGAGGACAACCCCGACGATAATCCATAAGGTTCCCGGGAGATAGCCCATCTGGGCAGCCAGAATCGGCCCTACCAGCGGTCCGGCCCCGGCGATCGCCGCAAAATGGTGTCCAAATAAGATCCATTTGTTGGTCGGCACAAAATCTTTTCCGTCATTATGAATTTCTGCCGGAGTTTTTCGATTGTCATCCAATTCAAAAACTTTTCTGGCCATAAAACGGGAATAAAACCGATAAGCGACTGCATAAGTGCAAATGGCGGCGACGATGAGCCACATGGCGTTGACCGATTCGCCCCGGTGCAGGGCCAAAATGGCGAAACCTGCTGCGCCGAGGGCGGAGATCGCAGCCCAAACGAGGATCGAAATCCAACGATTTTTCACGTCCGAGCCCTCCTGATTTCATAAATTCGATAAAAATAATGGAATTATACTTATTATACTGAAAAGATTTCAACATTTCGACACAAAAATATATTCTAACTCTACCCATTTGCCATTTTGTCGCAAGGGTATGATGAGGAATCAGCCCGTTTTGTGCTATACTGTTGAAAGATTTGAATGGGAAGACTGGAAATAGGTTTCCAATGTACCGATTGAGCGAATTTCGGAGGTGAAACGATGACGATTTCAAAAGAACAAGTGCAAAAAGTGGCTGCCTTGGCCCGCTTGAAACTGACCGAACAGGAAGCGGACCAATATACGGTTCAGCTTAGCAATATTTTGCAATTCGCCGAGAAATTGAATGAATTGGAGACGGAGCAGGTGGAACCGACGAGCCATGTGCTTCCGATGGCAAACGTTTTGCGTGAAGACGAAGTGATGCCCTCGCTTCCGCGTGAGAAAGCCTTGGCCAACGCACCGGATCAGCAGGATGGCATGTTCCGCGTTCCGGCAGTATTTGAAGAGTAAGGGGGAGAACGATGTCGCTGTTAAGAGAATCGCTCAAAGAAATACATAAGCGGCTTGCCAGCCGGGAACTTTCCGCGCGGGATCTGGCAGAAGAGTCGCTCAGGCAGATTGAACAGAAAGATAAAGAGGTGGGCGCTTTTCTCCTCGTCGATCAGGAAGGGGCCATGGAGCGCGCCGCCAAGTTGGACGAGCAATTGGCCGCAGAGGATCAGCGGGGGATTTTGGCCGCGTTGCCGGCGGGCATAAAGGATAACTTGTGTACCGAAGGAGTGACGACCACCTGCGGGAGCAGACTGCTCGCCAATTATGTGCCGATTTACAATGCGACAGTGGTGGACAAGTTGAATGAGGCCGGCGCAATCGCCATGGGCAAGCTGAACATGGATGAGTTTGCAATGGGGTCTTCGACGGAGAATTCCGCTTTCAAGCTGACGCGTAACCCATGGGATCTGGAACGGGTTCCCGGCGGTTCGAGCGGGGGTTCTGCCGCAGCTGTCGCAGCAGGCGAAGTCTATTTTGCACTCGGTTCGGATACGGGTGGTTCGATTCGCCAGCCTGCAGCATTTTGCGGAGTGGTCGGGCTGAAGCCTACTTACGGACGCGTTTCCCGGTATGGTTTGGTCGCTTTCGCCTCATCGCTTGATCAAATCGGCCCGCTGACGAAAAATGTCGAGGATGCCGCCTATGTGCTGCAAGCGATTTCCGGCTTGGATGTGAAAGATTCCACTTCCGCCGATGTGGAGGTTCCTGATTATTTGAGTGCGTTGACCGGGGAGATCAAGGGTCTTTCCGTCGGGGTGCCAAAGGAAATGATGGGGGAAGGCGTGTCAGCCGGCGTCCGCGCACGTGTGGAAGAGGCAATTCAAAAGCTGGAACAGATGGGAGCCACCATCAAGGAGGTATCGCTGCCGCATTCCGAGTATGCTGTCGCCACCTACTATTTGCTCGCTCCGGCGGAAGCTTCTTCCAACCTGGCCCGCTATGACGGAGTGCGATACGGAGTACGCAAACCCGGCAAAAATCTGCTGGACATGTACCTGGAAACACGGAGCCAGGGTTTTGGCCCGGAAGTGAAGCGCCGGATCATGCTCGGGACTTATGCGCTCAGCTCCGGTTATTATGATGCTTACTATCTCAAAGCGCAAAAGGTCCGCACCTTGATCCGTCAGGATTTTGAACGCATCTTTGAAGAAGTGGATGTGATCGTCGGCCCCACCGCCCCGACAACCGCCTTCAAAATCGGGGAAAAGATGGATGACCCGCTGACCATGTATATGAACGACATTTTGACGATTCCGGTCAACCTGGCGGGATTGCCGGCGATCAGCGTTCCCTGCGGTCTGGCGGACGGACTTCCGGTCGGATTGCAGGTGATCGGCAAAGCGTTTGACGAGTCGACGATCCTGCGTGTGGCGCACGCTTATGAGCAAGCAACGGAACGCTTACCCGTTCCGCCGTTGGGAGGGATCGAGGCATGAGCAAATATGAAACAGTAATCGGACTGGAGGTTCACGTTGAGCTCTCCACCAAGACGAAAATCTTCTGCAACTGTTCCACCGAATTCGGTGCGCCGCCAAATACCCATACCTGCCCGGTTTGCCTGGGGCATCCGGGAGTTCTTCCCGTGCTCAATCGCGAGGCGGTCAACTTCGCGATCAAAGCGGCGATGGCCTTAAATTGCGAGATTGCCGAATACAGCAAGTTCGACCGGAAAAACTATTTTTATCCGGACTTGCCCAAAGCGTACCAAATCTCGCAATATGACCAGCCAATCGGAAAAAATGGCTGGATTGAGATCGAAGTGAACGGGGAGAAAAAGCGCATCGGCATCACCCGTCTGCACTTGGAAGAAGATGCCGGGAAGCTCAACCACATTGAAAACGGAGAAGGCTCCCTGGTCGACTTTAACCGCGTCGGAGTTCCGCTGATCGAAATCGTCTCCGAACCGGATCTGAGATCGCCGGCTGAAGCGCGGGCTTATCTGGAAAAATTGAAAACGATCATCCAATATACCGGCGTCTCCGATGTAAAAATGGAAGAAGGTTCGCTGCGCTGTGATGCCAATATCAGTTTGCGTCCGGTGGGGCAAACGGAGTTCGGCACCAAAACGGAAATGAAAAACCTCAACTCCTTCCGCAACGTGGAACGGGCTTTGGAATATGAACAAAAGCGCCAGGCGGAACTGTTGGATCGCGGTGAACAGGTGGTACAACAAACGCTGCGCTGGCTGGAAAACGAAAACCGCACCAAAACGATGAGAAGCAAAGAGGAAGCGCATGACTACCGCTACTTCCCGGAACCTGACCTGGTTCGCCTGCACATCGACGAAGCGTGGAAAGAAGAGATCCGCCGTTCGATTCCTGAACTGCCGGATGCCCGCAAAGCGCGCTATATGCGTGAGTTCGGGCTGTCGGATTATGATGCGGCCATCCTGACCGGATCCAAAGCGGTGGCCGATTATTTCGACATGACCGTAATGGAAAAAGCGGATCCGAAAACCGCTTCCAACTGGATCATTACCGAGTTGCTCGGATACCTTAACGCTGAGGGAAAAGAAATCGGCGAAATCAAAATGAAGCCGGTTCATCTGGCCGGGATGATCAAGTTGATCCAGAACGGAACCATCAGCAGCAAAATCGCGAAAAAAGTATTCAAGGAAATGCTGCAAACCGGGAAAGATCCGGAACAAATCGTGAAGGAAAAAGGGCTCACGCAAATCAGCGACGAAGGCCAGATCAAGGAGATCGTCGTGAAAGTGCTGTCCAATAACCCGCAGTCGATCGAAGACTTTAAAAACGGGAAAGACCGGGCGCTCGGTTTTCTCGTCGGCCAAGTGATGAAGGAGACGCGGGGCAAAGCGAATCCGCAGCTTGTCAACAAACTCATTCTGGAAGAAATCAAATAAAATTCTTGTTTCGGAGGGCTCGCCTCGGATGAAGGCGGGCTCCTTTTCGCAAAAAAACATTGATCTTTTCCCGGCATACCCAGGGATAACAGGAAAGCAAACACGGAGGGGAGCGGTTCCCCGTGGCTGATCATCGGGCGCGAAAACCCGAGTTGAAGCTTGTTTGCAGAAAAAGGAGGCTCATGATTGCAGATTTTTCATATCGTAATCGTCATTTTCTTTCTTTTATCGGGGATTTATCAACTGTATACAGGGGATATGCCGGTCTTGGCCATCCACTATTTTTTGATCGCCTTATATTTTTTCATCACCTATCAGGAATGGAGAGGGAACCCCTTTTCGCGACTGATCTATTGGCTGGCCATCTGCCTCTTGACGGCAGACGGACTCGCCAACCTGTTCATCTATTCGTACAGTCTGATCGGCGGGGTGATCAGTTTGATTTTTGCCTTCTTGGTATGGAAGTCCTCCCAGCGCCTTACGGGTTGAGAACAGGGCAATATCTTCTCACAGTTTAGCCAGGATGAGGTGATATCGTGGGAAAAAGAGGGATTCTGGTCATCGCTCACGGATCGAGTAAACCGGAATGGGTCCAACTGGTGGATGAAGCGGTAAGCCGGGTGGAAGTGGACCTGCCTGTGGCGACAGGTTTTCTGGAAATGGTGGAGGGACGGACGATATTGGACGGGATCCGGGCGCTCGAAACCGCGGGAGTCACCGAGATCATCGCTGTTCCGCTGTTTGTTTCTTCCGGCAGTACGCATATCGTAGAGATCGGATATTATTTGGGGCTGGTGTCCGAGCCGCAGATTGAAACAGAGGGAGAGAGATTGCCGATCAAGGCGCAAGTCCGGATGACGGACGCGATGGACGATCATCCCTTGATTGCGGAAATCTTGCTCGAACGTGCCCGTGAACTTTCTGAACAGCCGCAGCAGGAAGCGCTGTTATTGGTTGGGCACGGAAGTGAACTTCCCGGCTTTAAGGAGAAATGGGAAAACAGTATGAACAGCCTGGCCAGGCAACTTCAGGAAAAAATGGGCTTCCGGAAGACTGCATGCGCCACCCTGCATCCCGACAGCGTCCGGGAAAAAGCGGAAGCATTGCGTCGCACCTTTTCCCGCGTCATTGTGCTCCCGCTGTTCTTGAGCGAAGGTTATTTTACGAGAAAGGTGGTCCCCGGTCGGTTGCAGGGGCTTGATGTGCAATATTCCGGCAAAACCTATCTGCCGCATCCCCTGATTTCCCGCTGGATCGCATCCGTTGTCAAAGAGCAAAAGGCTGCTGCGGAAAATCCCACAATCCCTTCTGTTTAAGTGTTCGACAGCTTCCGGACGGCGAAGGCATTTTGGCCCAGGCTCATTGCGGATAAGACGAACATACAATAGTGAAGAATTGAACAGGAGGTGGATTGATTTGCAAAAGTATGTTTGCAGTCCTGAGCATCCCGATTACTACCTGCTGTGCCAGGCGTTTTATCATAACCGGGAAGCATACTGGGAATTAAAGCGCTTTTTGAGATCACAACGTTATGGACTGCCGCCGGATCCTCCTGCCCGCAACAATAATCCCGATCCGTCGCCAACCCCTGTGACGCCGGTACCGACCCCCGGTTTTTAAGCAGGAGATTGGAAGCGAAAAAACGTTCGAGGCTGCTGATCTGATCGGTCAACAGCCTCGAACGTTTAAAACAGGCATTTATTCTCATTGGGGGAGCCGGTTTAATCGATCGCATACTTGTTCGGGTGTAAGCCCGTCGCAGTTGATCACCGGGCAATTGTGGACGATGTCTTCCATGCCCATCATGTTCCGGTCCTTCCCGGAAATGAGAATCGCGGAGTATTGGCCTTGATTTTGATTGGCCGTGCTGTTGTTCAGATCTTCCACTTGGAATCCTTCCCGGCTTAAGTATTCGCGGATGGGGGTAAGACCTGACTCAATGGCAACGCGTTTCATGAACGACCCTCCTAAGTAAGAATCTACGAATGTAGTTTGATTCAAAACGTCTGGTTTATGCAGGGAAAGAGAAAGAATTGTAGCCCTTCCCGAAATTCCGGGTTATAATGATAAACGACGATAGGATGAAAGGGGTGGCGAAATTTGGACTGGGACCTTTCCGCATTTGAATGTGTTCTGCTGTTGCTGACCGCTTGTGCTTTTTTATGGTCGGTCCGGTTTCAGTTTCATTTTTCACACACCCGGGTTCAGCCGACTTGCGCCAGCAAAGCAATACTTCCCCGTGAACGGCAATGTTTGCCTTCGCGTGAAAGCTGGCTTCTCGTCACTCGCATGAAGATGGGAAATGCCGATGGGGAAGGACGGATGGATTCCACCTTGTTTTCATAAAAAAACGAGGAGGAATCCGGATGACGAATTGGACAATCATTCAAAAGTTGGCGCATTTGCTTCAGCCCGCGTTTGACCAGCTGTATCAGTGGCTGGGCGACTGGGGGTTGGCGCTGATCTTCTTTACTCTGCTCGTACGCGTTTGCCTGATTCCCGTTTCGCTCAGAACCGCCCGCTTGATGGCCAGTCAGTTTGTTTTTTCCCGGAAAGCGGCTGAATTGCAAAAAACATGGACCGGCTCGAAGGAAGAACTGAGCGGGGAGATCGCAAACCTGATGCAAAAACATAAATTCAATCCTTTCTCCATGCTGTTAAATGCCCTGTTGCAGTCACCGATTCTCGTGGCGGTTTTTGCCGTATTTTCTCATCTTGGAGCACAGGCGTCCTCCGTGCTGGTGCCATGGGTGGACAGTATTGGTTTACGGGACCCGTGGCATTTGCTGCCGCTGATCATCGCACTGCTGACCGGTTTGGCGAGTCGGGTCTCCCTCATTCCAAGGGAGTATACCCCAAATGTGAATGGTCAGGCGAAAATGAACTTTTTCCTGATGGCCGGGATCGCTCTTTTTATTCTTTGGTCAGCCCCGGTCGCAACCGCCCTTTATTACGGAACGTCTAGCTTGTGGGGTGTACTGGAACGAAAGGCTCTCTCCCGGTATACGCGAAAACTGATCGAAGCGCAGACAGAGGTGTCCACAGGGTAAGCTGAGGAGCATGGAAACTTGATTCATACAGGGGAACCGTTTGGCTTGAAAGAGCGAAATCGGTTCCTTTTTGTCTCTGATTGTGGAGGCAACATTCTCCTTTCCATGTTTTTTATTACGATGAAAATTTTAGTGGATAACAGGAGTAAGGAGAATGAGGAATGGGAAAATAGGTATAGAAATTCAGCGTGAATGAGGAGGGAAAATCGATGGCAAACAGCGATATTGGCGTAATCGGTCTGGCCGTCATGGGAAGAAATCTGGCACTCAACATGGAAAGCAAAGGTTTTACGGTGTCTCTATTTAACCGCTCGCCGGAGCGAACCAAAGCACTTATCCATGAAAATCCGGGGAAAAAACTGGTTGGAACCTATACAATGCAGGAATTTATTGATTCCCTGAAAAAACCGCGAAAAATTATGCTCATGGTCAAAGCGGGGAAACCGACGGATGAAATGATCACGCAACTGAAGAAATATGTTGAACTGGGCGATATCATTATCGACGGTGGAAATGCCTATTATGAGGACACAATTCGGCGCAACCGCGATCTGGCCAGTTTGGGAGTTCATTTTGTCGGCACCGGCGTTTCCGGCGGAGAAGAGGGGGCGCTGAAAGGCCCGGCGATCATGCCCGGGGGGCAAAAAGAAGCGTACGAACAGGTTGAACCGATTTTGACGGCCATTTCCGCCAAAGTGAACGGCGAACCGTGCTGCACCTATATCGGTCCGAATGGAGCCGGCCATTATGTGAAAATGGTACATAATGGAATCGAGTACGGGGATATGCAGCTCATCAGCGAAGCCTACTTCCTGATGAAAAATCTGTTGAAAATGGAAGCGCAGGAGATGGCCGAGGTTTTTGCAGAGTGGAATCAAGGGGAGTTGGACAGCTATCTGATCCAAATCACGGCCGATATTCTTGCCAAAGTGGATAAAGAAACAGGCAAACCTTTGGTCGACCTGATCCTTGATACGGCAGGGCAAAAAGGGACCGGAAAGTGGACGAGCCAAAGTTCGCTGGATCTCGGTGTGCCGCTGACGATTATCACGGAGTCGGTCTATGCCCGCTTCCTGTCCGCGATGAAAGAAGAAAGAATTCGGGCGAGCCGGGAACTGAAGGGACCCAACCTGCCCTGTACGGTTGTGGAGGATCGCGCTGCGTTTATCGAGTCGATTCGCAAAGCGCTCTATGCCAGCAAAATCTGTTCCTATGCTCAGGGATTCGCACAAATGAAGACGGCATCGGATGAATTTGGCTGGAATCTGAACCTGGGGGCCATCGCCAAAATCTTCCGCGGCGGATGCATCATCCGGGCCCGCTTCCTGCAAGAGATTACCAAAGCCTACGAAAGCGATCCGGCCCTTCCCAACCTGCTGCTGAGTCCGTATTTCAAAGAGATTGTCGAATCCTATCAAGATGCATGGCGCGATGTCGTGGCCACCGCTGTGTTAAACGGGATTCCCGTTCCGGCGTTTGCCAGCAGCCTGAGCTATTACGACAGCTACCGTTCGGCTTCGCTTCCGGCCAACCTGCTGCAAGCTCAGCGCGATTATTTCGGTGCCCACACTTACCGCCGGATCGACCGGGAAGGGGTATTTCACACAAATTGGCTGCAAGAAGATTAAGATGAAGATTACCGAACAAGACGGGCCGAAGCTGTTGACCAAGGCGGGCAACAGCTTCGGCCCTTTTATGTTGTTGTGAAAGAATGCAACTTTGGTGTTCCATCTTTTCCAACCATGCCGACTTGTTTTTGGCATGGTTTTTTATTGAAAGTGCATTTTATAAAATAAACCTTGCATCGTTTAATATAAACGAATATTATATAACATGGCTATGGCTAATATTCGTATTTGGAGGAACAATCGCCGATGTTTAAGATACAACAATATGGATCAACTGTTCGGAGAGAGATTGTCGCCGGGATTACGACCTTTGTGACCATGTCCTATATCATGGTTGTCAATCCGATTATTCTGTCCGATGCCGGTGTCCCCTTTGAAATGAGTTTTATGGCCACGATCATTGCCACGGTTGTGGGCACGTTGATCATGGGCTTGTTTGCAAATTATCCGATCGCAATCGCGCCGGCCATGGGGCTCAATGCCTACTTTGCCTATTCCGTGGTCAAGGCGCACGCCGGGCTCGGTTATCAGGCCGGGTTTGCTGCCGTGTTCGTGGCAGGCCTTTTGTTTGTCCTCTTATCCCTGACACCGGTGCGCACCAAACTGATTGAGGTGATACCCGGCAATCTGAAAAGTGCGATTACCACCGGAATCGGGTTGTTTATCGCTTTTATCGGTTTGCGCATGTCCGGTCTGATTCAGGCACACCCGACCAATTTGGTTCAGTTGGGAAATGTGCATTCACCCTCGGCCATCCTTACTCTGATCGGTTTGGCTGTCACGCTGATCTGTCTGGCGCTGAACATTAACGGGGCTTTGTTTATCGGGATGATCGTGACGGGAATTTGCGCTTATTTTATGGGTTTGCTCTCTTTTAAAAAAGGATTTGTCTCCATGCCGCATCTGCCCGATCATCTGGCCATCAGCCCGGTACACGCCTTCCAGGATGTCATTCATTTCGGGCTGTATGCCGTGGTATTTTCCTTCTTGCTGGTTACGTTGTTCGATACGACCGGGACGGTTCTGGGGGTGGCCAGGCAGGCCAATCTGATGGAGGGAGACAAACTGCCGCGCGGGGAGCGTACGTTGCTGGCGGATTCGCTGGCTACCCTGGTCGGTTCACTGTTTGGTACAAGCCCCACCTCCGCCTATATTGAATCCGCTTCGGGTGTCGCTTCCGGCGGCCGAACCGGTTTGACGGCAGTGGTCATCGCGATCCTGTTTGCGATCTCGTCCTTTTTCAGCCCGTTGATCGGCGCAGTTTCCGGCATTTCGGCCATTACTTCCCCGGCTTTGATCATCGTGGGTTCGCTGATGGTCAGCCATGTGAGCCAGATCAACTGGAAAGAAATCGACGAAGCGTTTCCCGCTTTTCTCGTTATTTTGAGCATGCCGCTCACATCGAGCATCGCAACGGGAATTGCCCTTGGCTTCATCTCCTATCCTTTGATGAAAATTTTTAAAGGGAAGTGGAAAACGGTTCATCCGCTGGTGTATATCTTTGCAGTCCTGTTTATCCTGCAACTGGTTTACCTTCCGCACTGATCTCTTCCTGTGGAAAAGGCTTGGATCCCAGCTTCAAACGGATCCAGGCCTTTTTTCCGTAAAGGTTTGCCTCCCTGCCTTCTGATCCATCCCCGGGTTGTGCCTGTCGGTTATGATCGGTTTATCGCGTTATTGGGAAAGATAATAAAGGAAAATGAAGAAAAATCGACACAGGTTTGATCAGAATCACTTTGAAGTGAGCGGGGACGATGAGTAAACTTAACACTGGGAACGTTGATAAAAGTCGATGGAAGGCAGATTGTTGGAAGGATTTTAAAGCCGAGAAAAGGGGTGGGCAGAAATGAAGCGTGCTCGCCTGATTTACAATCCGACCGCCGGTCGCGAACTGGTGGAGAAAAAATTGCCCCTTTTATTGAAAAGGTTGGAAAAAGCGGGATATGAAACTTCTTGTTATGCGACGAGTAAACCGTGGAGTGCCGCGGAAGAAGCTGCATTGGCGGCTGAGCGCGGTTTTGATATAGTGATTGCCGCCGGCGGGGATGGAACGATTCACGAAGTGGTCAACGGATTGGCCCGGGTTCCCGACCCGCCCAAGCTGGGCATTCTGCCGGGGGGAACGACCAACGATTTGGCTCGGGCCTTGAAACTTCCGCGCGATCTGTGCGATGCTTGTGATGTGGTGGCCAGCGGGAAAACGATGATGGTGGATGTGGGCAAATTTGGCGGGCGCTATTTTATCAATGTAGCAGCAGCCGGGCGGATCACCGAGGTGACGTATGAAGCACCGAGCCGGCTGAAAACGGTGATCGGCCCGCTGGCCTATTATGCGAAAGCGATTGAAAAGTTGGGCACGATCAGCAAACCGTTTCCGATCAAGCTGAAAACGCCGCAAGGAGAGTGGGAAGAGGAGATTCTCTTGTTTATCGTGGCGAACAGCGTTTCGGTCGGCGGCTTTGGGCGGCTTGCTCCCGCTGCCGATCTGAGCGACGGCATGCTGGATGTCCTGATCGTGCCCAAAACCAACATCTCCGATTTGCTGCAATTGGCCGCCCTCGCATTTAAGGGGGAGCACGTTCGCGATTCCCGGATCGTCTATTTTCAAACAAACGAGCTTGAGATTGACACACCCGAACCGTTGAAGCTGAATCTGGACGGAGAGTGGGGCGGCGAGTTCAACGGACGGGTGGAGACAGTGCCGAACCATTTGGAAATTTTTTGTCCTTAAGGGCGTTCATCTCATTTGGTGAACGCTTTTTCTGTGAGGCGCCGGCCGGGGCGCAGGTGTCCCCCCTTCCGATATTGATTAAGCTCACGGGAATTCTGTTTGACAAGAGATGATGAAGGAGTTGGAGATGATTTGCAAAAGCTACCTGTTACCAAAGGGCAAGTGATTGAGCTTATGATCACCGGGCATGCGCATGACGGGGCGGGAGTGGGGAAAGTGGAAGGGTTTACCGTCTTTGTTCCGTTGGCCGTGCAGGGGGAAACAGTGCGCGCAAGAATTACGCAGGTGAAGAAAACGTATGCCAAGGCGGTCTTGGAAGAGATCGTCTCAGCCCATCCCGACCGAACTCGGCCGCTTTGCCCCATCTATGAACAGTGCGGCGGCTGCCAGTTGCAGCATCTGTCCTATGAGGCGCAGTTAAAACAAAAGCGGCAACAGGTGATGGACCATTTTATGCGGATTGGGGGAATGACGGATGTTGTCATTCATCCCGTGCTGGGGATGGATGAGCCTTGGCGTTACCGAAACAAAGCGCAAGTTCCCTTTGGCTGGATCAACGGGCGGGCTGTCGCCGGGTTTTATGCTTCCGGCTCCCATGAAATCGTCGACATGGAATCATGCCTGATTCAGCACTCCGCCAACGATCAGGCTGTGGCCAAGGTGAAAGAGCTCGCACGGAAGCTGAAAATTCCCATTTATGATGAGGTCAAGCATCGTGGTGTGTTGCGCCATGTGATGGTGCGGACGGGGTATCACACCGGGGAAATGATGGTCGTCCTCGTCACCAATGGCGAGCACCTTCCACACAAAAAGGAGTTGGTGAGGGAACTGGTTGACTCCCTTCCGCAGCTCAAATCGGTCATGCAAAATATCAACACAAAGCGGACCAATGTGGTGCTGGGAGAAAAGTCGCGCGTCTTGTGGGGAGAAAACGTGATCCATGACAAAATCGGCGATGTGGTCTTCGCCATTTCACCGCACTCTTTTTTCCAGGTAAATCCTGTACAGACTAAGGTTTTATATGATCAAGTTGTTCGTTATGCCCAACTTTCCGGCGAGGAGACAGTCATTGACGCTTATTGCGGCATCGGAACGATTGCCCTCTATCTGGCCAAAAAGGCTCGCCGCGTTTACGGAGTGGAAATCGTGCCGCAAGCGATTCAGGATGCCAAAGAAAATGCCGGGCTGAACCATATGAACCATGTCCATTTTGAGGTGGGCCGTGCGGAAGAGGTAATGCCCCGCTGGCTGCGGGAAGGGATTCGCCCGGATGTCATCGTCGTCGATCCCCCGCGCAAGGGATGCGGCCCCGCAACATTGGATGCCGCAGTCGGCATGGGCCCCGAGCGCCTTGTCTATGTCTCCTGCAACTCGGCCACACTGGCACGGGACGCCAAATACTTAAAGGAAAGAGGATATCAGGTTACCGAGGTGCAGCCGGTCGATATGTTTCCCCATACCGGCCATGTGGAATGTGTCGCTTGTTTTGTGAAAAAGGAAGAGAACTGAAAAACCGTCAGAATGAACATACATGCCGCAACGGCTTCTTTGGCAGAATACAGGAGACAAGATCGCGGGGAAGCAATACACTTTCATGAAAAAAACTTGTATTTATCTACTAAGTTACTTTTTTAAAGTATAATAGAAGCAACCGCAGCAACCTGCGGGAGAAGGTGATGAAGCAGGGGGTTATCAAGGTGGAAGCGAAGGTTTATGATGCAATCGAAGTGATTAAAGCACGGGGAAGCGTACGCAAATTTACGCCCGGGGTGGAAATTCCGGCCGAGGAGCTGGATGAAATCTTGACCCTGGCGGCTAAAGCGCCTTCAGCCTGGAATTTACAACACTGGCGTTATCTGGTGATTACGAAACCGGAGGTGAAAGAGCGCATCCTGCCGATCGCTTTCAATCAGGATCAGGTGGTGAACTCTTCCGCCACCGTGGTGATTCTGGGTGACCTGGAAGCGAATCGCTCTGTTCACGACGTATATGGAACGGCCTACAAACAAGGGCAGCTTCCCAAGGAAGTATATGAGACGATGGTCAGACAGGTGAACGCCGCTTATGAAAATAATCCGCAAGTGGCCCGGGATTCGGCGATCTTAAACGCTTCCCTTTCCGCGATGCAGTTGATGCTGGCGGCAAAAGCGAAAGGATACGACACCTGCCCAATGGGTGGATTTGACCGCGAAGCGTTGATCAAGGAGTTGAACATTCCTTCGCGTTACCTTCCGGTCATGCTGATTTCGATCGGTAAAGCAGCGGAACCGGCACGGCCGACAACCCGCTTTTCCCTTGATCAATTGGTGATTCGCGAAAGCTTTTAAGCAAGAGGCTGCCCGTCTGAGGGCGGCTTTTTGCCGTTTTATCGCCGCAAAAGATTCTTTTTTTCAGGTTTTTTTGGAGTTTGGGGGTGGGAAAAGTCGGGAACTGAGTAGTGAATCACATTTGAGAAAACCGGTGAAAGGGGGGATTTTGGTCATGTTGGTTTGTCTTGATCCCGGACACGGAGGGGAGGATGTTGGCGCGATCGGCTTTTCCCTGCTGGAAAAGAACGTCTGTCTGGATATCGCTTATCGTCTGCGGCGGAAACTGCTTGCCTATGAGGGGATCAAAGTAACCATGACCCGCTCCATCGACATCAATGTCAGTGCGGAAGAGCGGAGCCGGTGGGCCAATGAACAGGATGCGGATTTATTTTTGAGTATTCATACCAATGCATCCCCTGATTCTTCCTTGTCGGGATTTGCTTCTTATGTCAGTGTGATCGCCGGTTATGAAACGCGGCGGATTCAGTGCTGGCTTCACAATCAGATCGCCTGTTTTTTGCGCCGGTACGGGGTTGTCGATCTGGGCAAAAAGAATGATACGGAGATTTTCGGCGGACAGCTTCCGGTGTTGAGAAAGACAAAAATGCCGGCCATTTCCATTGCCTCGCTGTTTATCACGCACTCAAAAGAAAATCATCTCCTGGCCGATTCGGCATTTTTGGATCACTATGCCCAATGTATGGCTGAAGGAATTGCCAGGATTTACAAATGCAAACCCAGAGAAAACGTGAATTCTTTTTGTGAATAAAAGGATATTTGATCCTCGGCGATCGTTCCCGCGCATGACCGGAGAACGGTCGCCCGGAGCGTTTGTCCATAAACCATTTCAACACAAAAAGGCCGGCCCAACAGCCGACCCATGTGTGATGGCGGGTTATTCTTCCCAGACTTTAACTTCCTTCATCACAGTGCCCTGCTTCATATTCAGCACGTGTTCCATCCCTTCCGTCACCCGGCCGAACACGGTATGAACACCGTCGAGATGCGGTTGCGCTTCATGGACAATAAAAAACTGGCATGAACCGGTATCTTTCCCGCGGTGTGCCATCGACAGCGCGCCCGGCACGTGTTTGTGCGGGTTACCATTCGTTTCGCAGGGAATGGTGTAGCCTGCATCGCCCGTGCCAATCCCGTGAGGGCATCCGCCCTGGCTCACAAATCCGGGAATGACGCGATGAAAGATCAGGCCGTTATAAAAACCGGAATTGGCCAGCTTTTGAAAATTTTTAACCGTAATCGGCGCGGCTTCCGGGAAAAATTCGAGATGAATTTTTTCTCCATTTTCCAGTTCAATCGTACCTTTAATCGCCACGGATCAATATCTCCTCTCTCGATTCGTTCCTTCTCATTCTAGCTTACCTCGCTGGGCGTTTCAATCAGTTCCCTGCATGATGCCGGTGCTTAAAAAGATAAGAACAATGTTAGTCCAAGATTTCAAAATCCTTAATGACTGAGGAGGGATGAAATGAACAAGGTTCTGATGTTTTTTGTTATTTTTGGGCTTTTTCTCACAGGCTGCAGCGATCATTTGGAAGGCAATAAAGCCCCGTCTCCGGTTATTAAAATCAATGATCAGCCTGTAAAATACAGAGAACAAACGATCTGTTGGGACACACCATGCAATGACATTGATTTGAATAAAATAAAGGTTACACAACAAACCACGGCAAAACCGGGCGACCCATTAACAATTGTATTTGATCAATCTCCCCAACCAAGTACCATTAACCTGATAAGTAGAAAAGATCGAAAAATAACTAAACTAAAACCTGAAGATACCTTTCGTTTACCTCGGGAGCATGGAGATTACATTTATGATTTATTCGTCTTTTGGAATGACAGTAACGGAAGAACTGATGGGCAGGCCGTGTACAGTTTTTTAATTAAGATTCATTAGGAGCCTGGCCCGGGGAAAACGCGGATTTAAAACCCTGCGGCAAATGGCGATGGCGGGATGATCATGAAACTGTGGCAATTGAAAAGTTCATTGGATGGTTTTGAAACATTAGGGTATCGAGATTTTGATCGCTATTCTAAATTGGATGAGCTGCTGATTCAAATCGCGCCTCTTGCAGATCAATGGGGTTTTGTGGAGGTATGTACGATCGATGAAGGCGAGGATAGTGACTGTCCTCATTTTTGGGATTGTCCTATTCCTGTTTTTAGTGAAAAAGCAGTCCGTGTTTTAGTGATTTTTTAAAAGGCAGGGCAGAGGTATTGCCACTTCATCATGTGGAAAAGAGATTTTATGGGATACATGTCATTAATGCAATTAATGCGATTGATTACGATCGTGCAGTTATTAAACAGTTGGAAACAGGACTTCGGGTTGGTTTGCAAAAACATGCATTTGTTCAAGAAAAAATTGCAAGTGAACATATTTTCCGGATATATTTGGATGACCGGGTGCAGTGGAAGGTGTTTGTATCTAATGAGTTTAAAGAAGCCGTCGAGTCTGGCGGATTGGTTGGATTTCATTTTATCGAGGTTTGGGATCTGGAAAATACGGAAGCTTGATTTTTTCAATCAATCCCCCGTGCTTGGGGGGTTTTTCTTTATATAAAGGCGGTACATGTTTCAGCCGTTTTTAGCCAAACTACTCACACTACGGAATTTGTTAACACCTATGTGTTTGCCGTGAACTTACAAGGGAGAGTTGAAAATGGCCTATATCGTTGATTTTAAAAATGTATCTGCCGTTGGTTTGGAATCTTCACCTGTGGCAGAAGCGCTTGCCGGGTTACGGGCGAATGAAGCGCGTTACTTTATGAATAAATACAAGCATGCATTTACGGTTGTACCGGCTTTCGAAAGCCAAGAAACCCTTGATTACGTGAATCGGATTTTGAAAGAAGAACGTGGCATTGAGTTGCAGGCCAAACCTTTGGAAACGTCGCGTTTTCAAGTGGAAAATATCAAAATGGCTTACGTCTTTTATGAGAACGGCCTTGTGGTCAACGTCATGTATTCGATTGATGAACCGAAGAAGCGGGCCGTTGGTTTTAAGCTTTCTGAGGGGATGGAAGTACCGGCGGAATTGGAAGGGAAGTTTAAATTTGCCAGGCAGAAGTCTAAACTGGCCGGAACCATTCGGGGCTCCTTTTTTGTCATAAAAGGAGAATATTGAAGTAAGGAATATGGAATCGTCAGGTTCCGTAAACACCCCTGAATCCAAACACCGAAAACGGCTCCCTTGAGGGGTACAGCTTGTCGGTAAAGTTTGTTTTGTCCGACAAGGTGTAAAGGTACATGTTTATACCATTTCAATTAAAAAAGAATATTTTATAGAGAAAATGAGAAGAGGAGGAGTATGAATGGCGATACTCCAAAGGGGAGCGTGTGTAGGGGTTTATTTTAAGGGACCGACCGGTGTTCATAACGGGAAATTTATAGGACCTGTGACGAGTTATGTACCGTCGAAAGGGATTATCCGGGTATCAAAGAAAAGATACGATACGCTTCATGATGTAAACAAATACAAAGGGGTTTTAATAAGTCACTGGACGATCAGAAATCATAAAAGCAAAGCCTTTACCGGAAATGTAATTGGCCCCCGAGGAAGGGAATTCCTGTCTCCTTGATGAAAGCCGTCCCGATGAGAAGAGGACCGAAAGTGTGACGGCATGACCGGATTCTGGGTGTCTTCAAGACATCTGTTCCAAACAATCATAAGGTAATCACAGTAAGAGAGGTCGGCGGTAAAACAAGAACTGTCACTATTACCTATGTATAATAAAAAGCATAGATCAGCAAGGAGAGTTTGATTTTTATTATTTTTCAAATTTCCCTGAATCACTGAGGAGGAAAGGGCATCTGAAGATAAAGGAACATCAATGAGTAAAAGCAGTTATTCGTAAACAAAATTACGACTTACAAATGTTGCGCAAGGTGATCCCTGAGGCTGTTGACAAAAGAAGGTCAACAGCCTTTGTCTGTGAAATCGGGTATCTGTCTGGCATTCGTTCTGAAAGACCTTGCCGGCTTTAAGCCTGGGATGCCGACCAGGAAAAGGCGTGTCGCCGGTATTTCGGAAACAAGTAAATGTCAATGTGATTCTTTCGTGTCTTCGTCGCTTTTGTATTCTAAAATATCTCCGGGCTGACAGTCCAAAGCCTTACAAATTGCCTCCAAAGTTGAAAATCGAATCGCTTTTGCCTTTCCATTTTTCAAGATCGAAAGATTGGCCATCGTTATCCCGACCCTCTTTGAAAGTTCCGTGACGCTCATTTTCCTTTTAGCCAGCATCACATCAATATTGATTATTATTGCCACGTTGTTATTCACCTCAGATCGTTAAATCATTTTCTGATTTTATATTAATAGCATCTTGTAAAAGTTTTTGAAGAACAGTAGTAAAAACAGCGACCACCATAGAGGCGAATATAATAACCAAGTCGATTGGCATAAAACTTGGAGGGTCAATTTTTTTTGACATCAGATAGTAGAGTGGCATTCCCAGCAGGTATAGGGTACTGATAGTGATGGCACAGAATTTTATATTCTTTAAAGCTTTTACCGACAATTCCGAGAACGCTTGCTTCTTATCTATATAGCTTAAAAGGTTAAAGGATTGATACAGAGCAATGTAAAAAGGGATCGCTGCCGCGTACATATCAATTAAAATGAGAGGTTTCAAATAAGAGAGATCCGGATACAATTCTGCAGCAAAATTCCCGATCTTGGGAACCAAAAAAATGCACAGTGCAAGAACCATGATTCCGATAAAAATAAGAGTCAGTTTTAAAAAAAGTGTTTCCTTCATATCGAAAGCCCCCCGCTTACATATTGTCGGTTTGATTATAAAACATATCTTATCGTTTTGGAATATATTTTTATTGAATTTCAATACAAGCAGGGGGATGGCATCATACATTCACCCAGAGGAAAAAATGAAAACCCCAATAAGACGGGGTTTTATGGTCATCCTTGCTTATTGTTTAATTCCTCAGCCAAACGTGCGCCTTCTTCCTTGATCACGCGTTCAATTTCATCGATCATCTTCATTCCGTCAGGCTGGCGTTGCAGTTTTTTCATGTCCGGTTCCAGAAACTGCACTTTGGACCCGTTCAGGGTTTGAATGTAGCGGGCCACGCTGGCCAAAAGTTCTTCTCCGTCTTGCACGACGGCATAGCGGATCACGTAAAACGGGTGCTGATGTTCTTCGAGGCCGCGGGTTTCCACATGGTAAGCCACTTTTTTCACCTCCGGTCACTTCTTCCTGTCTTTGCTAATTGTATCAAATTTTTTGCAAAAAAATGCAGGCTTTTCCCCGTGTGGGCGGAGTATATGGTAAGGGATGGCGATTTTTCCGGGCAGGCAACAGAAAAAGGAGGGCTTCGTATGAAAAGAAAACGTTGGCCATGGATCATGGTGATCGCGTTGTTGCTCACTGCTTGCGCCAAACCGCACGCCCCGTCCGAGCCGAAAGGAGAGCAGCCTCCGCCGGCAGCGTTGAGCCCGTTAACCGGTACGCCGATCAGCGAGGGAAAGCGTCCGCTTTTGATGGTGATGATCAATAACCATCGCCAGGCGCGGCCGCAGTCGGGGCTCCAGCGGGCGGATGTGGTGGTGGAGATTCTGGCGGAAGGGGAGATTACGCGGTTTGCCGCGTTTTATTTCAATGATCTGAACGGAACGGTAGGGCCGGTGCGCAGTGTTCGCCCTTATTATCTCGATTTGGCTGAAGGGGCGCATGCGGTGGTCGTCCATGCAGGAGGGTCGACCGGTGCCCTGAAGCAGATCAGGGAAGGGGATATTCCGCATCTGGACGGGATTCATCAGGATGCGCGTTATTTTACGCGGGTATCATTTCGCAAGCCGCCGCACAATCTGTACTCCCGGCTGGAGGAGTTGGAACAGGCCGCCGAAAAAAAGGGAGAAGTGCCGTCCATCCGGGGAGGTTACCATTTCGCAGATGCTCCGGCCACAGAAAACGGGCAGGCGGCCTCCGAAATCCATCTCGTTTACCATCCGCTTTATGCCGCGGGTTATCAATATGATCGTGCCACAAACGCTTATATCCGGTATACTGAAGGTGAGAAGCAAACCGACCGTGACACGGGGCAGCCTCTGTCGATGCAAAACGTGTTGGTGATCTTCGCCCGGCATCGGGTGCTTGATGCGGCCGGCCACCGGGAGGTCGATGTGACGGGAAAGGGAAAAGGTTACCTGTTCCAGCGAGGGAAAGGGATTCCGATCGAATGGAGATTCCGCGACGGCTGGATTGTTCCCTTCAAGGACGGAAAAGAAGTCGGCTTGCTCCCGGGGAAAACATGGGTCAATATTTTGCCGGAGACCGGGAAAGTCTCTTTTCGATAAACGGGATTTTTTGATATACTTGTCGAAGGTGATACGTTAAAGGATGAAAGGATTTTCCTTCCGCCAAGAGGAGGATGGACGCATGCAACTGAATAAGCTGAATAAGAAAGAAGTCGACCAACTTTTTCATGCGATTCTGAAACTGGAGACGATAGAGGATTGCTATCGTTTTTTTGATGATCTCTGCACGGTCGGCGAGATCAAGTCGCTGGCCCAGCGTTTGGAAGTGGCCCGCATGCTTCAGGAAGGATATACGTACAATCAGATTGAAACGGAAACCGGGGCCAGCACGGCGACGATTTCCCGGGTTAAGCGGTGTCTTCATTACGGAACGGATGGTTACAAACTGGCGCTGGACCGGCTGTATGGAACGCCCGGTACGCCGGATCCGGCGGGTGAGTGAGAAAGAATCAAAAAAGGTCGCTGACCGAGTAGGAGGTTGGCGCTCTTTTTTTGTATAATAGGATTTGTAGTTTTGGGCGGAGGGAACGTGACAATATGATCAAGCAAATGGCAGCTGGCTGGCGGCATGTGTTTAAGCTGGACCCGAACCGTGCTTTGTCCGATCTGGCCCTGAAGATGATTTGTCTTTCGGAGACGGATGCCATTGTCGTGGGAGGGACGGATGGCATCACCTTTGCCAATACATCCGCTCTGCTCGAACGGATTCGCCGGTATTCGGTCCCGTGCGTGCAGGAAGTATCCGATTTGTCCTCCGTCGTTCCGGGATTTGACGGATATTTGATTCCGACCGTACTCAACACCGAAGAGATGAAATGGGCGCACGGCATGCATTTTGAGGCGATCAGGCAGTATGGCGATTTGATTCCGTGGGAAAGATGCCTGCTGCTCGGCTACGTGATTCTTAATCCGGATGCCAAGGTCAGCCGTTTGACAAAGGCGGATGCCCTGCTGCAAGAGGCTGATGTCACTGCGTATGCCCGTTTGATCGAACACCTGTTTGAGTGGCCGGTTATGTATATCGAATACAGCGGACGGTTTGGCGATCCGCAGATGGTGCTGGCGGCGCGCAAACAGTTGAAACGGGCACAGTTGTTTTACGGCGGCGGGATCAGCAACCGGGAACAGGCTGAAAAAATGGCTGAGCTTGCTGATACGGTAGTGGTGGGCAACCTGATATATCGCAATGTGGAAATGGCGGTGCGAACAGTGAAATGGGTGCAGGAAACGAAGAAGCGTTTGACCGAACCGGAGCAGGGGCCGGCGACGGACAAGGCGGATGCCGTGCCCCTCGAACCAAAAGATTTGAAAAATGATGTGAAAGGGTGAAAAGATGCTGGATCAGCGCTCGACGGAGAACTTGCTGGCGGGGTTGAACCCGATGCAGAGAAAAGCGGTGGAGACGACGGAAGGTCCCGTCCAGATCATCGCCGGTGCGGGCAGCGGAAAGACCCGTGTATTGACGCATCGGGTTGCGTATCTGCTGGCGGAGAAACGCATTCATCCCTGGAATATTCTCGCCATAACATTTACCAATAAAGCAGCCCGGGAAATGAAGGAACGGATCACTTCACTGGTGGGGTCGGCGGCTGAGGAGATCTGGATTTCCACCTTCCACTCGATGTGCGTGCGCATTTTGCGGAGGGATATTGACCGCCTCGGATATTCACGCAACTTTACCATCCTCGATACCTCAGACCAGCTGACGGTGATCAAGCAGGTGCTGAAGGAGGAAAACCTCGATCCGAAAAAGTTTGAACCCCGTTCGCTTCTCAACAAGATCAGCCAGGCGAAAAACGTACTGCTCGGACCTGAGCGCATGAAGATGCAGGCTCGGACATTGCTGGAAGAAGTGGCGGCCGATGTGTACGCGAAGTATCAGCAGAAGCTGAGAACCAATGAATCGCTCGATTTTGATGACCTGCTGATGGAAACCGTTCGTTTGTTTGATCTCAATCCGGAAGTGAAAGACTATTATCAGCGCAAATTTCAGTACATTCATGTCGATGAATACCAGGATACCAACCATGCTCAGTATGTACTGGTCAGACTTTTGGCAGGACATCATAAAAATATCTGCGTCGTCGGGGATTCGGACCAATCGATTTACCGCTTTCGCGGCGCCGATATTTCCAATATCCTCAACTTTGAACGGGATTATCCGGAAGCGACCGTCATCAAGTTGGAGCAGAATTACCGCTCCACGAAAAACATTCTGGCGGCGGCCAACCATTTGATCGCCCATAACACGGAGCGGAAACCGAAAAACTTGTGGACGGAAAACGACCGGGGGGAGCCGATCTGCCAGTTTGAGGCGGGAACGGAGCATGAAGAAGCGTATTATGTGGCGGAAACCATTTTGAAAGGACGCCGGCAAGGAAATCATTATCGTGATTATGCCGTTTTGTACCGGACCAATGCGCAGTCCCGCGTGGTGGAGGAAGTGATGCTCAAATCCAATATTCCTTACACCGTGGTCGGTGGAATGAAATTCTACGAACGGAAAGAGATCAAGGATATCCTGGCTTACCTCCGGCTGATCGTCAATCCGCACGATGACCTGTCGTTGATGCGTGTGATCAATGTGCCGCGCCGGGGAATCGGAGCAGCCTCGCTGGAAAAGATTGAACGATACGCCAGGGAGCATCAGCTCTCGTTGTTCAGCGCCTTGCTCGAGCCGGAACATATCGGCCTGACGAAGCGGACGCTCGACCCGATCAGCGAATTTGTCAGCATGATCCGCGAGTTCCATGCGATGATTGACTATCTGTCCGCTTCGGAAATCACGGAGGAGATGCTGGAGCGCAGCCGATACCGGGCTGAGTTGAAGAAGGAAAATACGCTGGAAGCAGCGGGCCGGTTGGAGAACATCGAGGAATTTCTCTCGGTGGCACAGGAGTTTGAGAAGAAAAACGAGGATAAATCCCTTGTCGCCTTTTTAACCGACCTTGCCCTGATTTCCGATATTGATGCGCTGGATGAAGAAGCGGAGAAGGAAGACGGGGATGCGGTTGCGCTGATGACCCTGCACAGCGCAAAGGGATTGGAGTTTCCCTATGTCTTTTTGATCGGGATGGAAGAGGGGATTTTTCCACACGTTCGTTCCCTGGATGATGAAACGGAGATGGAGGAAGAGCGCCGCCTCGCATATGTCGGCATCACCCGTGCCGAGCGGGAGCTTCATCTTACGCGGGCACGGACGCGCACGATTTACGGTCAGACCAATTCCTATCTGCCGTCCCGGTTCCTGGAGGAGATTCCCAAGGAACTGGTGCGGGCCGTCGGAGGAAATGAGAACGTGACCCCGCTGGCATCCGTGCAGAAGCGAAGCCCTGTGCGCCGGGAGCCGAACACCGACTTTGACTGGATGGTTGGAGACAAGGCGAAACACGGAAAATGGGGAATCGGGACAGTGGTAAAAGTGCAGGGGGAAGGGGAGGATCTGGAGCTGAATATCGCATTCCCCGCTCCGATCGGCGTCAAAAAATTGCTGGCCAAATACGCCCCGATTACCAAAGCTTGATTTCTTCCCTTAAGGAGGATGAACGGTTTGAATTTGGACGATGCAAAAAAACGGGCTCAGGAATTGCGCCAACTTTTGCATGAGCACAATTACCGCTATTATGTGCTGGACGATCCGGTGATTTCCGATGAGGAATACGACCGGCTCATGCGTGAGCTGACGGAGATCGAAAAGGAGTTTCCCGAACTGATCACCCCTGATTCCCCCACGCAGCGCGTCGGTGCCGAGCCGTTGCCGTATTTTGAAAAAGTGGTGCACAGCTCGCCGATGTTAAGCCTTGGAAACGCGTTTAATGAGGAAGATTTGCGCGAATTTGACGAGCGGGTGCGAAAAGCGGCGGGGGAGCGTCCGGTTCGCTACGTGTGCGAATTGAAGATCGACGGTCTGGCCGTTTCGCTCCGCTATGAGGACGGTTTGTTCGTACGCGGGGCGACGCGGGGCGACGGGACGACCGGAGAAGATATTACGCAAAACTTGAAAACGATTCGTTCCCTGCCGCTGCGTCTCAATGAACCTGTGACCCTGGAGGTTCGCGGGGAAGCGTTTATGCCCCGGGCCGCGTTTGAGCGTCTCAACAGCCGGAGGGAAGAACGCGGGGAGCCGTTGTTCGCCAACCCGCGTAATGCCGCTGCCGGTTCGCTGCGCCAGCTTGACCCGAAACTGGCGGCAGAACGGACGCTTGATTTGTTCATTTATGCCCTAGGTGAGGCGGATGAGGAACATTTGTCCACCCATGCGGAAACGCTGGAATGGCTTTCGCGGCTCGGGTTCAAGGTGAATCCGGCACGCCGCACGGTCGGGCGGATCGAGGATGTGCTCGCTTTTATCGAGGAGTGGAAAGAGCGGCGTCCCAACCTGTCGTATGATATCGACGGGATTGTCATCAAAGTGGATGATTTGCGTCTGCGCGAAGAGATGGGCAATACGGCGAAAAGCCCGCGCTGGGCAATTGCCTACAAATTTCCGGCGGAAGAAGCGGTGACCGTTTTGCGCGAGATCGAACTGAACGTCGGCCGAACCGGCGTGGTCACTCCGACTGCCGTGTTGGATCCGGTCCCCCTGGCCGGAACTATCGTCAAGCGCGCCTCCTTGCATAACGAAGACATGATCCGGGAAAAAGGGATTATGCTCGGCGACCATGTGATTGTGAAAAAAGCGGGGGATATTATCCCCGAAGTGGTCGGTGTGCTCAAAGAGAAGCGCACGGGGGAGGAAACGCCGTTTTCCATGCCGACCGAGTGCCCGGAATGCGGGAGCCGGCTGGTCAGGCTGGAAGGAGAGGTCGCTCTGCGCTGCATCAACCCGGAATGCCCGGCCCAAACCCGTGAAGGGATTATCCACTTCGTCTCCCGCGGGGCGATGAATATCGACGGATTGGGAGAAAAAGTGGTGACTCAGCTGTTTGAGCACGGGTTGGTTCGTGGGGTCGCCGATCTCTACTACTTGCAAAAGGGAGATTTGCTGAAGCTGGAACGGATGGGCGAAAAGTCGGTGAACAACCTGCTGCAGGCGATTGAAGCGAGCAAGGAAAATTCACTGGAGCGGCTCATCTTCGGCCTCGGCATCCGCTTTGTCGGCGCCAAGGGGGCGAAAATTCTCGCCCGCCACTATAAACGGATGGAGCGCCTGCTTGAGGCCGGGGAAGAAGAACTGACGGCGTTGGAGGAGATCGGGCCCAAAATGGCGGACAGCATTGTCACCTACATGGCCAAACCGGAAGTTCGCGAGACGATCCGGCGCCTCAAGGAAGCGGGCGTCAATATGGAGTACAAGGGGGCGGATGATGCGGCTTTCCCTGCTGCGGAAGGTCATCCCCTGGCCGGAAAAACGGTGGTGATCACGGGAACACTGGAAAGCATGTCCCGCAATGAAGCTTCCGCCCGGCTCGAATCGCTCGGCGCCAATGTGACGGGAAGCGTCAGCAAGAAGACCGACTTGCTCATCGCCGGCGAGAAAGCAGGTTCCAAGCTGGAGAAAGCGCAAAAGCTCGGAATAGAAATCTGGGATGAAGAACGGTTTTTAAGCATTCTCCCGGAGCCTGTGTCGCAAGTATGAGAAATATGCCCGGATATAATCCCCCTGGCAAAGGCAGTCAGGGGGGTTTTTTATTTGAAATCACTGCCCTGAAAAAGCCCGTCCGACGATTGGCTCACGATTTTTTCAAAAATAAAAAGGGAAAAGGATGATCGATGACAAAAAATAGTAGGAGTCAAAATGGCGGGATGATCAGGTATAATGAGAAAAAAAGAATGAGGGTGAAAGGCCGGAGATTTATGAGTTGGAAATGGTTAGCTACCGGTTGTGCGCTGCTTACTGCCTTCCTCCTGGGAATGTCGTCCGTCGGAGATGGATTCGCGCAGTTGCCCCACCAGCCGAAAGAGGGCTTTTCTTTTGTAAAATGGATTAAACAGTTGGAAGAATCATACATAAGTCAACCAATTGTCTTGCAGCCATATGCCAAGCAATTGAAAGCACGGCTGGACGCACCCAAATACGATCGGGTTTCTGCCAACGGATCTTTGCCGATTTCGGGAACGGTGGAAGATTACGGCAGATTGGCCTCTCCCTATGTTTGGATTCATTTGCAATACGAGGGGCATTCCAAGGGAAATCTTCCAGACACGATGGATTACTATGTGCCGATCAAGGAAGGGCGTTTCAAGCAGACGGTCCGCTTTTTTCAAGGAAAAGGGGATTACCAGGTCTCCGTGCGCCTGCCGGATCTGAAGAAAGAGAATTATTACTATCTCATGACCTCTTTTACGGCAGATAACCAGAGCGATGAGATCAGCCGCGACATCGTTTACAGCGTGACGGCCAGACAAGCAGGACTTTCGCTTGCCAATCCTTCCCAAGGCTATGTGCAGGCGGACGATGAGGTTCTGGTAAAAGGAAGTGTGGGCAGCGGCATCCAGCGTGTGCTGATTCAGCTGAAAAAAGGGAATCAGGTGTGGCACAAGGAAGTCAGTACGGACCGCGGCCGGTTTGCCGAACGGGTTCCCTTGCTGTACGGGCAGGGGATTCACGAGATTCAGGTGATGGTTCCGGCCCGAAACAAACCGGATACGTTTATTGAAGGAGCCACTTTATTTGCCGAGCACACGAAAAATGTGGAGCGAAGCCCGGTCATGTTTACCTCGCTCTACAGCAAGCGCGGCATCCATTTGCTCTCTCCCGAGGTCAGCGGAGACATCGCTGATTTGTCCTTCCGCATTGCCGGCACGATTGATCCGTCGGCAGAGGATGCAAAACAGACCCGGTATATGGTCGTGCGCACGCAAAAAGGAGAGGACAAGGCGACATACTTCATCCCGGTTCACGACTATCGCTTTGACGGGAAAGTCTGGCTCCGTTTCGGCCCCGGAACATATAAAGTGACGCTGTATGTCCCGGAGATCACGCAGAAGCAGCGGGATTACTTCCGCTTCTTTACGGTGGCCGAGTTTGATGTGAAGAGCACGGCGAAGGAAGATCTGCGCGATCTGCTGCCGTCAAGGGGCATCCAGTCCGATGATCCGACGATCGAGTGGCTGGCGCAGCATATTACCGAGGGGGATCAATCGGAACGCTCCAAAGCCAGGGATATTTATCTGTATGTGGCCAAAACGATGAACTATGATGTGGAAAAGTTTCGCAAAAACGAATTTGCCTGGGATGACAGTGCGTTAAAGTCGCTGCGAACCGATTCCGGCGTTTGCCAGGATTACGTCTTTTTAACGATTGCGCTGCTTCGTGCCGAAGACATTCCCAGCCGCTTTGTGGAAGGAATGGCCGGAGGTCAGCGCCACGCCTGGGTGGAAGCGAAAATCGGGGGGCGCTGGGTGACGATGGATCCGACATGGGGTTCGGGTTATATCACGCCGGGCGGCCAGTTTGTGAAGAAGCTGGACATGCGGTATTTTGATCCGGACCCGACCTTTTTTGCCAAAACACATAAACGAACCGGTGTGGTTTACTGAGCATGGGGAAACGTCTCCATGCTTTTTTCTGTGGGGTATAACGCATATCGGGTCGTAATCTCCTCCCTGTGTTCCCAACGGCCGGCCAGGGGCACGACTCTTTTTCCGGGTTTGCTTAAATCCCGCTTCGGGTGGGATCGGTCATGATTGTTTTTCTTGCAAGGAAATGAAACATGGTATACTACTTGATGGCCGGATTGAGTGAATGACCTATTGGAAGCAATTGAGGTGTTTGATGAATACGACGATGTTTCACCATGAGGTGACAGAAGAAGAGAGCGGCAAAATGCTGCATCAGGTGCTGAAGAATCGGTTTCGCTTTTCCAGACGGATGATGAGCCGGCTCAGATTGGGCCGTTTTGTGACCGTCAATGGAGAAGTGATTTATTTTACTGCGCGCGTGCAGGAAGGGGACCGGATTGAAATCCGTTTTCCCGAGGAGGAGACGGATCATATTCCCCCGCAGCCGGTGCCGTTTACTGTCCGGTATGAAGACGAGGATCTCATCGTCATCGAAAAACCGCCGGGGGTGGTGGTTCATCCGACACGCGGGTATCCCGACCAGACTCTGGCCAACGGGCTGATGCATTATTGGCAGAAAAAAGGGGAAAAACACAAAGTCCGCCCGGTTACCCGTCTCGACCGCGACACTTCCGGGCTGATGGTGGTCGGAAAGCATGCGTATGCCCATGCCTTTCTGGCCGAGCAGATGGCTGCGAAACGCTATGAACGCAGCTATCTGGCGATCGTGCACGGTGCGGTGAAAGAAGAGTGTGGAACGATTGACCGGCCCATCAAAATCGATGTGGAGCGCAAAGTTTACCGGTACGCCGGGGAAGGAGAAGGAGGGACGCCGGCGGTTACTCACTTTGAGGTGGCAGAGCGCTTGCCCGGGGCCACTTTGCTGCGCTTGCGGCTGGAAACCGGGCGCACGCACCAGATCCGCATCCATCTCTCGTCAATCGGCCATCCCATCATCGGAGATGAGATGTATGGAATCGCCGAAGAACCGCCGTTGATCGACCGCCAGGCGTTGCATGCGTTCCACCTGCGCCTGTTTCATCCCCGCTTTCGCGAGTGGCTGGAATGGGAAGCGCCGCTGCCGGAGGATATGCAACAGTTATGGGAGCGGTTGAAAACGGGCGGGTTTCCGGCATCTGAGGGGGAGAGATAACGTGCAGCCTGACAAAGAGCGCATCGATGAAATCCGCCCGGCAGTCGCAGTGATCATCTTTGACCGCGAGCGACGCATTTTACTGCAAAAACGGGCGGATGTACAACGATGGGGGCTTCCTTCGGGCCATGTCGAACCAGGGGAAACGGTGGAGCAGGCAGCGATCCGCGAAATCTGGGAGGAAACAGGTCTCAGGGTGCGGATTGTGCGGCTGATCGGAGTTTATTCCGAACCGGATTCACAAATTTTTCATTACCCTGACGGGCGAACGGTTCATTTTGTCACCATCTACTTTGAAGCGGAAATCATCGGCGGTGATCTGTCCGTCCATTCAAGGGAGTCGATGGAGATCCGTTTTTTTCCCTGCGATGAACTGCCGCAAGAGATGATTCCGATGCATCCGAAGTGGCTGGAGGATGCCTTGGCCGCGGGGCACAATGGATTTGTCCGGTAGCAGGCTCCGCTTGTGTCCGACGGTTCATCTTGGCCGGAGCGCTTGCGGGAAAGCGTTTAGTAATCATTTTATTGGATCAGTGCATTCATGTGATAACCAAGACGTGTGGATGAAGCGATTTCCGCTGTCAGAGAGTGAATCCGGCAGTGGGAATCGCAGCTAAGGAATGAAAAGTCTGGTTTTTGAAGCATATTTTTATTATTATTTAGCAGGTTTTTATTAATTATATACTGAATATTATTAATATATTGATAACAATACCCCGATAAAGGAGATGACTGCGACGTGAAAGCGCGATGGCGTTTGGCGCTGGTTTTGACCCTTTGTCTGTTGCTGGCATTGCCGATGAGTATCGTGCAGGGAGCAAAGGCGGAAGTGCCCCCGCCGAAAGTGATGGGACATGTCACTGTTTCCGGTTCTGCCGGTACGGAGTCATTGTCGCCGCCATCCAATTCCACCACGCCGGGAACCTGGTTTGTCGGAGCGACTCCGCCCAATGCCGATTTGAGCAAGCCGCCGATCGTGTTTGTGCAAGGGATGAACGGCAAGGCGCAGGACTGGTGGAGCGATACAAGGTATCACGGGGTTAATGATATGTATGAACTCGCTTATGCAAACGGTTACAGAACGGCTTTTGTCCAGTTGTATGATGCGGCGGGCAACGGATCGGCCAGACCGGAGGACAACGGCAAACTGCTCGCGCAAATGCTGGCGCAAATCTCCGCCTATTTCGGTCAGAAAGTGAATATTGTCGCCCACAGCAAAGGCGGGCCGGATACCCAGGCAGCTCTGGTTGAGTACGGCGCTTATCCTTACGTCAACAAGGTGGTCACCCTTTCCTCACCGCACTACGGTTCGGATCTGGCCAATCTGGCATACAGCTGGTGGGCCGGGTGGCTGGCCGATCTGTTGGGGCAGCACAGTCCCGGGGTCTATTCGCTCCAGACGGGTGAAATGGAGAAATACCGGCAGCAGATCGACTCCAATCCCAATGTTTCCAAAAACGCCTATTTTACTGCTGCGGGCGATGATTGGGGACCATTTATGTCCGCGCTCTGGTTCGGGGGCCTTTATCTCTCCCAATACGGGGCCAATGATGGCATGGTAAACGATTGGAGCGCCGATCTTCCTTACGGGCGACACCTGTTTACCTCCCATGCTGACCATGATTCCATTCGGACGGGATCAGCCTCCTTCAGTCAAATCGATCCCGTCCTGCGCACCGCTGCCGCTTCATCAGTCGTGACGACGGCGGCAAAACCGGCAACACAGGATACTGATCCGGCGGCTGATCAGACGTATGTTCATGGCGGTCCGCTGACCACCGGGAAAACGGAAGTGCAAACCGTTCCGGTTGAGACGGGGCTGGCGCAAGCTGTTTTTGCCGTGCTGACTAAAGGTTCCGATGTAAACGTTTCCCTGGTTTCCCCCAGCGGAAAAGTATACAAAAAAGGAAATCCCGTTTACTCGTCGGGAATCGACCAGGATTTCTTCAAAGGGGCAACAGTTCAGGAATTTCGGGTGGAAAAACCGGAAAGCGGAAACTGGCAGGTTCGCCTCTCCAGTTCCCATGATGACGCCTATCTCTTGACCACGATGTTTTCCGGCGGGGAAGCAGCTTCCTTTTCCGTCGATCTCCCGCGCAGGTGGAGCCGCAATGCCCTGCCGATGTCTGTCCGGTTCAAGAATCCGGAAAAATGGGACCTTGCTGCCCTTCAGGCTCAGGTGAAAGTGCTGACTTCTGCCGACATGAAGAACAAGAAGACGAAGGGACTGCAATTTTCCCTGAAGCCAACGCAGGGTTCCGCTTTATCCGGAGCATTCAAGGGGGCAGAGCCGGGCGTCTACAACTTTACCATCGAGGTGCGCGGGAAAACGAAGCAGGGGTCCCCTTTTGCCCGCACCATCATCCGCTCGGTCTATATCGGCAACTAAATCATCCACTCTGTTCGCAAAACAAAGGGAAGGGGTGCGACGAGACCAATCGGAAATAAGAAACGGGATGAACCGGATCATCACATGGGTGATCCGGTTTTTCTGTTCAGGGCGGTCATGACTGATGGCCGGATAGCCGGATTGGCCAATGGAATTCCGGGCCGATGCAGATTTTTTTGCCACTTTTTTCATATAGATTATGGAAGAGATGAAAGAATGAGAGGGTGACGTGAACATGGCGAAGCCGGATCGGCCCGTCGCATGGGTGGCAGGCGGCCCGAGGGGCTTGGGCGTGCAGGTGGCAAAAGGATTGGCCCGGGACGGATACCGAATTGTGATCAATTATCGAAAGAGCGCGGAAGCGGCCCGAAAGTTGGCAGCAGAGATCGAACAAATAGGAGAAGAGGCGTATCTCATCCAAGGCGATCTGAGCCGGTTGGAGGAGATCCGGGACATGGCCCGCCGGGTTTTGAACCATTGGGGCAGGGTTGATGTACTCGTGCTGATGGCCGGGCCTTTCATTTTCAATCATACGCCTGTTGCCGCGTTTACGGATGCGATGTGGCGGGAAATGATAGAGGGAAATCTGTCCGGGGCTTTTTACTTGTTCAGGGAAATTATTCCATATATGCGCAAGCAGGGAGGCGGGCGCCTGATCACCCTGGGTTATCCGGATGCGGAAATCGCTCCGGCATGGGCGGGATTTGGGCCTTATGCCGCGGCCAAGACGGGTCTGGTCACCCTGACGCGCACCGTGGCCCTGGAAGAAGCGGAAAACGGCATCACCGCCAATATGGTATATCCCGGCGACATTCGCGATCCTTACAAGGAAGCGACGATTGCCGAAGCGCGGGGCAAAAAAGATCCCCGCACACCGATCGGGCGTCCGGGTACGGGGGAAGACGTGGCACGGGTGGTCCGTTTTCTCGCCCATCCTGATTCCGATTTTATTACCGGTGCTGTGATTCCGGTGACGGGGGGTTTTACAAATCCGCGATTTTATGTAAAATAGGCATAAGTTTTGTGTAATATTCCTGTAATAATTTTAAAAACCGACAAACCCTGTTCACATGATTTAAGCTATAATGATGAAGTGCTATTTAGAAGAATTCTTTTCTTTTCTATTTATGTAAAAAGCCAGCCAAAACCAGAAAGCGGAGCCGGCCAAGCCCAGGATCAGACCGGTCATGCCGGCTGTTTTCCAAAGGAACAGGGAGGCGGCGATCCCGATCACCCCGGTTGTGCGGCTCGCAAAAATGACAGCCTGTGTATGCATGTTTTCTCACCTCTGCTATTACTATAGCACAGATGAGAGGCTGGCAAAAATGCAAGATCGCAGTCCTGGAAGTGGATGATTCGGCGGATCCCGATGCTGGGATACAGATGAAGCAGTGTGCAGGTAACACGTGTTTCAGGAGGTTAACGCAATGGACGATTTTCGCAAGGTGAGCATGAGGAGTGGGTATTCGCCCATGCCGCCGCGTTCTCGCAGCGAACGAGTCGGTCCCCGCTCCCGCTCCGGCGGACGAGGTACCGGGGGCCCCGGGAAGCGCGGGAAGAAAGCGGGATGGAGACGTTTTTTCACATGGAAATGGTTCTTATTGGTTCTTTTAACATCTTTTCTGCTCATGGTCGGTGGATGTTCCGCCATCATGATGTCAGCCAACCCGAACGAATTGAACAAAGTGAACAAGAACAATATCGCGGCCGCGTCGAAAATCTATGCTTACAATAATAAGCAAGAGCCGGTCGACTCCTTCGGGTATGACAACCGCGAATGGATCAGTATGGATGAACTGCTCAAGCATAATAAACTGATGGTCAACACATTTGTGAAGACCGAGGACCGCCGTTTCTACCAACACCACGGGGTGGACTTCCAGGGGCTGGCCCGGGCGGTTGTCAAGGATGTCATCTCCATGGGTAAAGCGGAAGGGGCCAGTACGATCACCCAGCAGGTCTGCAAAAACATCGTGTTGGAGAACTCTGCCAAAACGTATACCCGTAAAATTAAAGAGATCGGTTGTGCGCTCAACCTGGAGCGAAAACTGAAAGAAGAGGGAAAAGATCCGAAAAAGCAGATTCTCGAAGCGTATCTCAACTACATCAGCTTCGGCGGCAACATCGCCGGGGTGCAGATGGCGGCCAAATCCTATTTTGGCTACGATTTGAAAAAGCAAGAGCTTCCGGTGCAGGATGCGGCCATGCTGGCCGGGATGCCGAAAGGGCCGTCGTTGTATAACCCGATCCGGCACAAAGAAAAAGCACTGGAACGCCGAAACGTCATTTTGACGCAGGTCATGCCGGTTGATGATGTGATGCCTCCGCTGATTTCGCAGGCAGAAGCGGATAAACTGGCGCAAACGCCTTTGAACCCTTGTGAAAACTGTGCGGAGAAATACGCCAAGAAGAGCGATTTTGACGCGTACAAGGATCTGATTCAAAAAGAGCTGAAAGAGGAATATGGCATCGATCCGGATGATTTGGCAACGGGAAGCTACCAGATTTATACGGCGCTTGATCCCAAGGCGCAAGGTGCGGTGCAGGAAGCTCTGAAGAAAGACAGCCTCTTTACCAACGCTTCCGGCACAAAGCTGACAGCGGGCGGAGGCAAAGTGGATGCCGATGCGGGAATTACCGTGATTGACCCCAAAACAGGCGGGATTCGTGCCATCGGCGGCGGACGGAACTTTGTCCATACCGCTCATATCCGGGCTTTGGAACTGCATCAGCCGGGTTCATCGATCAAGCCGCTCACGGTCTATTCACCGGCGATTGAGAAACATGATTACAATGAGTATTCGATTGTTCACGACAAACCCGTCGACTGGGCCGGTACTTGGCATCCGCAAAACTATGAACCGGGCAGCTTCGGTGATATCCGGATGGAAAAAATGGTGGAGGAATCGTACAACCTGTCGACGCTTAACCTGTTGCACGATGTCGTGACATTGCCTGTGGCCTTCGAATATGCCCAAAAACTGGGCCTCAATCTTGTACCAAATGACCAGGCGTATGCTGCCTTGGGTCTTGGCGGTTTGACCAATGGGGTAAATACGGTGCAAATGGCCGGAGCCTATTCCGTCTTCCCCAACGGTGGTTATTATTATACCCCGCATGCCATCGTGAAAGTGGTGGATGCGGATGGCGACGTCAGGAAACGAAAACATCCGATTGAAGACACTCCTACCAATGTATTCTCGAAGAAAACAGCTTACTATATGACGAGGATGCTGAAAAAAGTAGTGAGTGAGGGTACGGGTTCCACATTTGCCGGATTGCATAACGGTTGGGATGTGGCCGGTAAGACGGGAACGATTAACGGAGAGAAATCCGGCTGGTTTGTCGGCTATACGCCTGATCTTGTCTGTGCGGTTGACGTATTCTACCCGGGTTACTCCGGTGACGACTACGTCAAGATGACCGGGGGAACGGCGCCGGCAAAAATCTTCTCCTACGTGATGAAGAAGTTGACCGACGATAAACCGCCGAAACACTTCAGCAATTTTGGGGTTCCTGATCCACAGCCGCCGTTTGAGCTGCATGCTCCGCATCTGACTGCCGTATCCCAAGAGGATGGCGTTCTGCTGCAATGGCAGGCTCAGCCCAACCGGGTGAAATATCAGGTGTTCCGCGACGGGCAAATGATTGCGGAGCTTGGTCCGGGTTCGACCAGCTATAAAGATACCGATGCCAAACCGCCGGCAGCTTCCGGAGGAGATGGCGGAGACGGCGGATTCTGGGATAAAATCATCGGTGGCGGTGCTGCTCAGTCCAAATCCTACACGTATAAAGTGGTAGCGATTGACACGCAGGCAACCGATCCCGGTGCAGCGCAAAAAGAAAGTAATTCGGTGACGGTGACCCTATCACCAAAAAAGCCGGAAAACCCGGATCCAAACGGAAACACGAACGACCAAAACGGCCAGAATGGCCAAAACGGGAACGACCAGAATGGCCAGAATGGTGGCCAAAACGGGAATAATCCCGGCGGCATTTTCAATCCTCCTCCGTCTGATGGCGGCCAGAATGGCGGTGGTACCCAAGATGGTGGCGGCCAGGATGGCGGCTCAACCGGAGGAAACGACAAACCGCCAAAAGGTGGCGGTGGAGGTGGCGGCGGCTGGTGGTAGTCGCAGCCCTGGAAAAGACCAGCGAACTTTCGCTGGTCTTTTCTTATGCCCGTTTTCATAAACTAGTCCTAACCAGAATAGAGAAGGGACGTGGATTGCCTTGCATGCATTTGGCAGATGGCAGCGTGCCAGCCGCGTCGGGTTTACCTATATCGGAACGGTGATCGGGGCCGGATTTGCATCCGGGCAGGAGATATTGCAATTTTTTACCTCCTTTGGCGAGGAGAGCATCTGGGGAGTGCTGCTGGCAACGGGCCTGTTCGCCTGGTTGGGATCGCGCATGATGTTGATGGGCGCCCGGTTGAGGGCGTTTTCTTATGAAGAATTCAATACGTATCTGTTTGGTGAGCGCTGGGGGCGCTTGATGACCTTATTGGTGGGGCTGATGCTGTTTGGCGTCACCACGGCGATGATGTCGGGGACAGGGGCACTGTTTCAGGAGCAGTTGGGTTTTTCCTTCCATCTGGGCGTCATTTTAACGGCTTTATTCTCCTTTATTGTGATTTTGCGCGGGATGGATGGCATTTTATCGATTAACACTCTGGTCGTTCCGTTCATGTTTTTGTTCACCGTTCTCGTCGCGATTTACGCATGGGGCAGCCATCCGGGATCACTTCTGATTACTTTCCCGGAAGAGCCGCTGCACCATCACTGGTTTCTGGCCGCCATTGTGTATGTCGCTTTTAATTTGGTCATGATGCAGGCCGTGCTGGTTCCGCTCGGTGCCGAAATCGAGGATGAAAGCACCATCCGCCTGGGCGCCTGGATCGGCGGCCTTGGACTTGGTGTGATGCTGCTTGCCTTCAATTTTGCGATGCAAGTGCATTGGAGTGAAGTGGCTCATTTGGAAATCCCGATGGCCTATGTGATCAGCACTTTGGGGGCGGGAATGAAATATTTATTTTTGGTGACGATTTGGGCGGAGATTTTCACCACCCTCGTCGGCAATGTGTACGGCTTGACGGCCAATCTTCGACAGATGATTCCGCTTTCCGATCGTCCGATCGTTGCCCTGATTTTTGTATTGGGCTATCTGTTTTCCCTGTTTGGCTTTCCCGCATTGGTTCGTTACTTATACCCGCTGTTCGGCTATTGCGGATTGATGCTGTTGGTGCTGTTGATCTTTCGCCGGTTGCCCAATCTGTAGAAAGGAGGAAGAGAGGGATGGCCTTATTCATATCGATCATCATCGCCTATTTCATCGGCGCCCTCCCGTTTGATTGGTGGGTGGTCACGAAGCCGGCCTATCGCCTTCGTCCTCCTTCCTTTTCCGTATTGAACCGGCGGGAGGCATTTGTCCTGATCGTCATTGATCTGGTAAAGGGGATGGCGGCGACGCTGATCGGCTTTTCGGTCGCCGGCTGGATGGGAGCCTACCTGGCTGCTGTGGCTGTAGTGGTCGGCAGTTTGTATTCGGTGTTTCTCGGCTTCCGGGGGGGCACCGGGATCGGCGTGGCTGCCGGGGCGCTGCTGATTTTAAGCCCTCTGCTGATTCTCATCGGCATCTTGATCTACCTTTTCAGTCTGCTTACGACACGGGTGCTGTTTGTTTCCACGTTGCTGACCACGACGGCGATGATTATCTTTGCCGTTGTGCTGGCCACCCAAATCTATGTGTGGATGGTGATTATCGTGGTCGGGGGGCTGATCTTGTACCGGATTCGGCCGAAATGGAAACGGATCAAGCGCTTTGAACCACCCTACCGCTTTAGAAACCCGTTTCGGCTGAAATAAAATGGATGCGCACAAAAAAAAGCAGGTTTTTTCCCTGCTTCTCAAAATTCCAGCGCCACCTTGAACCCCGCATGTTTGCGCACACCAAACACGCCGTTGTCCAGGATGAGGTACTGCGCTTTGACGCCGATCAGTTTTCCGCTGATTGTCTCCTGTTTTTCCAGATTAAACGAGGTGATCTTCGTCGGGGTGCCGATGTGCGGGTAATCGAACTGAAGCACTTGCGGCTCCTCGATCAGATAGCGGCGGTATGCGTCCGGCAATTTTTCGATTAAATCAGCCCGGGTTTGCAGCAAATCGATGTCGGCTGTTTCGTTTTTCAACATTTTGCGCCAGTTGGTCTTGTCGGTGATGTATTGGGAGAGGAAAACTTCGATTTCGCCGGCATCTTTTCGGGTGGGCACTTCCATCAACGGCAGGGCCGCGACCGCTCCCTGATCGACCCAGCGTTTCAGCCGGTTGGTTTTTCGCGTGATGCCCACTTTGACATCGCTGGACAGAGCCAGGTAGACGATATGGGGCTGCATGCAGTGATGCCGGCCAAATTCGGGGTCACGGCAGGTTCCTTCATGAAAATGGCAGCGTTCCGGCCTGACGATGCAAATGTCATTGTCCGGCAGTTTGCGAAAACAGTTAAAACAGGAGCTGTTGTTGCCGTAAAACTTTTTCGTTTTGCGGCCGCAAAAGATGCAGTTTCGCTCACCGAGGAACGTGATTTGTACTTCTTGTCCCAACCGCGCGTTCAGCCCGATTTCCTGGTCATCCAGTTGCAGGGCGTATTCGACGGGGGCCGCCCCCTGATGAACAAGCGGACGTAGGATACCGATTTTTTTCACGGAAAAAGCTCCTTTGCATAAGTATATTTCAACGATCGAGATTCGCTCTGGCAGAATCGATTAGTTTCAGTCTAGCAAAGATCGGGCAAATCGATCAATAGAATTCAAGATGTGGAAAATCGGGGGAGATCGGGAGGAACAGCGGCGAGGAAGTGTCAAAAAAGGATTTTTTGCCGGTGAGAATTACCTGCATCTTTCTGAAATGTTTCGCATATAGTATACTTAAGGTATGCTGGCTGGAGGAGGGTTGTATGCCATGTTCGATGCTTTATTGGCCGCGAAAGAAGACGCGCTTGTCAAATGGAAAAAAGAAAGCGAATACGAAAATTTCACGAAGTCGGTACAAAAGCTGAAAAGAGATATGGAAACGATGGGAATCAAGCCATCCAAAGAAAAGTTGTACGGTCGCCCGTACCGGGTCTAATCCAAAGAGAAAAGGGGATTCCATGGATTACCAACAGCTTTCTTTGCCAAAGCAGACACCGCTTTATCATGCCGTTCACCGCGACCGTTATGAAAGGCAGGAATTTATCAAGGAGATTGAACAGGCGACGGGGCGAAGAATCCTGGTTTATTTAGCCAATTTGTCACATCCTGACAGCGCGATCACCAGAGAAGATATCGCTCCGTTTTATGAAATTGTTTCTTCCCTTGATGAGAACAGCGATGTCGATCTGGTGATCGAAAGTCCGGGCGGTGATCCGAATGCTGCCGAAACCCTTGTGCATACATTGCTCTCCAAGACGAAGCATTTGCGCGTTGTAGTTCCCCAGGCGGCCAAAAGTGCAGCGACATTGATCAGTTTGGCGGCCGATGAAATCATGATGAGCAATACGTCGGAACTGGGGCCGATCGATCCGCAAATTTCCATTCCCACGGTTTTCGGTTATCAGTACCGGCCGGCCCAAGCGTTTCTGAATGGATTGGAAATCATCAAGAGAGAACATGCCAATGGACAACCCCTCAACTCGGCTTATCTGCCGTTTTTGCAGGGAGTTGACGCAGCTTTGATCGATTTCTGCCACAAATCGATTGAACATTCCAAACGTTTGGCGGTGAAGTGGCTCCGGCGGTCGATGTACAAGAATCATCCGCTCAAGGCCAAACAGATTGCCGAGACATTGATCAACATTGACAAATACCCCAATCACGGTTCGGTAATTAACTATCAGGAGGCGCAAGCAATCGGGTTAAACGTTGTCTACAAACCGTTTACGGACCCGGTTTGGCAGGCGCTTTGGCGGCTATATACCCAATACCTGGTCATGATGCGGGAGAAAGCAGGCGTAAAAATATTTGAAAGCAATGTCTCCTCCGTCATGATTTAAGTTTGGATAAAAATTCGGGTAAATCACCCGGATTTTTTTATTTTACCGAATTCGCAGGCCGGATAGCGGTGCCTCTCTGATCGGCCGGCAGGGGTGTGGGAAGAATCAGGGAAGCACCGTGTACCTCCCGGTTTTGCCATGATTCGGGGATCCGGCGACTGCCGTTCATTTCATCAGTTTTTTCACCGTAATGAGCAATTCGTCGATCACTTCAATGTCGCCTTCCTGCAACCGTTCCACCACGCAGCTGCGCAGATGCCCTTCGAGAAGAATTTTCCCCACACTGTTCAATGCGGATTGAATTGCTGCGATCTGATTGAGCACATCGTCGCAGTAGGTATCATTTTCAATCATTTTTTTTACGCCGCGAATCTGCCCTTCCACCCGGTTGAGTCGGGAGATAAGGTTGTTTTTTATTTTCGGCGGGTGGTGGCTTTTACGCCCTTCGGCAGGGCAGCATTTTTCCTCATATGGAGGTTCAACCATCATTTCACCCATTTCTGACTGATTTCTCTTAGACGTTCCTATGCTATTTTTTTATTATATCTCGAATCAAGGCAGTATGATAATTTCTTTTTATGATGGACATTCATAAAGATTATTTCCAGTACGACAGTTGCGATTGTGGGTTATAAAATACATGGCAACTATAAGGTTTTTTAGGAATAAAATTCGCTCCTTCATATTTTAATGAATCAAAGTTTATTTGGTAAAAGAGAAGGTACATGATATGAGAGATTTTCAAATCAATAAGCATAATTTTTTGTTTAATATTATTATATTGAATAATAGTGAATTTATTACATAATGTAATTATTAAATTATATCAGGAGGGTGGATCTTTGAAAAAGATAAAACCGATCGTTTTATCTCTTCTTTTTTTCATCTCCATTCTCAGTTTGCCTTTTGTGAATGTAAGTCAGGTAGAAGCAGCTTGTTCGGATTGGGCTGCACAATGATTATTTACGCCTCCCCCCCGAATGGCCATATTGGAACCAGTAATCTGTGCTATTCTAGCGGGGATAAAATCTATGCTCGCGTGATTGCAAATAATGATGGCAATAAAAATGAAACAGTGGGTGTATACTTACAAAAATTGAGTGGCGCAGTTGGGTAACCTTGTCTAGCACACGAGTATATAAAGATGGTGATAATCATTATTTTACATTTTCCAATCTTTCCAGCGGAACCTATCGTTATCTTGTAGAGAATGACCGGCCCCATGATGCCTGGGTGAGAGCAGATTTATCAACCGATAAAGATATCGCCGCATTGTGGGGGCATCCAGGTAAATAAACAGGCTGTAACTCGGTCTTTTGCAATCATTTGATCCCAATCAAACCACATAAATTTTGTTCCCTTGAAAAACGCCATTCCTTCAAATACCTTCAGAAAGAATGGCGTTTTTTTATAAATATGTTGGATGTGAAATGAAAACCAACAGAATCGAAAATACCAGAGAAACAATGCCGATATTTTTTCAGAGATTCTCTAAAACTCCGCCAGGAAAAAGTCTGTTGTCAGGTTCAGCGCCTCTTCCAGCTGCGGGGAGATTCCGGCAAAAGGATGCACCGAACGAAACGTGTGATCAGCCCCGCGGATGATATGCATCGACGCATGGGGAGCGCGTTTGGCCATTTGTTCGGCTCCTTGCAAAAAGCCGGGGAGATCTTCGTCGCCCTGGATGATCAGCAGGGGCTGCTTCAGTTCAGGCAGTCGGTCCATGAACTGGAAGCGTTCCCGGTTGGCTTCAATGTCGTCCAACACTTCACGGTCGATCGGAAGCTGTTGTTTCGTCCGCGCATTGGTGACATAGCCGATTCCCTTTTGCCGGATTTCCTCCATCACTTCCGCAGCGAAAAAGTCGGGGCGGTGGATGCTGTTGAAAATGGCTACGGCACGGATTTCCCCGGGATGATCAAGGGCAAAGATGAGGCTGTTTCCCCCGCCGCGGCTGTGGCCCAGAAGGCCGATGCGCTCCACATCCAGTTGCTCTGCCCCGGGCAGACGGCCTTGTTTCAGATGGCTGAGCAAAACGGACAAGTCTTCCTGCTCCCGGGTAAAGGTCAGGTGAGCGAATTTGTCCAGCTGTGTAAAGCTCTGCAAATCTTCACCGATGCCGTTCATGGAAAAATTAAACGTGATCGCTGCGATCCCTTTGCCGGCGAGGCGCTTGCCGATCACCGGAAAAAAAGACCAGTCCTTGAATCCTTTGAAACCGTGGCAAATGATGACAACCGGATGTTTGCCCCCGGCGGAAGGAAGAAACAGATCCCCGCGGATCACCCGGTTTTCCTTGTTCAATTCAATTGTAAATGGATGTGCCGGCATTGAAGAATCCTCCTTTTTTCATCTGGTTTGAAAATTGCCAACCCTCATCCTCTTCTTCTATAATGATAACGAACGAAGTGCATGGAGAAAAAGGTCTTTCTTTTTACGGGAAAGCGAAGAGGGAAGCCGGTGAGAATCCGGCGCGGTCCCGCCACTGTGATTGGGGAGGACGGCTGCCGTTGATGCCACTGTCCGGACGGATGGGAAGGCGCGGCCCGACGATGAACCATAAGCCAGGAGACCTGCCTTTTTCAATCCATCTGCGTTCTCCTTCGAGGTAAAGGAGAGACGTATGCGCAAAGGGGTTGTATCCGAACCCCCCTGTTTTCGCATGCCATTCTCCTTCCTGTGCCCTTTAAGGCCGGCACAGGTTTTTTCATGAATCGAGCCGAACAGGAGGGGGTTGATCAGATTGCGTAAACTTAATCGTGTCATGGTCTTATGTTTATCGTTTGTGCTCTTGTTTACGTTGGCCGGATGTGCGGGCGCAAATAATCCTGCCGGGCAAACAGCGCCGAAAGCGTCGGGGACCAGCTATCCGGTGCAAGTGAAGGATATGGCCGGAGAAGTGACGACGATCAAAAAAGAGCCGAAGCGGATCGTTTCGCTTATTCCGAGCAATACGGAAATCGCCTTTGCCCTTCATTTGGACAAAGAAGTGGTCGGGGTGACGGCCAATGACGATTATCCGGCCCAGGTGAAAAAATTGCCAAAAGTGGGAGACTTCACGATCAATGTGGAGCAGGTGGTCGCGCTCAAGCCTGATTTGGTGCTGGCCAATACGGCGAATGACAAGCAGACGATCGAACGGTTGAGAAAGCTGGGCATTCCCGTGTTGGTACTGGGGGCGAACAGCATTCAGGACGTTTATCGCTCGATCAACGTCACAGCTGAAGCGACCAATCATCTCCCGGAAGCCAAACAACTGATTGACGGAATGGAAAAAGAGCGGAAAGAGATTGCCGACAAGATTGCCGGGGTTCCCAAGGACAAACGGATGAAGGTATGGATCGAACTGGATCCCAATCTGTTCACCACGGGCGGGGATACCTTCATGAATGAGCTGGTCACCGCTGCCGGAGGGCAAAACGTGGCCGGCGGATTAAAGGGCTGGCCCAAGGTTTCTCCCGAACAGGTAGTCAAATGGAATCCCGACGTAATCATCACTTTTCACGGCGGGGAAAAAGAGATTTTGTCCCGTCCGGGCTGGTCTTCGATCAGTGCCGTGAAAAATCACCGCGTCCACGCGCTTGACCCTGATTTGACCAATCGCCCGGGGCCGCGCATATTTCAGGGCGTGAAACAGATCGCATCGCTTCTCTATCCTGAACTTTTTGGCGGGAAGTCAAAGTGAAGGGCCGGCCAAAGAAGCTGATCTGGGGCGGGGGACTTTTCCTCTGCCTCCTTTTCACTTTCTCACTGTCGGTCTCGCTCGGCAGCACACATATTGACATGATGACCGTCTGGAAAGTGATCGGGGAAAAATGGGGCGTGGGCAACGGAAGCGGAATTAACGCCACCGATGCCGTGATCATTTGGCAATTAAGGCTGCCGCGGGTGTTGTTGGTGGCTTTGGTCGGGGCGATTTTGGCCATCGCCGGCGTGGTTTATCAGGGGATATTGCAAAATCCCCTGGCTGATCCCTATATTCTGGGGGTTTCCTCCGGGGCATCGGTCGGGGCAGTTTTGGCGATTGTGACCAGTTGGGGTGCGGCATTGCTGGGAGGCTGGTCGCTGCCCGGCTTTGCCTTTGCCGGGGCCTGCCTCGCACTGGCGCTGGTGCTGATGCTTGCCCGCGGGCGTTCAGGACTCAACGTGATCTCCCTCATCTTGTCCGGAGTCGTTGTCCAGAGTTTTTTTGCCGCGCTGCTCACCTTTGCCCTGTCATTTAAACCGGAAGAGATGCAGCGGATTCAATTCTGGCTGATGGGCGGGTTTTCGCTGGGGGACTGGAACCAGGTGGGTGCGGTATTTCCCTTTTTACTCATCGGTTTTCCTGCCTGCTGGCTGATGAGCGCCGATCTCAATCTGATGGCACTGGGGGAACGCGCGGCGGCCCATCTCGGGGTCAATGTGGCAAAAACGAGAGTTTGCCTGCTTCTCATCGCATCGATGATGACCAGCGCGGCCGTGGCCGTCTCCGGCATGATCGGCTTTGTCGGATTGGTGATCCCTCACATCATGCGCATGTTGACCGGCGCCGACCATCGCTCTCTGCTTCCCCTGTCTGCATTGGCCGGGGCGATCTTGCTTCTGCTGGCGGATTGTCTGGCGCGGACGCTGATCGCTCCCGCCGAGTTGCCGATCGGAGTGATCACCTCTTTTGTCGGGGTGCCTTTTTTCGCATTGATCCTCAAGCGGCATCAGCGGAAAAAAGGGGAATAGAAAGGAGGGGGCACCATGCTTCAGGCAGCCCGGTTGGGGAAAAAAGCCGGCGGCCGCTGGCTGTTACAGGAGATCGATCTGTGTGTGGAGAAAGGGGAAATGGTTGGCGTTCTGGGGGCAAACGGCAGCGGCAAAAGCACGCTCATCCGTTGTCTTACGGGCGAATGGAAAGCGGACAGCGGCGAGGTGAGGCTGAAGGGAGAGCGGATCGACACGTATTCGCCCAAGGAAAGAGCGCGGATTGTCGCCGTCCTGGCCCAGGAACCGCTGGGAGAGATCGAATTTACAGTCGAAGAAGTTGTGAAAATGGGCCGTTATCCGTACCAAAGCAGGTGGTCATGGGCCTCCGGGCGTGATTTCGATGTGTGTGATTCCGTGCTGCGGCAAACCGGGCTCTGGCCGATGAAACAACGGCAACTGGCCGAGCTGAGCGGCGGGGAACGGCAGCGGGTGGCGATTGCGCGAACGATGGCCCAGGAACCGGAATTATTGGTTTTGGATGAACCCACGACTTTTTTGGACATCCGGCATCAGCTGGCGATTTTAGATTTACTGAAAAAGTGGCAGTCTGAATGCGGCCTCACCATCCTGATTGTGCTGCATGACCTCAACTTGGCAGCGCAATATTGCGACCGGCTGGTTTTGCTGAAAGAAGGCCGGATGGTGACCAGCGGTGTTCCAAAAGCGGTTATCACCCGGGAGAGGATCGAAGAGGCATATGGGGTGACGCCACTGCTTATGACGCATCCGACGCTTCACGTTCCGCAAGTTTTTTTGCAACCCGCAAAGGAGGAGAAAAAATGAAAATCTACACCCGAACCGGTGATGAAGGGAAAACCGGCCTGATCGGAGGGCGTGTCAGTAAGGATGATGTCAGGGTTGAAGCATACGGGACGGTGGATGAGTTAAATGCTTTCGTCGGCGAAGCGGTGATCCGCCTGGACGCAAAACGGGATGAGGATCTGATTCAGGATCTGACGGAAATCCAGCACGAACTGTTTGATGCCGGTGCAGACTTGGCGCAAGCGGGCAAAAGCCGCCAGTACAAGGTTTCTGCGGAAATGGTGACCCGTTTGGAAGAGTGGATCGACAAATACGATGCTGAATGCAAGCCGCTTCAGCGCTTCATTTTGCCCGGTGGTTCCCCGGGAGCATCTGCGCTTCACGTCTGCAGGGTGGTCGCGCGCAGGGCCGAGCGGCGCGTGGTCACACTCTGTGCGCAGCAGGAGACCAATGATGAGGTACGCCGTTACCTCAATCGTTTGTCCGACTTTTTCTTCACAGCGGCCCGTGCCGTCAATGCCAGAGCCAACGTTTCCGATGTGGAATACAAGCGGGGCAGTCAAGTGTTTAGGCAGGCGGATGCGGGGAAAAATGAAAAGGATAAACAGTAGAGGCTGAGGTCTTTGTCAACAGGAACAGGAGGAATGACCGATGTCCCTGATCATGTACCAATACCCGAAGTGCGGAACATGCCGGAAGGCCAAGAAATACCTGGAGGAACACGGCATTTCGTTTACCGATAAAAATATCGCCGAGGAGCCGCCTTCGCGTGAGGAACTGGAAAAACTGATCAAAAAGAGCAGTTTGCCGATCAAAAAGTTTTTCAACACCAGCGGGCAAAAATATCGCGCCCTCGGATTGTCGCAAAAGCTGAAAGAGATGAGTGAGGAAGAAATGCTGGATTTGCTCGCTTCCGACGGCATGCTCATCAAGCGCCCGATCGTGACAGACGGCAACAAGGTGACGGTTGGGTTTAAAGAAGACCTGTATAAAGAAACGTGGGGTTAGAAAGAGGTAACATCCTCGACCGTCATTCGGTCGGGGTTTTTTTGTGCACGAGGTACAAGTGGCGTACATACACTTTCCATAGCATTGTCGTTACTTACTGCGAGGAGGAACGAATTGTGTATAATATTCCCTATCTGCAAATATCGCAAGCACTGGATACGCATCTGGTTCAGGATATCGCCCACGCGATCAACGGAGAATACAGTGCGATTGCCTGCTATGCCCAACTGGCAGAATTGGCGGATACTCAAGAGGAAAAAGAGCGTATTTCAGAAATAAGAGAAGATGAAATCAAACATTATCGTGCCTTTTCCAATATTTATTTTCAGCTTACGGGTAAACAACCGGAACCGAAGATCACGGAAAAATGCCCCGATAACTTTAAAGAAGGATTAAAGTTTGCAATCAAGGATGAACAGAAAACGGTTGACTTTTACCTGGATCTGGCTGACCGGACAAGAAACCGGAATATAAAAAGAGCGTTTCAGCGCGCCGCAGCAGACGAACAGAATCACGCGGTCTGGTTTTTATATTATTACACATTGCAATGTTGCGGATAATTTATAGAAACCGGTGTGTTGATTGATTAAATACGGTACGGTATTAAATTCCGTCAAGGCGACAAGAGTCCAAGACTCATACCGGAAAAACGAAGCCTCCTGTTATAGTGGGGCTTTGTATTTTTTAGGAGTGAAAGTGATCCCGTTGCCTGTTTAATGCGATGGCAGCGTTGAAAATTCCGGAGCATGATCAAGCGAAGCAGATGTTTTTCGTGATCGGTTGTGTAAGATAAAACGGAAATAGGCACAATAGAAAGGGAGGTGTGAAATGGGGATTCATGTCGCCGGGCATTTGCTCAAACAGCTGGATATTTGGGGATGTCAGCGAATTTACGGTGTGATCGGGGATGCCAATCTTGATTTGCTTGGCGAACTGGCGAAACAGTCCGGGGTGAACTATATCGCATGTCGTACGGAAATGGGAGCTGCGCTGATGGCCTCGGCAGAAGCGAAATTGACAGGAAGGCCTGGCGTTGTTCTGGCGACAAGCGGTCCGGGGATCGTTTCGCTTTTGAATGGATTGGCGGATGCCGCGGCTGACGGTGTTCCGGTACTGGCCATCACCGGTCAGGTGGAGCGAAGCAAGTTGGGAACGGGCAGTAAACAGGAAATCGACCAGCAGCGGTTAATCGAGCCCATCGCCCTCTTTTCCGCACTGGTCGCTGACGGGAAAGGATTTTCCACACAGTTGAATCTGGCCTTCAAAGCGGCGGTAAACCGGGGCGGTGTTGCCCATTTGTCGATTCCCAAAGAGATGTGGCGGGAAGCGACGGATGAAATCTTTTACCCGAATCCGCCGCTTATGCCGCCGCTCCAGCCGCAACCTGAGGTGATGGCAGAATTGCTCTCCCGGCTGGGGCAGTCGACGCGGCCTGTATTTTTGGTGGGGCGGGGGATTGCCGGAGCAGAAGAAAAGGTGATTCGCCTCGCAGAAACGGTTCAGGCGGCGATCATTGCGACGATGCCGGCGAAGTCGCTCATACCAAATGATCACCCTCTGTTTGCCGGCGGATTGGGACAGGCGGGCAGCCAGTCGGCAACGGATCTCCTGCAGATGGCGGATTTATGTGTGATCCTGGGAGCAACCTGGTGGCCGCAAGCGTTTGTGCCGCAAAAGATTCCGGTGATCCAGGTGGACCGGATCCCGGAGAATATCGGGCGAACGCGTCCCTGTGTCACCTCGGTGGTTGGCGATGTGTCGTATGTGGTGGAGGTTTGTTTGCAGGAGATGCCGCAGAAGGATCAGGCGGAGTGGATGGAACTGATTCAAAAGCGCAAACAGAGCTGGCAGAAACGGATCGAGGAGGAAACCTCGCCTTCGGCCGGCATGCTTACCCCTGCCAGGCTGATGTCTGCTTTGGGCACGCTTGTTGATCCGCGGGCAGTCATTGTCCTTGATGTCGGAGACCATACTCTTTGGTTTGAACGAACCTTTCCCTTAAAGCAACAGGAAATTCTGATCTCCGGGAAGTGGAGGACGCTCGGATTTGCCCTGCCGGCAGCAATTGCCGCTGCTCTCAATCATCCCGGGCGTCAGGTGATTGCCATCGTCGGTGACGGGGGTTTTCCGGTGACGATGGCTGAGTTGGCCACGGCAGCTGCCCGCCGTCTCCCGATCAAGCTGGTTTTGCTGAATAACGGATGTTACGCGATGGAGAAAAACCGCATGAAAAGCGCCGGTTTGCACACGCTTGGAGCTGATTTGGACAATCCGGATTTCGTGCGTCTGGCCGAAGCGTTCGGGTTTAGCGGATATCGCATTCAGAAGGAGCAAGACTTGCCGCTGCTAAAAGAAATGATCGCGATTGACCAACCGGCACTGGCCGAAGTGATCTGCGCAGATGGGATGCTTCCTCATACGCGGATTTAGGGAAAGACTTTGGCGTAGTAAATGACAAAAGATCTCAATTTATAATTAATATAAATTAGTATTGACTTTAATCTGGGGGCGTGTTATTTTTAATTTGTACCAAACAGGCCTTACCCGCTGTTTAATGCTAATCCAAATTGGGAAAGGTAAGTTTGGATCAAAAGTATACTTAATCTGAGGAGGTTATTCTCGTGGCACATCGTCTTGTAGGATTGCCAGCTCCCGATTTTGAATTGGAGAGCACCAAAAATCTTGAAACGCTTGACGAAAAGGTGCGCCTCTCCGACTATAAAGGAAAATGGCTCGTTCTGTTCTTCTATCCGCTTGACTTCACTTTCGTATGCCCGACGGAAATCACTGCGCTTTCCGATCGCTACGAAGAGTTTGCCGATCTTGATGCGGAAATTCTCGGTGTAAGCACCGACAGCAAATATTCTCACCGCGCTTGGATCAACACTCCGCGCGATGCCAATGGTCTCGGTAAAATCAATTATCCGTTGGCTGCGGACACCACCCATAAAGTAAGCCGCGACTACGGCGTTTTGATCGAAGAGGAAGGAGTTGCGTTGCGCGGGTTGTTCATCATCGACCCGGAAGGCATTGTTCGTTATCAAGTCGTGCATGACAACGATATCGGACGCAGCGTTGATGAAACCCTGCGCGTATTGCAAGCATTGCAAATGGGTGGACTGTGCCCTGCCAACTGGAAACCGGGGGATAAAACCCTTTAATCTTCACATCGATTCCGAGGGCCTAACTAGTGCGTTAGGTCCTCTATTTCCATAAAAGGGGAGGCTGAAGAGAATGGCGTTGCGTTTGCGTACGGAAATGCCCGAAATCAAAGGGATTACGGAATGGGTCAACGGCGAAGTGACCAATGAAGATCTGAAAGGACAACCGGTGATCGTTCACTTCTGGTCCATCAGCTGCCACATGTGCAAGAAGAGCTTGCCGGAAGTGAACAAGATGCGTGAAGAGTATCCGCAAATCAAGTTTGTCGGGATTCACATGCCGCGTTCGGAAAAAGATACAGATGTGGACGCAGTCAAAGAAACCATAGTAAAATACGAACTGAAGCATCCGCAAGGGATCGACAACAGCCACAGCGTCGTGGATGCTTTTGAAAACGAATTTGTTCCTGCTTTTTATCTGTTTGATGCCAACGGATTGCTCAGACACCGCTCTGCGGGCGAAAAAGCCCTGTCGATGTTGAAACGTCCGTTGGAACGCGTATTGGGAGAACTTGAGTAAGCGGAGGGTCCGACATGAATTTGCCAAAAGAGCTGCGTTATTCAGAAGAACATGAGTGGGTACAGCGCCTGGAAGGAAACAAAGTGCGGATCGGGATTACCGACTTTGCGCAATCGGAATTGGGAGACATCGTCTTTGTCGAATTGCCGGAAGCAGGTGCCGAGCTGAAAGCCGGGGAGCCCTTTGGCAGTGTTGAATCGGTTAAGACCGTCTCGGAATTGTATGCGCCGGTCAGCGGAAAAGTGTTGGAGGTAAATGCTGCTTTGGAAGGGTCTCCGGAAAACGTAAACGATTCTCCTTACGAAGACGGCTGGATGATTGTTGTGGAAATGGCGGATTCTTCCGAACTCGAAAACCTTCTTGACGCTGAAGGTTACGAAAAAGTGGTCAGCGAATAAGTTGGCTGACAGACTTTTCGCCCCTGTGGGAACTGTTGCCAGGCTTTGGCCGGCTGTCGGTCCTTCAGAAGGGGCGTTTTTGTTTTTCTGTGGACGGATTGCCACCATCGCACTCGGTTTGGCAGATTGCAAGGATGAGAGAAGAATTTTTGAAGGAGATTACATCGTTTCATATGGTTGCTGGTTTGCACGGAAGAGGCAATCGTGAGTTTGTCGGCGCACGGGAAGGAAATGGCAGTCTATTTTCTTTGGTATAGGTTGTTTTGAACTTACTGATTTGTGGTAAAATATATACACATCCATCGATTCTTGATCGGATCTGGAGAATGGATGATCCCGATCATGAGTGGGAACAGGAGGGAACGCCCATGAGTTACTGCTGTGGAGCTTCAACGATTGGTTTTATCGGGTCTTACCGGCAGCAGTCCGTCATGGTGCATCAGGTGCCATTGCTCTATTGCCCGGTATGCCATGATGTGCAAGTTCATCCTGCCGTAAAGGAAGAGTTTGAGCTGGTGGTAGATTATGCGAAGGAAGATCGCGTCAGAGAGGTAACCCTCCGTGAAACGATTACCCCCGAAATGATCGAGGAATGGAAAGAGTACGGAATCAGTTTTCAAGAAGATGCCGATTTTGAACCGATTTTGCGTGAACAAATTGATCATTCGCTCGATCTGCTCCGAGTTTCCAAGATTTTGAATGATAAAGAGTGGGGAGAAGAACTGAAAAAACGTTTGAAAGTGCTTACAACGCAATTGAAAAAACTGGAAGAGCAAAAAGAGGAAAGCAGATAGACAAAAATGGAACCCGGATTGGCCCCGGGTTCTTTTTCATTGGCGCTTGATTTCGGCCAGGATTCCATCCAACACTCCGCGCCAGGCCGCCAGTGTGGCGTGCGCCACTTTTTCGGCCTGCCCGATCTTGACCGGATCTTCCCCGCACAGGGTGAGCAGCAAATTCTCCGCGATCGGGGCCCGTTTGTTGGAGCTAATCTGGGTATGGCGATTGAGAAAGTAGATGAGCCGCTCTGAAACGGAGATTTTGGAAAAGCTTTTGGCCAGACGGGCATACAGTTCCGGCACCAAATATTCGTATCCGTAGCAGAAGGCAGAGGCGACTTCATGCAACTGACCATTGCCGGCAAGTTCAAGACACTGCTTGGTGAAATCAGCAGCAGAAGGCGGGATTTCGCTCTGAAACAGCGACTCGACCGGATGGTAGCCAGCCTGCAACATTTGCAGGTATGTCTCAATCGGATTCGTGTCTGCTTTCATTTCCTCCATGGCTTGAAAATAAATTTCAAAATGGCTGGCATAGTTGCCCTTTCCGTCTTTGTCGGTTTCTTCCCAGACGGCCAATTCATTGAGAAAGCGGGCAAATGAAGCATTTGTCCGCGGCAGCCAGGGCAGGGAGACACAAGTGAATGACTGTTGCAATTTTTTAAGCAAAGACATATAAACCCATACCACAAAAATATGGTGCTTCATAAAGATTCGCACATTTCCCTCTGTATGGAGATGCGACAGCAAAGCGTGAGTCAAAATTTCCTTGCGGGCGGCTTGAAGTGATTGGGTTTCTAACGTTTTCAACGGTTTCTCCTCCCGGTTTTGCGATTGATCAGCTCCGAATCCCATCCCCCGACTCGCTCGCGGTCAACGGGATTCTCCGTTTATGTTCGCATTGGATTGATCAACAGGTGATGATATCAGTGAAATCAAAGGATATTTTAACGTATTCCTGACATTGTTACAATTTGCGCCGCTAAGCAATCAGGTCTTTTCGGCATAACCCGGGATGAAATCTTGAAATGAGGAAGGAAAGGCGGGCATGATGCCCCGGCTTGTGACGCACTTTACAGAAAAAGCCCTCCAAGTCGGGATTGGAAGGCTTTCAGATCGTATCGGCAATTCGGAGAAAGGTCCGGATCTGATTGATTAACAGATTGATCGCCACTTGGTTGTGACCGCCCTCAGGGATGATGAGATCGGCGTAGCGCTTGCTCGGTTCGACAAATTGCAGGTGCATCGGGCGCACAACATTTAAGTATTGTTCCATCACCGATTCAAATGTTCGCCCACGCTCCTGGATATCCCGCTCGATCCGCCGCAAAATCCGCACATCAGCATCGGTGTCCACGAACACCTTAATATCCATCAGGCTGCGCAAACGTTCGTCATCGAGGATGAGAATCCCTTCGAGAATGATGACATCCCTGGGATTGAGAACGACGGTTTCCTTGGCCCGGGTGTGGAGCTTGTAATCGTAAATCGGTTTTTCAATGGGACAGTAATTTAAAAGCTGCTGGATGTGGGAGTACAAAAGATCATTGTCAAAGGCGAGCGGATGGTCGTAATTCGTTTTTTTTCTCTCTTCCAGGGTGAGGTGGGATTGATCTTTATAGTAGGAATCCTGCTCCAGGTAAACCACCGATTCAGCAAACTGCTGAACCAGTTTTTTGGCTACGGTCGTTTTTCCCGAACCGGTTCCTCCGGCCACTCCAATTACTACGGGTCTTGTCATAAGTCGCTTCCCTTCCTATAGCAATAAAACCCTATATTTTACTGTTGAGATCATATCAATATTATAGTTTTATTGCAAGTTAAACATTGTTCCATTAAAAAATGATTAAGTCTATGTGAATGGAGTGCCGAGGATGAGGGGACGTGATGCCCCTTTACGAAAAAAAGCCAACAGACCGTTTTTGATCTGTTGGCTGTTCCGGTTCAGTCGGCGAATCTGGGACCGGATTGGCGGATGGAATCGCTCACATTTCTAAAGGATGCGAAATGCTGATGGAAGCGCTTGGCCAGTTCTCGCGCTTTTTGATCATATTCCGCTGGGGCGGCCCAGGTATTGCGCGGGTTCAGGATTTCGGCAGGCACGCCGGGACAAGAGACGGGAATTGAAAGGCCGAAGATCGGGTCTTCGATATATTCCACATCGCGAAGCTGCCCTTTGATTGCGGCATGAACCATCGCGCGGGTAAAACGGAGATCCATCCGGCGGCCGATTCCGTAAGGTCCTCCCGTCCAGCCGGTATTGACGAGATATACTTCCACCTGATGCTCGGCCACTTTTTTGCCCAGCATCTCAGCATACATTTCTGCCGGGCGAGGCAGGAAGGGAGCTCCGAAGCAAGTGGAGAAAGTGGCTTCGGGTTCTGTCACGCCACGCTCGGTTCCCGCCAGTTTGCTGGTGTAGCCGGACAGAAAATGGTACATGGCTTGCTCCGGTGTCAGTTTGGAGATCGGGGGCAGAACGCCAAAAGCATCGGCGGTTAAAAACAGAATCACGCTGGGATGCCCGCCGCGCCCCTCTTTTACCGCTCCCGGGATATAATCAACCGGATAGGCAGCACGCGTGTTTTCCGTAAGTGTGTCATCCTTGTAATCCGGGGATCGGTCTGCTGTCAGCACCACATTTTCCAGCACTGTGCCAAAACTTACGGCATTCCAGATCTGCGGCTCTTTCTCGGGATTTAAACCGATGCACTTGGCGTAGCAGCCGCCTTCGATGTTAAATACGCCCTGGTCTGACCAGCCGTGTTCGTCGTCTCCGATCAAAAAACGCTCCGGGTCAGCGGACAAGGTGGTTTTGCCGGTGCCGGAAAGCCCGAAGAAGAGAGCGACATCTCCGTCTTTTCCCATGTTGGCGGAGCAGTGCATCGGCATTACCCCGTATTCCGGCAGCAAATAGTTCATAACGCTGAAAATCGACTTTTTCATTTCCCCTGCATATTCCGTCCCGGCGATCAGCACCATGCGACGGGCAAAGCTGATTGCGATGACTGTTTCCGAGCGGGTTCCAAAGACGGCCGGGTCTGCTTTAAAACCGGGGGCGCAGATGACGGTAAATTCCGGGTTATGCTGTTGCAGCTCTTCTTTTGTCGGTCTGACAAACAATTGATGAACAAACAGATTATGCCAGGCGTATTCGTTGATCACGCGTACCGGAAGGCGGTAGGTTGGATCTGCTCCGGCAAATCCGTCGAAAACAAAAACATCTTTTTCCATTAAGTAATCTTGCATGTGTTTGAAAAGAAGTGCAAATGTTTCCGGTTCCATCGGCTGGTTGACCGGTCCCCAGTCAATCTGTTCCTTGATTGATTCGTCCGCTGCGATATATTTATCCTTGGGGGAACGTCCGGTAAAAGAGCCAGTCGTGGCCCGTAAGGCACCGTTCGCTGTGAGAACCGCTTCATTTCGCTTGAGTGCTTGCTCGACCAGTTCGGCGACAGTCAGCTGATAGTGCACTTTGGCGCCAAGCTTAAAGGTTGAGCCGCTGTTTGCGGGAATTACCATACTCATACGTAACATCCACCTTTTTTATTTTTGCAATTTTATGTTGGAATCGCGATTTATGATATACCGAATCAATAAATAGTATAACATAATGGTATACAGATGGTGAATATGTTATTTTTAATTGCCGCTGATTCCGAATCGTGATGAACCAAATGCCGAATCGGGCGATGCTTGAAAAAACGTTTATATTTAATTGGTTTGGGAATAAGATGGAAGTAATATGTGGAGATTGTCATAAAGCTTAAGGAAATTGTTTCTAGGTATTAATACCCATTGACTTTTACAAAAATAAATGGTACCTTTGTACAGAATGAATTCCACTTCGGGAGTGTTATAATGAGCGAGTTAAAGGAAGGGGCCGTCGTACAGGGAGAGGTGATCTCTACCAAACCATTTGGTGCGTTCGTCAAGCTTGAGTCGGGTGAAACCGGTTTGGTTCACATCTCTCAGATCTCGACAAAGTATGTAGAAAAAGTTGAAGACGAATTGCAGGTCGGTGCGGTAGTCAAAGCAAAAGTGCTTTCGATTGATCCGTCAGGAAAGATTTCCTTGTCGATAAAGGCGCTCCAGGATGACCGTCAGCGGGAACGCAGAGGCGGCGATCGTCGCGGTGGACGGAAAAGCCCTGCTGATTTCGAAGATATGATGAAAAAATGGATGAAGAGCAGCGAAGAACGCTTGAGCGCACTTGCGGCGAAGCAAAGAAGAAACCGATAGAAATTAAGAGAGCAACATCTTCCAGAGGGGAAGATGTTTTTTTATGCCTGCATCCTTGCCGGGAGAATCTGAACTTTACATCGGAAGCGCCGCACAACCCCGGATGGAAGTTCAGGCAATCGCAAAAGGGGAAGAGGTGCCTCTCTGCTGACTGACCGTTCGGAACGCAGTGATGTTCAGGGAGGCACCATGACCTGGCCTGCAACATGCTTTCACGGGCCTGGAATGGGAGGGACCGAACTGATTTGCTTCATTTATCGGGTTTACCTCTTTTCGATTATGACCAGCGAAGGGGCTTGCTTCCGATTGATCAGCTGTTGCCACAGCACTTGATAGGATTTCGGACATAAGCCTGTGGCAAAACGGATGACGTGGTCCGCTTCCTCCTGGCCGCCGGGATGTCCGGTATACAGTGCACAGGTGAGAATGCCGCCGGATTTGAGCCAATCCAGTGCCGTTTGCAAGGCGGGAATGGTTGTTTCTTTCCGGGTGATGACGGATGAATCCCCGTGTGGCAAGTAGCCGAGATTAAACATGGCGGCATGAATCTTTCCTTTCAATCGGGGGGGAAGTTCCTCTCCCATCCGATGATGGCTGGCATGAAACAAACGAACCTGTTCCAGCTGTCCCGCTTTTTCCAGACGGCACCTTGCTTGTTGCAGGGCGGCTTGCTGAATGTCAAAGCCGAATACGGCTCCGGACGGCCCGGTTGTTTCAGCCAGAAAAAGGGTATCATACCCGTTGCCGACCGTTCCGTCAATCGCGAAACCGCCGGGAGGCAAGGCTTGTTTTATGTAGTGGCGGGCGCTTTGCAAAATGGAAGGGAGGATCATGACGGATCACTCCCTGATGTTGCCCGGAAGCTGAATGCCCCGCCGCGGCTGTGCTTTTTTCCCTTGCCAGGTATTGCGGCGTTTCAACTCATCGTCGATCGCGTTGAGTACTTCCCATTTTTTTGTGCTCCACATCGGACCGATGAGAAGGTCAGGTGGTCCGTCACCGGTCACGCGGTGAATAATCACGTCGGGAGGAAGGATCTCCAGCGAATCGACAACAAGGCGAACGTACTGGTCTTTTTCCAGGAATTGCACCAGCCCTGCTTCGTATTGCTTCACCATCGGCGTGTTCTTCAACAGATGGAGCAAATGGATTTTAATGCCCTGAATATCCATATGGGCACAGGCTTCCACCGTCTGCATCATCATCTCTTCTGTTTCCCCCGGCAAACCGTGGATGATGTGGGCGCATGTATAAATGCCGTGGCGCCGGAGTTTTTCCACACCTTCGACGAAGCAGGCAAAATCATGACCGCGATTGATGAGCTTTGAGGTGGATTCGTGGATGGTTTGCAGACCCAGTTCGACCCAAAGATAAGTGCGTTGATTCAGTTCAGCCAGATATTTCACGACATCATCCGGGAGGCAGTCGGGGCGGGTGGCAATGGCCAGACCGACCACTCCTTCCTGCTCCAGGATCGGCTCGTACATTTCTTTTAAGACTTCCACCGGGGCATACGTGTTGCTGAATGCTTGAAAATAGCCGATATATTTGGCGTCCGGCCATTTGGTGTGCATTCGGTCTTTCACTTCTTGAAACTGTTTTAATAAATCATCGCGCCGGTTGCCGGCAAAATCACCGGAACCGCGGGCACTGCAGAAGGTGCAGCCGCCGATGGCCACTTTTCCGTCGCGGTTGGGACAAGTGAAGCCGCCATCCAGAGCCACCTTGAACACTTTTTGCCCGAACAGGCTGCGCAGATGATGGTTCCATGTATGGTAACGTTTATCTCCCCACAGACGAGGAGCGGTTGTTGGCATCTCTTCGTGCATGACGATCATCCTTTATTCTTCTGAATCTGTTCCTATTATACATGATTTGCGGCTGGCATGCTTCTTCATCAAGTTCATGATCGTTTTTGGAAATTGAGTTACAATATAGATTCGGGTGACTCACTAACATCGAGGGAGTGAAGAGCGTGGTTAAACTGGTTGTCAGTGATTTGGACGGAACCCTTTTAAATGAGGAAGGAAAAGTCAGTGAGGAAAATAAACGGGCCCTTCGTTTGGCTGAGGAACACGGCGTGCAGGTGATGATTGCGACGGGCCGTCCCTACCGCTCGGCCATGGAAGTGGTCGAGGAAGCGGGATTGAAATGTCCCTTGATCTTCTTAAACGGTGCCTGTATCCAAACCCGGGACGGAGAGAGGATTCAATCGATTCCGCTGGGTCGGGAACAGGCGGAAATGCTGCATCAAAGGTTTGAAGAGATCGGCATTTACCATCAGGCTTATACGGATCAGGGATTATATGCCAGCCGTCGAGGCTTTGATCTTTTAAAAGTGGAACTGGATCGGGTGAAGAGCGCAAACCCTGAGGTTGACCCGGATGTTTTGAAATCAGCGACCATTGACCGCTTGAAACATTATTGTGTGTCCGGGGTACATGTTGAAGATGCTCTGCAAAACCCCGATGCGTCAATCTATAAAATCCTCGCTTTTTCCATGGAACCGGATAAGCTGGAGCAAGCCCGGAAAAAGGCGGAAGAACTAAGCGGCGTCATTGTGACCGCCTCTGCCGAAAATAATATCGAGGTGAACCATCCCGAGGCGCAAAAAGGAAAGGCAGTGGCTCTCTATGCCGAAAAGCTGGGGATTCCGCTTGAACAGGTGATGGTGATCGGAGATAACCGCAATGATTTGTCGATGATGAAGATTGCCGGTTACAGCGTGGCCATGGGCAATGCCGATGATGAAGTGAAACGCGTCTGCAAATACGTAACCAAGTCCAACTCGGAACACGGAGTCGCCTATGCCATCGAAAAGTGGGCGCTTGCCAAAGCGTAAACCATATTGGAACGCAGATACACCACCTGAAAACACTCAAGGCTGGGTCCGCGGGTTCCTGATCCCGGCTGCATTGACTTCACAGAAAAAATTCACACCGCCGACTTCCGGAAACGAGCGATCCGGCGGGCGGCGGTGTTTTATCACTTCACGAGAAAGAGACCTGTGACTTCAGTTTGGGGGATGAGAGAACTTCAGGCGGGGATGTTTCCACTCTCAAAGCCTGACATCCTTGTTCCAAATGACAATGGATAAGATTAAATCTCACCTTCGGTTGTGATTGTGAATTGTGAGATGTATTTATGTATTTATTTACGTTGCCATCATATCTTAACATCAAGAGGAAAATTACCGCCCTGTGTCGTTCGCCGATTGGGGCGGCGATTTCTTTCTTCGAATGAACTGAATCCCATTCAGACGGGTCCTTTTTTGTTTGCTCTGTTTTTGAACAGAGGAAATCAACCAGCCCGGCCCAGAGGCAGAAGGCAGGAATGAATCTTTCTGCCGAAGTTAATATTTTTCTTGTCAGCGTGTTTCTATATAATAGATAGAAAGGTAGATTTTCATCTGCTCCATTTTCATTTTTCATTTGTCTGGGAGGAAGGCAAAAATTGGATGATGTTGCCAGTAGTCTGATACGTTTGTTTTTCGTTGTCCTGCTCGTCTTATTAAACGGTTTTTTTGTGGCGGCTGAATTTGCGATCGTCAAAGTGAGATCAACCAGGATCGCACAGATTGAGAACCGGAGGGGGAGAGTGGCGCAACGGGTTCTGGCCAATCTCGATGCCTATCTGTCGGCTACCCAACTGGGGATTACGCTTGCTTCCCTGGGGCTCGGGTGGATCGGAGAACCGGCCGTCGCCAAACTGATTTCGCCGGTGTTGGCGTATGTGGGCGCCCCGGATTGGCTTATTCATACAATTGCGATTGCGATGGGTTTTTCCATTATTACCTTTATGCATATTGTGCTTGGGGAAATGGCGCCGAAGTCGATCGCGATTCGCCAAGCGGAATCGATTACCCTGTGGACCGCAGTCCCGCTTCATTTATTTTACCGCTTGTTCAAACCGTTTATTTTCATTCTGAATTACAGTGCCAACCTGGCATTAAAAGCGTTTGGCATCGAATTCAACGAAACGCAGCAGGCACATACGGAAGAGGAGATTCGCATGTTGATCGCACAGAGCCACAAAAGCGGTGTGATCGACCAAACAGAGTTGACATTGTTTGATAATGTCTTCGATTTTACGGAACGGGTCGCCCGTGAAGTGATGGTTCCGCGGGTAAAGATGGAGTGTTTGTTTCAGGATAATACGTTTGAGGAGAACTTTAATATTATTAAGAACAGCTATCATACCCGCTTTCCGCTGTGCGGGCGTGACAAGGATGATATACAAGGGATTATTCACATACGGGATGTTTACAATAAATTATCTGAAGGGAAAACACCGAACCTGAAAGAGCTGGCTCGCCCGGTGACGGTTGTTCCGGAAACGATGGAATTGAAGGATATTTTGGTCAACCTGCAAAAGAACCGGGGAGGGATGGCCATCGTCGTCGATGAGTACGGAGGAACGGCGGGCCTGGTGACAACAGAGGATATCATCGAGGAGATTTTCGGGGAAATCCAGGACGAATTTGATAATGAAAAACCGCAGTTCCAGAAGCGAGGGGAGAATACTTCCATTGATTCGCGCCTGCTGATCGAAGATGTGAATGAGTATTTTGATATCAATATAGAAGATCCCGATAATGACACCATCGGAGGATGGCTCTTTTCCGCATTGGGCAAAGTCCCGGAAGTGGGGGACCAAGTGCCCTATGACGGATGGATGTTTACAGTGGAGGAGATGGATCAGTTGCGCATTTCGCGCATTTTCGTTTCTCCGCATCTGACCCGGAACGAGGAGAGCGAGGAAAAGCTGTCGCTGCCGCGATAGATTGATTGGATATATAGGGGGACGATTTGGTCGTCTCCTTCTTTTTATGGTCTTGTAAAAGAAATAAACTCAGGTGTTGGGACCTGAGTCTGCATCAATGAGATTGATGAAAGGAGATTAGCTGCTGGGAGGATCCGCAACAAAACAGCTGTACATCCGGGTCACCTCTTTTAATTTTACTGCTGCCATTTTCGCTTTAAATCATTGTACTCTAAATGCTGAGTTATTTTCAATATAAAGGGTATATTGCTATTGATATAAATATTTTATTAGTTCGTTCCAGTTGAACGATTTGTGTTAAGTAAAAAATATTTTCATAAAAGCTGTGGCCGGGGGGATATAATAGACCGTTAATTCCGTATTTAATGAGAATTTTTATTTTCAATTTTTCATAAAGGGGATTTTGATTCGGGGGTAATATAAAAGAGAATCAACAGCCTGGTTCAAAGAAAGACAGCCAACCATTGGCAGAACGTAAATTTTGAGTGGCGAAATTTGTCCACACCGCGCATTTTCACCGGGTTTCACGGGGAGGAGAGCGATGGTAGGCCAGCGAAATAACCGGAAGGTTCATTGACAAATTTTCGTGGAGTTGTATTATTGAAGAAAGGCCATTTGTTTCATTGGGGAAAGTGTTAATAAAATCAACAGATTTAAAATGATTTGTAACACTGTTTTAAAACAGAACTCATAATTAGTTATAACAGTGAAACGCTTTCACGACCGCTGATACTTATACTGATTGAGGTGAGTAAAACCATGGCCAAAACCAAACAGCGTGAAAAGGGGTATGGAAACGCAGAGGTTCGCCTTGAGCGGATCGAGCCGTTTTCCATCCTGTCGGTAGAAGGGAAAGTAATCAACAAGGATCAAATGCCGAGGCTGAGTGATGAACAGCTTCGGGAATTGATGAGAAGAATGGTCTTTACCCGTGTATGGGATCAACGTGCCGTAGGATTGGCGCGGCAAGGACGGCTGGGCTTCTATGCTCCGGTTTCCGGACAGGAAGCAACCATGATCGGCAGTGAGTTTGCGCTGAACAAAGATGACTACATCCTGCCGGGTTACCGTGACATTCCGCAGCTCTACTGGCATGGTTATCCGATGTATCAGGCGTTTCTGTGGTCGCGTGGCCATCAGCACGGAGGAGAAATCCCGGAAGATGTTCATGTCCTGATGCCGCAAATCATCATCGGGGCGCAATACGTGCAAACCTCCGGTGTGGCAATGGGGCTGAAACGCCGTGGCAAGAAACAGGTGGTCATTACCTTTACCGGTGACGGCGGAAGCTCGCAAGGTGATTTCTACGAAGCGATGAACTTTGCCGGCGTTTACAAATTGCCTGCCATTTTTGTCGTGCAAAATAACCGTTATGCCATTTCCACACCGTTCTCCAAACAGACGGCGGCGGAAACCGTTGCCCAAAAAGGTGTCGCCGCAGGAATCCGCAGCATCCAAGTGGATGGCTTTGACGTATTGGCTGTGTACAAAGCGGTGGCCGATGCCGCTGAACGCGCGCGCAACGGAGAAGGCCCGACCTTGATCGAGGCACTCAACTACCGTCTTGGACCTCACTCGATGTCCGGGGATGACCCGACCCGTTACCGTTCCAAAGATGAACCTTCTGAGTACGATGAACGGGAACCGTTGGTACGTTTCCGCCGCTTCCTTGAAGCAAAAGGCCTGTGGACGGAACAAGATGAAGAAAGTGCGATTGAAGAAGCAAAACAAGCAGTGGCGGATGCGGCGAAGAAAGCGGATAAATTTGAGAAAATGACCATTGCCGGCCTGATCGACAGCATGTACGAAATCACGCCTCCGCATCTGGAAAAACAGAAAGCAGAGTATACGAAGGAGGGCAAATAAACCATGCCAAAGATGACAATGGTAAAAGCAATCAACGATGCCCTGCGCGTGGAATTAAAACGGGATCCGAACGTGCTCGTATTCGGTGAAGACGTAGGGGTTAACGGGGGTGTGTTCCGCGTTACCGACGGCTTGGCCAAAGAGTTCGGGGAAGACCGTGTGTTTGACACTCCTTTGGCTGAGTCTGGAATCGGCGGTTTGGCCATCGGTTTGGCTACCCAGGGATTCCGTCCTGTTGCGGAAATCCAATTCATCGGTTTTATTTTTGAAGCGATGGATTCCATCTGTGTCCAAGCTCCGCGGATGCGTTACCGTTCCGGCGGCCGTTACCAAGCACCAATCGTATTCCGCGCTCCGTTTGGTGCCGGGGTGAAACCACCGGAACTTCACGGGGACAGCTTGGAAGGTTATCTCACGCAAACACCGGGATTGAAAGTCGTTTGCCCGTCCAATCCATATGATGCCAAAGGATTGCTGATTTCGGCCATTCGTGACAACGATCCCGTTTTCTTCCTCGAACATCTGAAATTGTATTTCTCTCTCAAGGATGAAGTGCCGGAAGGAGAATACACTGTTCCGATCGGGAAAGCAAACGTGGTTCGCGAAGGTTCCGATGTGACCATCATCACCTACGGCGCCATGGTTCACACCTCTTTGAAAGCCGCTGAAATTGCGGAAAAAGAAAGAGGAGCCAAAGTGGAAGTAATCGACCTGCGGACGCTCAGCCCGCTCGATACCGAAACCATTATCAACTCGGTTGAAAAAACCGGCCGTGCGATCGTTGTGCAGGAAGCTCCGCGCAGTACCGGTATTGCTGCCGAAGTGATTGCGCAAATTAATGAAAATGCCATTTTGAAACTGGATGCACCGGTCAAACGCGTTGCTCCGCCGGATACGGTCCTCGCCTTCCCGCTGATTGAGGAAGAGTGGATTCCGGATGCTTCCCGCGTTGTGAAAGGCATCTACGAAGTTCTTGATTTTTAATGATTTGTCTTCCCATGACGGCTGTGTAGTTCGGGCGGACACAGTCTATCCGCGGTGACTTCCGGTTTGGTCACCGCCTCCTTTTGCCCGATGATCTGAAGTTAGAACAGGAGGAACTATCGTGGCAGCATATCAGTTTAAGTTGCCGGATGTGGGTGAAGGGATCCACGAAGGCGAAATCGTGAAGTTGCATGTCAAAGAAGGCGATCGGATTCAAGAATTCGATATTTTTGCCGAAGTTCAAACCGATAAGGCGGTAGTGGAAATTCCCTCCCCGGTGACAGGGGTTGTGAAAGAGATTAAAGTAAAAGAAGGCGAGATCGCCTTGGTTCATTCCACCATCGCCGTCATTGATGCCGAAGGTGTAGCAGAAGAAGAGGCTGCCGGGGAACAAGCGGCAGAATCGGTTGAAACGAAAGAGGAAAAACCGGCAGAAGCGAAACAGGAAGCACAAGCGGAAGCGCCTGCCGCCAAACGCGGCAATGTGAGCGCCATGCCGTCCGTTCGCAAACTGGCGCGTGAACTGGGTGTTGACATTACACAAGTGACAGGTTCCGGCAAAAACGGGCGGATTTTGGCCGAAGACGTCAAACGCTTTGCCGAGGGAGGCGCGGTTCAACCGGCTACAGAGCAAAAAGCGGAAGCACCGGCTCCGGAAGTGCCCGCGGCAGCACCTGCGCAAAAAACACCGATCGAAACGACCGGAAACGAGGAACGGATTCCGCTCAAAGGCATTCGCCGCACGATTGCCACGCGCATGGTCGAGAGCAAACATACGGCTCCGCATGTTACCCTGATGGACGAATTCGATGTAACCGAACTGATCGAATTGCGCAAATGGGGCAAATCCGTTGCTCAAGAGCGCAACATCAAACTTACTTATCTACCGTTCTTCATCAAAGCGGTCGTGGCCGCCCTGCGTGAGTTCCCGACTCTGAATGCATCCATTGACGATGAAAAACAGGAGATTGTGATCAAACATTACTATCATATCGGCTTGGCCACGGCAACGGACAATGGCCTTATGGTTCCTGTCATTCGCGATGCCGACCGCAAATCGATGTTTGATCTGGCCAAAGAAATTGCCGACAAGGCTGCACGCGGCCGCGAAATGAAGCTGGATCCGAGTGAACTGAAAGGCAGCACCTTCACCATTTCCAGCCTCGGCGGTTTTGGCGGTGAATTCTTCACACCGATCATCAATTATCCTGAAGTTGCGATTCTCGGTATCGGGGCAATCAAAGAGAAACCGGTTGTTCACAATGGCGAAATTGCCGTTCGTTCCATCCTGCATGTATCTTTGAGCTTTGACCATCGCCTGATCGACGGGGATGTTGCTGCACGGTTTATCGGACGTTTGAAACAAGTCTTGGAAAGCCCGAAATTGTTAATGATGGAGATGTGATAACATGGTAGTGGGAGATCTTGCTCAAGAAGTAGATGTTCTCGTCATCGGCGCGGGCCCCGGCGGATATGTGGCCGCCATTCGCGCCGCCCAATTGGGACGTTCCGTTGCAATCGTGGATAAAGGAAATCTCGGGGGCGTTTGTCTCAATCGCGGATGTATTCCCTCCAAAGCGATCATCTCGGCTTCTGAACGGTATACCGGGATCAAGGAAGCGGGCGAAATGGGGATCGAAGTTTCCGGCGATGTGACCGTCAATATGCCCAAACTGATGGAATGGAAAAACGGAGTGGTGAAAAAGCTGACCGGCGGCGTAAAATCGCTCCTCAAAGGAAACAAAGTGGAGATTTTAAGCGGTGAAGCATTTTTCAGCGGTCCCAATTCCGTTCGTGTCGTAACCGACGATTCCAGCCAAACCTATAAATTCAACGATGTGATCATCGCGACCGGTTCCCGTCCGGCTGAGCTGAAAATCCTGCCGTTTGACGGCAAACGGATTCTCTCCTCGACGGAAGCACTCAATCTGCAAGAAGTGCCGAAGCGTCTGATCGTGGTCGGCGGCGGTTATATCGGATTGGAACTGGGGACGGCTTATGCCAAACTGGGTGCGGAAGTAACCATTCTCGAAGGAACCAAATCTCTCCTTCCGGGAACCGACCCGATGCTGACCAAAGTTGTCAGCCGCAAATTGAAAAAAACCGGTGTGAACGTCATTACCGAAGCGATGGTGCAAGGCGGCGAAAACACGGGCGATGAAGTTGTCGTTCGTGCGCAGGTGAACGGGGAAGAACAAACGTTTACCGCTGACTATTGCCTTGTTGCCGTTGGCCGCAAACCCAACACCGATGAGCTCGGTCTGGAATATGCGGGTGTCGAACTGGATGAGCGCGGATTTATCAAAATCGATAACCAATGCCGCACCAATGTGGAACACATCTATGCCATCGGTGACTGCGCAGGCGGTGCGCTGCTGGCCCACAAAGCGAGCTACGAAGGCAAAATTGCCGCCGAAGCGATTGCCGGGCTCAACAGCGTCATCGATTATCAGGCCATGCCGTTTGTTATCTTCAGTGATCCTGAAATCGCCTATACCGGCTTGACCGAAGCGCAAGCGAAAGAACAAGGTTATAACCCGGTTGTCAGCCGGTTTGCCTTCCAAGCCAACGGACGCGCGTTGTCCATGAATCATGCCGAAGGTTTTGTACAAATCGTTGCTGATTCCGAAACCAAACAAGTACTGGGTGTACAAATGGTTGGTCCGGAAGTTTCCTCGTTGCTCGGCGAAGCAGTATTTGCCGTGGAAATGGGAGCAAATGCCGAAGATCTGGCCCTCACCATCCACGCGCATCCGACCTTGCCGGAAACGATTATGGAAGCAGCGGAAGGCATTCTTGGACATGCGATTCATATGGTAAATAAATAATTTCTTGCAACCCCCCTTAAAACGCTTTTTGAGCATTAAGGGGGGTTGTTTTGTGGAAATATGACAGAAATTTAAAAATAATCTTTCTGCTGTCTGATTTGCCTCCGATTCATAATATAATAGTCGTGTAGTTTGCATGATGACCGCAGTGCTTTTTTATTGCAAGAAGACGAAAGAGCTTTTATCAGGAGCATGCAAATTTTAACAAAAATTATTATTTTAAATTTCGTTAAATTGAAGGAATTTTAAGGGGTTACATGGAAATGATTAAATCCCTCTTTTATAAGTGGCTGCAACCGATCATCGTGATGAGGAGAATGGGGGAGAATGCGTTTGTCACAGGGATGACAGCGTGTTTAAGGAGGCATGGGTTGATGAAAATGGGCGATATCATTCCGGCGTTGAAAAAGATGAATGTCAGTCTTAAGCATGAAAAACCGGGTGATATGACAAACGGGCAGCTTCATGCCGTTTTTCGGATTGTGGGCGAAATTCTGGGAGATCAACCGACGGTTACGATCGAAGATGAAGAAGCGTGGATGAAATATAAAAACAATTTTTTAACGCGGCGGGTGTTGCACGCCTGGGCGAAAGCCCGGTTTAAAATTTATTTGAATTCAACATCTGCAACAGAGAAAACAGAAATTATGGCTGAATTGTTTGAACAGATCAAGCCGGTGCTTTTTAAGTGTTTTATTGAAGAGTACGGGGTGGAAGGGCTGCCGTTAAATCCGCTGACCTTCCGTGCCTTTGTATGGAATCAGGCGTACATTGCCAGGAAGTTTCATTGTTATAAAGATGAACAATACTGGAATGAAATGATAGACATGATCGATACGCTGAAAGAAGAGTGTTTTGCCGACCGGTGGAAAAATATTTATTTAAGCGATGTGTGAACTGGGGAGGGAGAAGATGAAAACCTCAATTCAGATTGAAGTGCGGCCAACGGAAATCGATGTGATGGGGCACGTCAATAATGCAAAATATCTGGAATACATGGAATGGAGCCGTGAGGATTGGTATAACTGTACGGGATTGCCTTTTGACGTGTTTACGGAAATGGGAGTGGGGACCGTTACCGTCAATATCAATATCAACTATCGGAAAGAAGCGAAACTGGGGCAGAAACTGACGATCTCCACGGAGCCGATTCGCAAGGGGCGCACCAGTTTTGTATTGAAGCACGAAATCTATAACGAGCAGAACCAGCTGGTGGCTGATGCGGAAGTGACATGTTGTACCATCGACCTGAAAGCGCGCAAATCCGTTCCGCTCCCCAAAGAACTGGCGGCACACTTTGCCTAGCGGAGCGGGGTACATACTTTTGCGGTGAAAGTGGCTGTGCAGACAAGTCATGGATTGTCAAGAAGACAGCGGGCAAGAAGTGGGACGCTGCTTTATGCCCGCTGCCTTCTCTTATTTTTGCCGCAGATCGCGCAGTTCTTCCAGGATGCCTTCGATCTCCATCATGGTCAGCTTTCCCTGCTTTTTTTCAATCAACTCATAGATCTCACGGATTTCCTCATATTGACCGAGATTGAAATCGTTTGGGTTGATCAGAGCGGCATTGACCAACTTGAGCTTCGCTTTGATCTCATTGATGAGATATTCCAGATTGGCCTCGGTTGCCTTTTCCAAATTCACCGTTTCCATCCTCTCTTTGTATGACATTCCTTATTATTGTAACGAAAAAAGGCCGAAAAACCCAGTATGATCGCAGCAATGCTCCGAAAGGCCGGGTGTTTGAGGAATGTGACTTCCTGCGCCCCGGCAGCATTATCCGGCTATTTTTTTAACAATTGTTGCTTGACCAGCGCCAAGCATTCACGCGCTTTGTGATAGGGAACGAACAGAACCTTCGAGTGAACGGGAGAAGGATCGGCCTTGATCCCGAACCATTTGGCATACTGCAAAGCGCGGTACATATGGTAATCGTGTGTGATGACCGTGATGGATGCAAAGGGTTTCTGCTTCAGAATGGCGGCGGAGTATTGCATGTTTTCCTTGGTGTTGGTCGATCGCTTTTCAAGAATGATCCGGCTGCCCGGAACCCCGTGGGCAACCAGGAATTGTTTCATGCTTTCCGCTTCCGTTATTCCTTCCTCTTCCGGTCCTCCGGATAAGAGAAGATAATCCACTTTTCCTTGTTGGTACAGCATGATGGCCGTTTGGCAGCGCTCCTTTAAAGCGGGGCTTGGCTTGCCATCCCACAGTGCGGCACCCAGTACAATACCGAGCTGATAATGGCCCGTTCCGGGTTGGACATCATCATAGCGCGAGACGCAATTCCAGAATACGGCTACGGGGAGGAGGATCAGGAGCGCCATCAAGGCGGTCGCGAATAAGATCCACTTTTTAAACTGCATGGTTTCTCTTTCCTTTTGCGGAGAAATTGATCTTCTGTTTACCTTCATTCAAAAGGGCATTCCGGCATGGATGGCGGGTGTGGATGAAAGATGGAAAATTTCCCGTTTTCCGGATTGAGGTCGATGATGACCCCGTCCAGCCATTCCCGCTCATCGCCGCGCCAGACAAAGGGGACGCCGTTGACAGAAACGGTTTCCATGCGCGCGTCAGCCTCGGTTATTTCCAAGGCGAACGAAAGGCTGTTGCAACCGGTGGTGAGCGGAATAATGCGAACAGCCAGGGAATGGCCGCCGGATTTTTTTTCTTCATAAAGAAGCAGATGCAGTTTGGCCGCGGCGCGGGGGCTGAGATTGATGTTCATGATTTCATCTCCGTCCAGTGAAATTCCAACGGTTCCGAGCAGAGTTCACAAAGAAATATATCAAAAAACAAGGGGTCTGAAAAGAAAGGCATGACCCGGCCTGCATTCGAGTCTGCGTCATTGCGCTAAATCACTAATACAGTCGCTTGCTCCTTGTTTTTATTCAATGTTAATGTAAAAACGAGAAGTTGTTAAATTATAAAATTTTATTTTTATCTGTCGCCTTGGTATTTAGCCGGTCGTGAAATATCATTTGCCTTTATCGTTCCGAAAGTTCTAAACCGATGTCAGAAGGGGGACGGGCTATGCGTGACTGGAGCCGGGAAGTGATTCGTGCACCCCGGGGAACGAAGCTGACGGCCAAAGGATGGATTCAGGAAGCGGCACTGCGAATGCTCATGAACAACCTTGATCCGGATGTGGCCGAAAAGCCGCAGGATCTGGTCGTTTATGGCGGCATCGGCAAAGCGGCGCGCAACTGGGAGGCATTTGCGGCGATTGTGGATACGCTGACCAGACTGGAAGATGATGAAACGCTGTTGGTCCAATCCGGCAAACCGGTTGCGGTGTTCCGAACGCACCGGGATGCGCCGCGGGTGCTGTTGGCCAATTCCAATCTCGTTCCGGCCTGGGCAAACTGGGAGACGTTCCGCGAACTGGAGCAAAAAGGGTTGATCATGTTCGGGCAGATGACGGCGGGAAGCTGGATCTATATCGGAACACAAGGAATTTTACAGGGAACGTATGAAACATTTGCCGAAGCGGCCCGGCAACACTTTGGCGGTTCGTTGCGGGGAACCGTCACCGTGACGGCAGGACTCGGCGGAATGGGCGGGGCTCAGCCGCTGGCGGTGACCATGAACGGCGGAGTGATCATCGCTGTTGAATGTGACCCCGCACGGATCGAGCGCCGTTTGGCTACCAGGTATCTGGATATGAAAACGGATTCGCTGGATGAAGCGTTGCAATTGGCCCAAGCGGCAAAACGCGAGGGGCGTCCGCTCTCCATCGGATTGTGTGCCAATGCGGCTGAAATCCTTCCCGAGATGGTCCGGCGCGGATTTATTCCTGATCTGGTCACGGATCAAACTTCGGCGCATGACCCGTTAAACGGCTACCTCCCGGAAGGAATGACTCTGGAAGAAGGGGACCGCTTGCGAGAGATCGATCCCGATGCGTATGTGAAGGCGGCCAAGGCGAGCATGGCCAGGCATGTAATGGCGATGCTGGACATGCAAAAACGCGGCGCTGTCGCTTTCGACTACGGTAATAATATCCGGCAAATGGCTTATGAGGAAGGGGTGAAGGAAGCGTTTAACTTCCCCGGATTTGTGCCGGCTTTCATCCGTCCGCTGTTCTGTGAAGGCAAAGGGCCCTTCCGCTGGGTTGCCCTGTCGGGGGATCCCGAGGACATTTATAAAACGGATGAAGTGATCCTGCGCGAATTTGCCGACAATCAGCATCTGGTGCGCTGGATCAAACTGGCGCAGGAAAAAGTGCAGTTTCAGGGGCTGCCGTCCCGCATTTGCTGGCTCGGCTACGGGGAACGGGCAAAATTCGGGCGCATTATTAATGACATGGTCGCTTCCGGGGAGATTAAAGCACCGATCGTGATCGGGCGTGATCACCTCGATTGCGGATCGGTCGCTTCGCCCAACCGGGAGACGGAAGGGATGAAAGATGGCAGCGATGCCGTTGCCGATTGGCCACTGCTCAACGCCATGATCAATGCCGTCGGCGGAGCCAGTTGGGTTTCCCTGCATCATGGCGGGGGCGTCGGAATGGGTTATTCAATCCATGCAGGCATGGTGATCGTGGCCGACGGAACACCGGAAGCGGGCAAACGGCTGGAACGGGTGCTGACCACCGATCCGGGCATGGGCATTGTCCGCCATGTGGACGCCGGTTATGAACGGGCGATCCGGACAGCGAAAAAACACGGGATTCAGATTCCGATGATGGAGTGAGGAACGATGAACCGATGGCTGATTCACGGCGCGAGCCAGCTCCTCACCTTGAAGGGGGCCAGCGACCGGCCGAAGCGCGGCAAGCAGATGTCCGAATTGGGCATCATAGAGCAGGGCAGTCTGGCCATTGAAAATGAGCGGATTCTCGCGGTTGGCAGCAGGGAAGAGGTGGAGCGGGAGGTCCGATTGCGCTGGGGCGGGCTTGACGGGGTCCGGGTGCTGAATGCCGCCGGCAAAGTGGTGATGCCGGGATTGATCGACCCCCACACGCATCTGGTCTTTGCCGGAACGAGGGAATATGAGCTGGAGATGAGGTTAAACGGCCGCACCTATTTGGAAATTTTGCAAGCAGGAGGCGGCATTCTGGCCACCACGGCCATGACGAGAAGCGCGACGGAAGAGGAACTGACGGAACAGACGCTGAAGCGGTTGGATCGCTTTTTGCTCCACGGTGTCACCACGGTTGAAGCAAAAAGCGGCTACGGGCTGACGCTGCAGGATGAGTTGAAACAATTGCGCGTGGCCAGGCGGGTTCATGAGGAACATCCGGTCGATGTTGTTCCCACTTTTATGGGAGCCCACGCGATTCCAGAGGAATATAAGCATGATCCCGAAGAATATGTGCGCCTGGTGATCGGGGAAATGATCCCCCGTGTTGCCGGGGAAGGTTTGGCGGAGTTTTGTGATGTTTTTTGTGAGAAGGGTGTTTTTTCGCTTGAGCAAACGGAACGCATTTTAACGGAGGCCAAAAGGTGGGGATTGGTGCCGAAATTGCATGCCGATGAGCTGGAACCGATGGGTGGCGCTGAATTGGCCGCGCGGATCGGAGCGATTTCCGCAGACCATCTGCTGAAGGTTTCCGATCGCGGGATTCGCGCCATGGCGGAAGCGGGGGTCGTCGCCGTTCTGCTGCCGGGCACCGCTTTTTTCCTGATGGCTCCCTGTGCCCGGGCTCGCGACATGCTGGAAGCGGGTGTGCCGGTTGCGCTTTCCACCGATTTTAATCCCGGTTCATCACCGACGGTTTCGCTGCCGGTCATCATGAATCTGGCTTGTTTAAACATGAAGATGACGCCGGCCGAAGTGATTGCCGCTGCGACGATCAACAGCGCCCACGCCATCGGCAAAGCGGGAGAGATCGGCAGTCTTGAGCCGGGCAAACAAGCGGATATTTTGATCCTGGATGCTCCGAACTACGCCCATCTTTCTTATCACTACGGAGTGAATTTGACTGATTCGGTCTTTAAAAAAGGGGAATTGGTTGTGCAGGGAGGGAGACGATGCGATCTGCCCATCTGAATCCGCCGCCGTTCATCCATCAAACGGGTGGAAGCGATCCCTTTGATCCCAAGGTGAGCGGTTGGATTTTGCCGTGGGATGGCAAAGAGGAAATGGATGTAGGGTTTATCGGGGTTCCGCTTTCGCGTTCCTCGATCAGCGCTTCTGCCGCCAGTGAAGCGCCGATGGCCGTCAGACAGAGCTGGCGCAGTTTTTCCACCTACGATGTGGATCACGATGTAGACCTGTTTCCGCTTAAGGTGCGGGATCTTGGCGACATTCGCATGCATGTGACGGATATTTCGCTGTGCCACCGCCACATTGAACAAGGGATGAAAGACGTCTATGAGGCGACTGCCCGTTTTCCTGATTTTCTGCCGGTGATCATGGGCGGGGATCACTCGATTACCTGCCCGTCCGTGAAAGCTTTTGCGCAGTTTCATTCGGGAAAAAAGATCGGGCTGTTGCAGTTTGACACCCATTTTGATGTGCGGAGCCTGGAGAGCGGGGGGCCGAGTAATGGCACGCCGATTCGCGGATTGATCGAGTCAAGTACGATTCAGGGGGAAAACATTGTGCAGATCGGCATTCACGGTTTTGCCAACGCAGCGGTTTACCGGCGATATGTCGATGAGCAGGGGATTGTCTTTTTTACCATGCGCGAAGTGCGCAGCCGGGGTCTTTCAGCAATTATGGAAGAGGCGGTTTCCCGGTTGAAGGAAAAGGTTGATCTGATCTATGTGACCGTGGATATCGACGTGCTGGATCTTTCCTTTCTGCCGGGATCTCCGGGCCCTTCCCCGGGCGGAATGTTCTCATGGGAGATGTTCGAAGCGGTGCATCGGTTGGGAAAGGAAGAACAGGTAAAAGCACTTGATCTTGTCTGCCTCGATCCGTTTCGCGATGTGGCCGGAGTTTCGGTAAAAACGGCGATGCACACGATTTTATCCTTCCTGTCCGGGGTTTGTCTGCGGCGGAGAGGGGTAGAAGACAGCCTGTGAGTCAGCTTCTCACAGGCTGTTTGTTTATTCCTGATTGGCATATTTTCGCAAGAGGTATTTCAATGTTTTGCCCATGCTGTTTTTCGGCAGCTCGTCAATAAACTCCACGTCATATAACTTGTAATCGGCCAGGTGTTTGCGCGCATGGGCGAGGATCTTGTCCGCCGTGATTAAGGCCCCTTCCTTTAACACAACATAGGCGCGCGGCAATTCTCCCCAGACCGGATGCTTCACACCGACAACGGCCACATCGCTGATTTCCTCCAACTGCATGAGGATGCTTTCCACTTCGGCCGGAAAAACTTTTTCACCGCTGCAGATGATCATATCACGCAGGCGATCGATGATATACAAAAATCCGTCTTCGTCCAATTTGCCGACATCTTTTGTGTAATACCAGCCGCCATGAATCACTTTTTGCGATTCCTCGTTGTTCTTCCAATAGCCGAGAAATACCTGTTCCCCGCGGACAACCACTTCACCGTACTCTCCCGGCGGCAGTTCTTCGCCAGTAACAGGATCGAGAATCTTGATTTCCGTTAAATAAAGTCCTTTTCCCACTGAATGGCATTTATCCAATCCCATGTTGGGCATCCAGTATGTAATCGCACCCGTAAATTCCGTTGCCCCGTAAACCTGATTGATGGAATAGCCCAATTCGTACATACCCTTGATCAGATGGGGCGGCACCAGTGATCCGCCGCAGACGATGCTCCTGAGCGAGGTGGTGTCGCGGTTGCAGCTTTTGGCTGTTTCCAGCATATAAGTCAGCATGGACGGGACGGACATCATGCCGGTGATTTTTTCGGCTTCGACCAGATCCCAGAGCTGAACCGGATTAAATTGGGGAGCCAGAATTAATGTCATGCCGCGAATGATCGCATTGATAATAAACATCATTCCGCTGATATGAAACAGAGGCGTGACAAACAGAAAACGGTCGGCCAATCGCAAATCCAGCGTATTGATATTGGCAAGTCCGGCGGCATAAATATTTTTGTGCGAGCAGACGACGCCTTTTGGTTTTCCGGTCGTCCCGGAGGTATAGATGATTATGGCCGGGTCATATTCCTCAACCGGGAGGTTTGGCTCCGTGTCGGGATAGTAAGAAAGCAAGTCGGCAAAGGAGTCATGGTTTTCATCCCGGTATATGCGGATCGCTTCTTCCAGTTCCGGCAGGTTGCCGATCTCTGCGATTGCCTGCTGAAACGCATGATCAAAAAACAGCAATTTTGCCCCGGAGTCCTGCAAAATCCATCCGATCTCGGCCGGCTTTAACCGCCAGTTGATCGGGACGGCAATCGCACCGATTTTTGCCGCAGCCAGGAAAATGAGGGGAAAAGGATAATCATTGGACAAGAGAAAAGCGATTCTGTCTCCTTTTCTCACATTGCGCTGCAACAGGAAATTCGCCAGGCGGTTGACGAGGGAAGCATATTCTTTATAAGTGATTCGTTTTCCGGCAGAGACGACTGCTTCAAGATTAGGAGTCAAATAAGTTCGACTGCGCAAAAGTTCACCGAGCGTATTCATGAATGGCCTCCATTTAAAATTTGATGAAGTAAGGGGAGGATGTTTGGATCGAGTAATATAATTTAAAATAAATATTTTATGAAATGATCCAAATCCTCTTTTCATAATAAAGAAGGAAAGCGGTTATTTCAATCTTGTGAATAAGGGAAGCGATGCGAAAGATCGCTCTTGTCAATGAAGGTGAATCTCTTCGGAATCATATGGAATTTAATCCTTGAGACATTGCTGACCAAGCATTTGCGGTTGATCGTGTATGTATGAGCACTCCAGTGAGAAACGGTGTCCGCTTCGGGAAAAAAGTGAACGGACAGGCGTCGTCCGGGGAGAATTCATCGGAATGGCTTGTTTCCCTTCAAAGGGAACTCATGGTAAGATAGAGAAGAATTCATGAAATAGGAGGCTGGTTGTGATGGCAGTAGAACGTCATGGAGCCGTGACATTTAAAGGCAACCCGGTTACCCTCATCGGCCCGGAGCTCAAAGTGGGCGATCAAGCACCGAACTTCACCGTATTGGCGAATGATCTTTCTCCGGTCACCCTGGAGGACAGCAAAGGGCAGGTTCGCATCATCAGCGTGGTTCCTTCCCTGGACACAGGCGTCTGTGATCTGCAAACCCGCCGTTTTAACGAAGAAGCCGCCAAATTGGACGGAGTGAAAGTTCTTACGGTCAGCGTTGACCTTCCATTTGCACAAAAACGCTGGTGCGGTGCAGCCGGAGTGGAAAATGTGCAAACGCTCTCCGACCATCGTGATCTTTCGTTCGGCACGGCCTACGGGGTGGCAATCAAAGAATTGCGCTTGTTGACCCGGGCTGTTTTCGTTGTCGACCAAAATGACAAGGTGGTTTATGTTGAATACGTAAAAGAAGCAACCAACCATCCTGACTACGAAGCACCTGTTCTTGCCGCCAAAAAAGCGCTGGGTCAATAAGTTACATAAAGCGGGAGAATGATTTATGCGCATAAAGGAAGGGGACCCTGTAACAGATGAGGGTCCCCTTTTTAAATCTTGAAAACAAAGGAAGTGAGCGATTTGCAACGTCAGCCTGAACCGCGATTGTTCATTGCCGTTTCCCTGCCTGCCGGACTGAAACGGATGCTGGCAGACTGGTGTGAAAAACAGAGCGAAACTTGGGCTTTCGGCAAATGGGTGAATCAGGAAGACTATCATATCACCCTGAAATTTTTGGGCAATTGCACTCCGCGGCAAATCAGGGAAATAACGGAGGAACTGCGCGGACTGGCAGCGGTTGCTTCCCCCTTTTCCCTGACGCTTGCGGGACTGGGAACGTTTGGCCGCCCTGCCTCACCGCGAATTTTGTGGGCTGGGGTCAGCGGGGATTTGCCGGCTTTGACATCGCTTGAACAAAAGATCGGAAACAGACTGGCTCCGCTTGGCTTTCCCCGCGAAGAGCGCCCATACCGCCCGCATGTGACATTGGCGCGAAAATGCCAAATGCATGATTTTCCGGCCCCGGAACTGTTACAGGCGGCATGGCCGGAGAGACTGACGCAGACTTGGATCGTCCGGGAATTGATCCTGTATGAAACGAAATTGGGAAAACAGCCCATGTATCACGCAATGGCCCGTTTCCCATTCCGCTGATCGCTTATTTGTAGATCGATGAACCGGATTGTTTGAATTCGGCCGCCTTTTCCTTCATTCCTGCTTCTGCAGCTTCTGCCAGCGCCAATCCGTTTTTCTCCGCGTATTCGCGAATATCCTGCGTGATGCGCATGCTGCAGAATTTGGGCCCGCACATGGAACAGAAGTGAGCCGTTTTCGCAGGTTCGGCCGGCAGGGTTTCGTCATGGAACGCTCTGGCCCGTTCCGGATCGAGCGATAGATTGAACTGGTCGACCCACCGGAACTCAAAACGCGCTTTGGACAAGGCGTCATCGCGAATTTGCGCGCCGGGATGACCTTTTGCCAGATCGGCAGCGTGTGCGGCGATCTTATAGGCGATCACCCCTTCTTTTACATCTTCTTTGTTCGGCAGGCCCAGGTGCTCTTTCGGAGTGACATAACAGAGCATCGCGGTTCCGTGCCACCCGATCAGCGCTGCACCGATGGCCGAGGTGATATGGTCATAACCGGGAGCGATGTCGGTGGTCAATGGACCTAATGTATAGAAAGGAGCTTCATGGCAGATTTTCTGTTCGATATCGATATTTTCTTTGATTTTATGGAGCGGTACATGGCCTGGTCCTTCGATCATTACCTGCACGTCATATTCCCATGCAATTTTCGTTAACTCTCCCAGTGTGTGAAGCTCCGCCATCTGTGCCTCGTCATTGGCATCGGCGATCGACCCGGGGCGCAATCCGTCGCCGAGCGAGACGGAAATATCATAGGTTCTCAGGATTTCGCAAATCTCCCGGAAATGGGTGTACAGGAAGTTTTCTTCATGGTGTGCCAGACACCAGGCAGCCATGATCGAACCACCGCGGGAGACGATTCCGGTCACGCGGTTTGCGGTCAGCGGAACATATCGCAGCAGCACACCGGCATGAATGGTGAAGTAATCGACTCCCTGCTCCGCCTGTTCAATCAGGGTATCGCGGTACACTTCCCATGTCAGATCTTCCGGAACGCCGTTCACTTTTTCCAGCGCCTGATAAATCGGCACGGTTCCCACCGGCACGGGTGAGTTGCGGATAATCCATTCCCGGGTATTGTGGATGTTTTTCCCCGTGGACAGATCCATAATGGTATCGGCGCCCCACAACGTCGCCCAAGTCATTTTTTCCACCTCTTCTTCAATGGAGGAAGAAACGGCGGAGTTACCAATATTGGCATTGATTTTGACATGAAAATTTTTGCCGATGATCATCGGTTCGGCTTCCGGATGGTTGATGTTGGCCGGGATGATGGCGCGTCCGCTGGCCACCTCCTGCCGGACGAATTCGGGATCCAGGTTTTCACGGATGGCGACGAATTCCATTTCCGGCGTGATGATTCCTTTTTTGGCGTAATGCATCTGCGTCACCGTTTTACCGGCTTTGGCGCGCAACGGCCGAACATTGGGATGCGGGAATGTGTCGAGCTGCCGGACTTTTTCTTCCGACCGGTATCCGTTGTCGACCGGTTGTACCTGCCGGCCTTCATATTCCTCTACATCGCCCCGCTCCAGAATCCATTTTTGCCGCAGTTTGGGCAAGCCCTTGCGCAGGTCGATCTTCGCTTGCGGGTCGGTATAGAGGCCGCTCGTGTCATAGACGCGAACCGGATCATTCGGGGTTTCCCCGCGCCAGTCCTTGGTCGGGGACAGTGAAATTTCCCGCATCGGAACGCGGAGATCGGGACGTGATCCTTCGACATACACTTTCTTGCTGTTGGGATAAAAGTAGCGGTTCAATTTGCTTTCCTCCTGTTTTGTGGATAGGGTCCACAAGGAGAAAACGGGAGAGGATAAATGAGGGAAGAGAAATAAAATAGCCATACACCAAGCGCGTATGACTGGAAAATGGAGAAAATTTGCGAAAAGGAGATGCAATGATCCCTATTCATCCATTCCTACGCTGGCATTACCCAGATCAGGTTCACCGGTCGGCGGCAGAGTTCTCCGCCCTCTCAGCCTGGCTCACTCCAAGCTCCCGTTTCTCGCATATGGAATTCTACACTTTCAACCTATCACAGAAGGAGGATGGGGTCAATCCATTCCTTTGCCAAAACAGAATGTCACCCAATTGAAAAAAGATTCTCCTTTAAATCGTCCACTTGGATTTTATTGTAAGTTATACTAGAATTAATAAAGAATATAAAGGTCAGAATTTATCACGTATTTGGACAGATGGATGTTTGATCCTCTCACTCAGGCTTTTTAATAACCCCATGAAAATCAAGATCTTTTCTTACATAAAAACATTTGTCTGACACAGCGCCGGAAGAAAAATTTTTTGAAAAATCAGGAGGGGGGATGGCGGCCTGCTGACTGATCAGCAGAAACGCTGGGTCAGGGGGGCGCAACCCGAAAACCATGCCTTTCACAGAACACTTGATTTGGACAGACTTGCAATTCGGCCGGAAAGGGTGACGTTACCGTTGCGTATAGATTGGTTCCATTTGAGAAAAACATTTGATTCTTACGATGCGTCAAGACGATCCTTCCGTTCGCCCTGCCTGGGATTGCTCGATTTTTCCGCTTCGATCCGGGCCGGAGTTACCGTTATATTGGGCCCGAAAGGCGCGGGCAAAACCACGCTGTTGCGTTTAACCGCCATGGTTTCTGTCCCGGATGACGGACGGATTATTTATCAATGGGGTGAGCAAAAATCGTACGTTTGGTCGAAGGGAAATGCGACGGCCGGCTCATCCTTTTTGACGGAGCTGAAGGGAAAAATCAGTTATGTTCCCGTTCACTGCAGATGGGAGACGGACATGACCGTTGAAAAAGCGTTTTTGTATGAAGCGCAGTTGAAGCGCGTGATGAATCCGCGAAGAAAGAGTGCTGAAATCGTGGCCAAATGGGGGTTGGCCGGTTTTCGCCGCTCGTTTGTCAGTGAGCTGTCCGGAGGAGCTTTTAAACGCTTTTTATTGGCTCACAGTTTGCTGGTCGATCCCTCCATCTGGATTTTGGATGAACCGACCGAGGGATTGGATGAATTGGGCAAAAAACTTTTGTGGCGGGAGTTGCGATCCAATCCGCAAGGCCGGATTACCATGATCGCCACGGAAAAGGACATGGAGCTGGCGGAGGCGGCTGATGACTTGATCTTGATGGAGGCAGGGGCATGCCGCCGGATCGGCAAAAAGAAATACCTCGCAGCCAGTGTGCCGGAAGGAACCGTGGCTGCCTGGTACCAGGCGATGCAGGCATTTGCCAACCTGCGCCATTTCCGGTAGCGTCGCAAACCTCAGATTATGGAAAGCAACATACCTGATGAAAAGGGGAGTCAACAGCATGACGAAAACTATCATCCGCGCCCCCGAATCGGGTGAAGAGCAGGAGTGGTTGCGGCGCTTGTGGCAGAAGGAATGGGGCGGAGCAAAGATGGTTTCCAAAGGGAACGTTTTTCATCTGCATGAGTTGTCCGCCCTGATCGCGATTCAGCGAGGGAAGCCGGTGGGAGCCGTCACGTTTGCGATTCGGGCCGATGCGGCGGAGATCCTGAGCCTCAATGCGCTGATCCCAAACTGCGGGGTGGGCGGCAGCCTGCTCCGGGCGGTTGAGCAAAAGGTGAGAGAGCAGGGCGGGAAGCGCATCTGTCTGATCACAACCAACGACAATCTGAATGCTTTGCGTTTTTATCAAAAACGGGGGTACCGGATGGTTGCTCTTTACCCGGGAGCGGTTGACGAGGCGCGCAAGCAAAAACCCTCCATTCCGCTGGTCGGAAATGAGGGCATTCCGCTGCATGATGAGATTGAATTGGAAAAGCGCTTGCCGGGAGCAGAGGATTCTTCTCTTTAAAACAGAAAATGCAGCCAATCGCTCATGGCATTAATTGTACCGGGGATGAAAAAAGAGAAGTAAGGGGCCAAGACAAAGTTTCCGAGTGGAGTGACCGCCAGAATGATGAACAGGAGCCAGCCGTACGATTCATATTGATGCATTTTCGCCCGCGTTTCATTGGAAACCAGATCTTCGATGAAGCGATACCCGTCCAGGGGTGGAAACGGCAGAATGTTGAAGAAGAAAAGAAGGATATTGAAATGGACCATGATGGAAAAAAAGGTGGTCATGATGCCGATCATGTTCGGAGTAAGGCTGGCATACCAGGAAAACTGCTGCAACAGGTCCCAGATGAACAGGGACAGAAAGGCCAGGAGAAGGTTGCTCAAGGGGCCGGCGATGGTAATGAGCGGACCGACCAGTTTGCGATTGCGCAGATAAAAACGATTGACCGGCACGGGTTTTGCCCAGCCAAATCCGGCTATGATCACCAACAGCGCCCCGAGCGGATCAAGATGGGCCGCCGGATTTAATGTGAGCCTTCCTTCATTTTTGGCTGTCGGGTCTCCAAAGCGGTAAGCGGTATAGGCATGAGCGAATTCATGGACGGTAAAAGCGATCAGGAGCGTGACCAGGATGAAGGGAAGCTGGGATAGCGGATAGGCCAGCCAGGATGAAAAATTCACAGGGCATCACCTTTTTCGAGATAATCAAAAAGCAGTGCCGAGTGGGTGGCACTGCTTTCATCATAACATTTGGATCAATTCAATGCGATTGCCAAACGGATTTAGAAATTCAAAACGGGCATGCCCGGGGATGGAAACGGAAGGCTTAACCGGGATACCAGGAACGGTGAGCCGTTCTTCCCATGCGCCCGGGTCATCGAAGAGATCATTCCTGACCGGGATTCTTACCCGCTTTAACCGTTGAGGATTTGGCGCAAGACCGTTTGCAAAATACCGCCGTTGCGGTAATATTCCACATCGACCACGCTGTCCAGGCGCACGTCGACATCGAATTCAACCGTGCTTCCGTCCGGTTTGGTCGCTTTCACTTTCAGGGTTTGACCCGGAGCGATTTGATCGTTCAAACCGATGATATCAATGGTTTCTTTTCCGGTCAGGCCGAGCGATTTCCAGCTTTGGCCATCTTTGAATTGCAGCGGGAGCACGCCCATGCCCACGAGGTTGCTGCGATGGATGCGCTCAAAGCTTTCGGCGATCACGGCTTTGACCCCGAGCAGGTTGGTTCCTTTTGCGGCCCAGTCACGGGAGCTGCCGGTGCCGTATTCCTTGCCGGCGATGACGACGAGCGGGGTGTTTTCCTCTTTGTATTTCATCGCCGCATCGTAGATGGACATCACTTGACCGCTCGGAACGTGTTCCGTCACGCCGCCTTCCGATCCCGGTACCACCTGGTTGCGGATGCGGATGTTGGCAAAGGTGCCGCGGGTCATAACACGGTCGTTTCCGCGCCGTGAACCGTAGGAGTTGAAGTCTTTTACGCTGACGCCGTTTTCTTGCAGGTAGCGTCCGGCCGGGCTGTTGGTGGCGATGCTTCCTGCCGGCGAGATGTGGTCGGTGGTCACGGAATCACCGAGGAGAGCCAGGATGTGTGCGCCGGAAATCGGTTTAATCTCTTCCACTTCCGGTGACAGGCCGACAAAGAAAGGCGGTTCCTGGATATAGGTCGATTTTTCATCCCACTCATACAGAACGCCTTTTGGTGTGGGCAGTTGGTTCCAGCGTTCGTTGGCATCAAACACTTTGGCATACTGTTTGCGGAATTGTTCCGCGCTGATGGCGCTGGCCATCACATCGCTGATCTCCTGCGAAGACGGCCAGATATCTTTTAAATAAACCGGCTGTCCGCTCGGATCGTGGCCGATCGGCTCTTTTTCAAAATCGATGTTGACTGTTCCGGCGAGGGCATAGGCGACAACCAGCGGTGGGGAAGCCAGGTAGTTTGCTTTCACCAGCGGATGGATGCGCCCTTCAAAGTTACGGTTACCGGAGAGGACAGAGGCGACGGTCAGGTCGTTTTCCTCAATCGCTCTGCTCACATCATCAGAGAGAGGGCCGCTGTTTCCGATACAAGTGGCGCAACCGTAACCGGCCACGGTGAAGCCGAGTTTTGCCAGCGGTTCAATCAGGTTCGCCTTGGTCAAATAGTCGGTTACGACTTTGGAACCGGGGGTTAAGCTGCTTTTCACGTAAGCAGGTACGCTCAGGCCTTTTTCGACCGCTTTCTTCGCCACCAAACCGGCGCCGACCATCACGGACGGGTTGGATGTGTTGGTACAGCTGGTGATGGCTGCAATCACAACCGAGCCTTGTTTCAGTTCATAAGTGGTTCCGTCGGGACGGGTAACGCTGACCGATTTGCTGATTTCCTGGTCGGACAGGCCGAATCCGCGCTCATCAATCGGTTTGCGCAAGGTTTCATTCCAGGATTCTTTCATTTTGCTCAGCTCAATGCGGTCTTGCGGGCGTTTTGGTCCGGACAAGCTTGGAACGACGGTCGACAGGTCGAGTTCGATCGTATCGGTGTATACCGGATCAGGTGTTTCATCCGTACGGAAGAGGCCTTGTGCCGTGTAGTATTCTTTTACGAGCTGCACGAGGCTTTCATCGCGCCCGGTGTTGCGCAGGTAGTTGAGCGATTCTTCGTCAACCGGGAAGAAACCGATCGTGGCACCGTATTCCGGAGCCATATTGGCAACCGTCGCACGGTCGGCCAGGCTCAGATTGGACAGACCGGAACCGTAGAACTCGACGAACTTGCCGACAACGCCTTTTTTGCGCAGCATTTCGGTGACGGTGAGGGCGAGGTCGGTTGCAGTGGCTCCTTCAGCCAGTTTTCCGGTCAGTTTAAAGCCGATCACTTCTGGGGTGATGAAGTAGAGCGGTTGCCCGAGCATGCATGCTTCGGCTTCAATGCCGCCAACGCCCCAGCCGACAACGCCGAGCCCGTTGATCATGGTGGTGTGGGAGTCGGTACCGACAAGCGAATCCGGGAATACCACTTTTTCGCCGTCCACTTCCCGGGTTACGGCCACATTGGCCAAATATTCCAAGTTTACCTGGTGGACGATGCCGGTTGCCGGAGGAACAGCGCGGAAGTTATCCAGGGATTCGGCAGCCCAGCGCAAGAGTCGGTAACGCTCTTCGTTGCGTTTGAACTCCAGGTCCATGTTGTACTCCAAAGCATCGCTAGTTCCGGCTTTATCGACCATCACGGAGTGGTCGATGACCAGATCAACGGGAATGAGCGGGTTGATGCGTTTGGGATCACCGCCGACGCGCGCCATGGCTGAGCGCAGTGCAGCAAGGTCCACAACGGCCGGTACCCCGGTGAAATCCTGCAGCACGATCCGCGCGGGTTTGAAGGCGATTTCTTTGTCGGAACGCTTTTCTGCCCAGGTGGCCAATTGTTCGATATGTTCTTTTGTTACGGATTTTCCATCAAATTGGCGTACGGCTGCTTCCAGCAGCACTTTAATGGAGAATGGCAATTTGGAGACAGAGCCGACTCCTTGTTCTTCCAATCCGCTTAAACGGTAGTACACATATTCCTGATTTTCAACGGTCAGTTTGGAGCGGACGTTGAACAAATCCTTTGCCATGCGGGCAACCTCCTTTGCGGGTTGGTTTCGTCTGGTGAAACAAGGTTCTAAATTCGATACCATTATACAATGGTTTTGAAATATTGTATAGGCTTCCACTTAAAAAAAATGAGAAAACAATGGAAAAAAGCAGGCTTTGATCAACCAGGAGCGGGGGCTGTCACTCCAACATCCGGAAAAAACCATTCGCTTCTTTGGCGCAACCCGGAGACGAAAGCCGGGAATCTTGTGCGGCCTGCAACAATATAAGCGGTTTTCCCCGACGGACATCCCCTGTCTTACTATATGTGTGGTGAGCAGCGGTTTAGATCATGACAAGGTTAATGACTCTTATAAAAACTTCGGCCGGGCTTCGGCTTCTCTCTCAGGAGGAAAAGGAGAAATACCAAACCGAGTGAGACAAGCAACAGGCAGCCGATCATTTCGGTCACCCCGAACCAACCAAACCGGCTCCAGAACCAGCCTCCCGCTGAACCCGCCAGACTGGAACCGGTGTAATAGAAAAAGAGATAAAGGGAAGATGCTTGTGCTTTGCTGGCGGCAGCAAGTTTTCCCACCCCGCCGCTGGCCACGGAATGACTGCCGAAAAAGCCGAAAGTAAAAATTGCGACCGCGATTATTTTGCTGATGAGATGGGGATAGAGACTGAGTCCGTCGCTGATCAGCATCAGGAAGATTCCAAAGCCCAAAACTTTCGCCTGCCCCCATTTGTCGGCAAGACGGCCCATCCAGGCCGAACTGAATGTTCCGGTCAAATAGACGATGAAGATCAGGCTGACGGCAAAAGAACTCAAGTGATAAGGCGAGGCCATTAGATCGTAACCGATATAATTGTACAGGGAGACAAAACTGCCCATCAGGGCAAAACTGATTCCGTATAATAAGAGCAAACCCGGATTTTTCAAGCAATTGACCAGGGAAAAAAACAAGCTGCGGAGCTTCAGCCGTTTTGGATGGAAATGAGCGGTCTCCGGCAGGTGTTTCCAAAACCAACAGCTGAGCAACAGGTTGAAGAGACCCATGCAGGTAAGAGCCGTTTGCCATGAAAACAGATCGGACAAAATGCCGACGGCGATACGCCCGCTCATTCCGCCAATGGAAGTGCCGGCGATGTAAATGCCCATCACCCGCCCCAGGCTTTGGGGATGAAACTCTTCATTAATATAGGTCATGGCGATCGAGGGTAGACCGGCCAGTGCTGCTCCGGTCAGCGCCCGGAAGATGAGCAGGAGAGTGAAATTGGGCAGAAAAGGAAGCAGCAAAGCGAGAACCGAAGAACAAAGAAGCGACAGGTTCATCATTTTTTTTCTGCCCCAGCTATCGGAGAGAGAAGCCGCCAAGAGCATGAAGACGGCGAGCATCCCCGTTGACAGTGATACGGATAGACTTGCGGTTACGGGCTTTACGTGAAATTCATGTGAGAAAAGGGGTAAAAGAGGCTGGGTGCTGTAAAGGATGGAAAAACTTACGAATCCCCCGGCGAAAAGGCAAGTCAGCGCTTTGGCAAAGGCGGGGGATCCCGGAACAATTTTGTTCAATGTTTATGCCTCCTTCAAGGATGGAAAACATTCATCTTTCTTTTTGGTGCAACCTGAAGGTGGAAACGGGAGCAAAACCGGAGAGGGTGGGCATACCAAGGCCCGGCTTGAAATATAAAAAAAGGGGGCATCTCCCCTCTTTCTCTTATCGTAGCGCTATCCTTTGCTGGTCGTAAAATTTCATTTTTGCATTAAATCAATGTTTTTCTGTTATTAAATGAACAGAAAGAGGGATCGGGATGGAATGGCAACAGCTCGAATATTTCAGGGTCGTCGCCCGTCTGGAACATTTCACACGCGCCGCCGAGCAGCTTGCGATCTCCCAGCCCGCGCTCAGTCGCTCCATCGCTGCGCTGGAAGAGGAAATCGGCGTTCCCTTTTTTAAACGGGAGGGAAGATCAGTGCGCCTGAACCGCTATGGACATCTGTTTCTTCAGCATGTGGAGCGGGCGCTGGCTGAGATTGAAAAAGGAAAAAAGAAAATCGACGATCTTCTTAATCCGGAGAGGGGACTGGTCTCACTCGCTTTTTTGCATACGCTGGGTGCGCAGCTTATTCCGTCCTTGCTGCGGGAATTTCGAGAGGCCAATCCCTTCGTTCGCTTTCAGCTTTACCAGAATTCAGCCCAGCATATTTTGACACAGCTGGAGGCGGGGGAAATCGATTTGTGTTTTACCTCCCCCCCGGTGCGGCGTCCCGGTTTCGGCTGGGTGGATTTGCTTGAGGAGAAACTGGTTCTTCTGGTTCCGCGACACCATCGTTTGGCCGGGCGAGGAACCGTTCGTTTGGATGAGGTGGCAAACGACCCGTTCATCTGCATGAAACATGGATACGGATTGCGCTCAATCACCGAAAACCTGTGCCGGGAAGCCGGTTTTCGCCCGCAAGTCGCTTTTGAGGGGGAAGAGGTGACAACCGTGGCCGGATTGGTCGCGGCGGGACTGGGCATCGCTTTGATCCCGGAGGTTTCCGGACTGAATCAGGAAAAAACTGTTTGTCTGGAAGTGAGTGAACCCCGTTGCCGCAGGATGATCGGGATGGCCTGGCGGGAAGGCGGATTCATGCCGCTTCCGGTCTTGAAATTTCGGACGTTTGTGATGCAGCGCTTGGGGTGAACCATGTTTGCACGATATTTTTATTTCATCTTTTAGCCTGGAAGAGTATAATGTTTGAAAAACGAAATAAGTTTCATAGAATGAAACGCGGAGGGGCTAAACCTTGAGTGAAGCGAAAAAAGCAACAGTGCGGGCAGCCGAGCGGGCTTTGGATATATTGTTGTGCTTTGCAGATGCATCCCAACTCGGAATGATGGAGATCGCCGAGAAGACGGGACTGAATAAAAGCACGGTCTTTCGCCTTTTGGCTACATTGGAGGCAAAGGGATTTGTAAAACGCGATCCTCAGTCGGAGAAGTACCGCCTCGGTTTTCGCGTCTGGGAGCTGTCGGCCAATCTTGATCAGTCCGATGACCCGGCTGTGCTCTTCTTGCCGGAGATGGAGCGGTTGCGTGATGAACTGGATGAAACGGTCAGTTTATATATTCGCGACGGAGGGGAGCGCGTGCGGATTCAGGCGGTGGAAAGCAGGCAGGCGATCCGGCGCGTGGCTCCGGTTGGGGCGCGGATGCCGCTTGCCGTTGGTGCTTCCAGCAAAGTCCTCATGGCATATGCCGGGGAAGAAGCGGTATCCAAATTACTCTCTTCCCCCGACTGGCCGGAAAATCTCGAGCGTGAACAGTACCTTGAACAATTGCAGAAAATCAGGGAAGAAGGGTTTGCCATCAGTGTGGAAGAACGGGAAGCAGGAACCGCTGCCGTTTCCGTCCCTGTTTTTTCCAAGCGGGGCGATTTGGTGGCTGCTTTGGCCGTATCCGGTCCGGTTTCCCGCATGAATATCGACAAGATGATTCAGTTTGTCCCGCGGATGAAAGAGGCGGCGGTGCAAATGGGCAAAATGATCCGCTCGTAGGCCGGAAGAGAGAATGGGAAAAAAGACATTGGCTGATACTATGGATGCAAGCCTCAGGAACAAGGAGGAAAAGTTGATGCTTTTTTCCCCGGAAGAGATGAATTTTCTTTCCACAAGACTGGAAGAAGAAGCAGTCCGGTTGCGTCAGGGGCAGTCTGATGAGCTTGCGGCGACCCCGGAAGAGAGGCAACGGGAATTGCGCCTGATCAGTGAATTGCAGCGGAAACTGCGCGATTTAAAGAGCGAGATGACGCAGGAAGAGAAAGCGTTGGTGGCCCGTTTGGCCCGCGATGAAATCCATCATATTCATGGGCACGGGACCGGCGTTTATCAATCGATCTTGCAAAAAGTAGAGCAATGAAGGATGATTCCCCGCCGAGGTGTGGGGATTTTTCTTGTGAAAAGGAGGAAGGACCGATGGGGAAATTCAGCGGTCAAGTGGTGATTGTCACCGGGGCAGCCCAGGGAATCGGCAGGGCTGTTGCCGAGGGTTATGCGCGTGCAGGGGCTAAGGTGGTCATGGCTGATCTGAACCGGGATCTGTTGCTCAAAGCAGCAAGCCGCCTGCAATCGTTGAATGGAGAAGTGATTGCGGTGCCCGCTGATGTGCGCAAAGAAGAGGAGATTGTCCGATTGGTGCAAAAAGCCGTTGATGCCTTCGGAACGGTGCATATTTTGATCAACAATGCGGGGGTATCACGTTGGAAATCGCCTTATGACCTGACGGCCGAAGAGTGGGATGACGTGATTGACACCAATTTGCGCAGCGTCTTTTTATGCTCGCGCGAAGCGGCAAAAGTGATGCGAACGCAAAAGAGCGGCGTGATCATCAACCTCGCTTCAACCCGCGCACTCATGTCTGAACCCAACACAGAGGCTTATGCCGCATCCAAAGCGGGGATCGTCGGGTTGACCCATGCACTTGCCATTTCATTGGGCCCGGACGGGATCAGGGTGAATGCGATTGCCCCGGGCTGGGTTGAAACGGGTGATTACGGAGCGTTGCGGGCGGTTGATCATGAACAGCACCCGGCAGGACGGGTGGGGAAACCGGAAGACATTGTAAAAGCCTGTTTCTACCTGAGTGATCCCGAAAATGATTTTGTGACGGGGATTCAGCTGGTGGTCGACGGCGGAATGACGCGCAAAATGATTTATGAAGAGTGATGAGAGTCCCGGGGATGTTGGTCCCGGGACTTTTCCCATTGCCATCACGCCCTTTCGGCAGGTTACGCTGGCAACCGGGAGTGGCAGGATCAAGGGGATACCGGTGGTTGATTTTCCCTCTCTCCTATCCTCAATCTACCTTGCCGGATCGCAAAAAGCAACGTTAAAATTAAGCAATAGTAAGTGTTTATTGTTTTTATTGGTGATAAATGCTTAACTTTGCTTAAAAATGCTTAAACGGAGGCGAATCATGTACCAGGAGGAACGAATGCTGGGGATATTACAATATTTGAGAGAACACGGCCGGATCCGCGTACAGGACATTTGCGAGCAATTTAACGTCTCCCGCGACACGGCGAGAAGGGATCTGGTCAAATTGAGCGAGCAAAAACTGATCATCCGAACCCGGGGTGGCGCGGTTCTCCCTACCTTGAACCAGGAAATTGAAAGTTATAAGGAACGGCTGGATCTGAAAGGGGAGAGCAAAGAGCGAATCGGGAGGGAAGCGGCGAAGTGGATTCAGGATTATGACACGATTCTGCTGGATACTTCCACGACGGTTCAATATGCCGCCCAGGCAATAACGGCGCAAAACATTGTGGCGGTCACCAATTCGATCGACATCGCCGATATCCTGTCCGCGAAACCGGGAGTGAAGATTCACGTCTTGGGCGGGATACTCCATGCGCGGGACCGCTATTTGTACGGATCGGAGACGACCCGAAAGTTGCAGGAATATAAAGTGAACAAATTTTTAATGGGCGCGGGCGGAATTACCGATGAAGGCATTTTTTTTAAAAGCGAAGAGGACGGGCAGGTTGTGCGGGAAATGATCCATCGCGCTGAACAGGTGATCGTGCTCGCTGATCATACAAAATTCGGGAAGCCCTTGTTTTACAAAGTGTGTTCGCTGGACCAGGTTGATTTTTTGATTGCCGACCGGATTCCGGAGCGTTGGAAGCCGGTGTTGGACAGATTGGAGATCGAAGCACTGGAGACAGGAGAAGGACGGGATTAATATGGAGAAACGCGGGCAAGCCTGGACCCGGTCTGTATCGTCAGGAAGAACTGCAACGGCATTGCCCGCACACGGCGGTGACTGCTTTTTTGTTATTCGTCCGGGAGAATTTCAAACTTCTGGATTAACAGCCTTCTCATTTTTTTCAGTTGTTGCTGGTGCCATTCGTCCTCATAGTTTTTTAATCGCTTGTAAGTATCAAGCAGGGCAAATTCAATGATGGCGCATTCTTCGGCATCAAAGATGCGCACATAGGAATCATCCGTCAGCTTCTTACTCATCATTTCCCTCCTCCTTTTTCATTTTCGACAAGGAAAAGGGGAATTAGCCGCTCGATTTTCCTGTCCCGGAACCTGACAGGTTGGTTTGTGTTTTGATTCTCCGGCTTGGCGCTCAAAAATAAGGAATCAACAGCTGAAAAGTCGGTTTTTTATCTGTATGCGGATGTGAACCCGCTTATGACCGGGGAAATATTTGTCTTTCCCGCACCGTTCCAGGCGCAGGTTTCGCAAAAATAACATAAAAATTCAAGCAGAATCAGGATTATAATGAAAAAAGACGCTTGAGCGCGACATGGCCGATCCGGCATTTTGATGATTCCACCAATCCACACGCTTGATGGCAGACAGATAAACAGAACTTATTGGGGGTTTTCACAATGGGTGAATCAATTGACGAAATCCGCGTCGTTGTAGGGGCGGGAAAAACGATCAACAACCCGGGCTGGATTCACACTAATGAACATGAATTGAATTTGCTGAAACCGGAAGATTGGGAAGCGCGATTTGCTGAAGAATCGATTACGGCCATTTTGGCGGAACATGTGTGGGAGCATCTGACTTTTGAAGAAGGAGTGAGGGCTGCCCGTATTTGCCGCCGTTTTTTATTGCCGGGAGGATGGATTCGCTGTGCCGTGCCGGACGGGTATTTTCAAAACAAAGAATATCAGCAACTCGTCAAATCGGGGAGAGCGGGAAATGCGGATAACCCGGCTGCTTTGCATAAAATCGTCTACAATTATCAATCGTTCACCCGGATGTTTGAGGAAGCCGGTTTTTTGGTGAAGCTGCTTGAATACTGCGATGAAAACGGTCATTTTCATTATGTGGACTGGGATCCCCTCGATGGTTTTATCTACCGCTCCCGCCGCTTTGATCACCGCAATCAGTCGGGTGAGCTGAAAAGTGTTTCCCTGATCGTCGATGCGGTAAAGCCGTTTTGAACCGCTGATTGCAGGCAACCCTTACCTTTGAATTCCACGATATCTGCCCGGCTTTTCCGAAACGATGGCCGGGTTGCTCTCCGCTCTTTTGAATCCCTGATTTTCCCTTTTTTAAGACCGATCTTGTGAAACAAGGCGAATTTCGCTATGATTTTTGGATGTGCGGTATTGTCTGTCCGCGCCTGCTTTTGATAGCATGGGTTTAGTCCGGATCCTGAGCGAAACGCTTTTCAGATAGAGAAGAGGTGCGTTCTTTTGCAGAAAGAACGATTGACGGAAGATCCGAAACTTCCGATGGTCGAAGTATTTCAAACAGTGGAAGGAGAAGGGACGAAAGCGGGGTATCCGACCACGTTCGTACGGGTGTACAATTGCAATCTGCGCTGTACGTGGTGTGATACACCCTACAGTTATGCCCCCGCCAAACCGGAGTACTTTGCCACGGTATCAGAAATTGTCGGGCAGGTGAGGGAATACGGCAATCGGCACATCTGCCTGACCGGGGGTGAGCCGCTGATGCACGGGAATAAGTCCCTTCTTTTGATGGCGGCCCTTGCCGGAATCGAAGAGGTGGATGACGTGCATGTGGAAACCAACGGCGCCATCCACCTCGGGCCTTTTGATGAATGGCGCAATAACAACGGAAAAATCGGGCAAAAGGTCCGGTTTATTTTGGATTACAAACTGCCGGCCAGCGGAGAAAACGACAAGATGATTGAAGAGAATTTTGCCTTTTTGCGTGACACGGATGAGGTGAAGTTTGTGATCGCTGATGAGGAAGATTTTTGCCTGGCGGCGTCCGTGGTAAAGGAAAAAATGAAGAAGGGCGTCCCGCTGTTCAGCCCGGTCTGGGAAACGATGAAACCGGACCGTCTGGTGGATCTGATCCTCGAACAGCGATTGACTAAGGTCAAACTCAATTTGCAGATTCACAAAATCATTTGGGACCCCGATGCGCGGGGCGTTTAAGGGGGAGAAAACGCATGAGCAATCGAGCGGTTGTCGTATTGAGCGGCGGTTTGGACAGTACCACGTGCATGGGGATTGCCAAAGAGGCAGGCTATGAATTGTATCCCATCACTTTTTATTACCAGCAGCGGCATGACAAAGAAGTGGAGCATGCCAAAAAAGTGGCGGCTTTCTATGGAGTGGAACAACGGCATAAAATCGTGAACGTTTCCTTTTTGGGGGATATTGGCGGCAGTGCCCTGACCGACGAGGCGATCGAGGTGCAAACAGGCGGAGTGCAGGATGGGATTCCCGACACCTATGTGCCGGCGCGAAATTTGATTTTCTTGTCACTGGCGACCGCTTATGCCGAAGTGATCGGGGCGGAAAAGATTTATACAGGAGTGACTGCGGTTGATTACAGCGGTTATCCGGACTGTCGGCCCGAGTTTATCGCTGCGATGACGGAGACGATTAATCTTGCGACCAAAATGGGGGTTACATCGGAGGGAAAATTGAGCATTGAGACACCGCTCATTCATTGGTCCAAAGCGGAAATCATCAGGCGCGGCTTGGAACTCGGCGTACCGTATGAACTGACCACTTCCTGCTACCTCGGCGGGGAAGAAGCCTGCGGGGAATGCGACAGCTGCCTGCTCAGGCTCAAGGGTTTTGCGGAAAACAACGCAACTGATCCGATCCCCTATAAAAAAATTCCCTCACAATTCAGGTGATGAACGATGCGCGGCAAGTATACACTCGTCAAGCATTTCTGGATTTCCTGTGCCCATAGCGTCCCGGGTGCGGGCAAGTGCGAACGGATTCACGGTCATAACTACAAAGTGACTTTTTGCGTGGAGGGGCAGGAACTGGACGAGCAGCATATGTTGATTGATTTCCGTCAGGTAAAGCATGCATTGGAAAAAAAATATGACCATTATCTGCTTAACCAGTTTCCCGAATTCGATCCCGAGCAAGGAGGGGCTGCCCCCACTACGGAAAAAGTGGCTGAAGTCTTTTTCTCGATCATCGATGGCCTTTGCCGGCAAAAGAAAAACCAGCCGCTGGTCAAATGGGTCGAAGTGCAGGAAACGAATGAAGCCTATGCGCGTTTTGAGCGTTTATGATCATGTGTGGAGGAAAGAACATGAACGAGCAAAAGAAGGAAGACTTGAATCTGCATTTGCTTGGCAGCAAGACGGACTATGAATTTGAATATAATCCCGGTTTGCTCGAAGCGTTTGATAACCGTCATCCGGACCTCGACTACTTTGTCAAGTTTAATTGCCCGGAATTTACCAGCCTTTGTCCGATTACCAACCAGCCCGATTTTGCTACAATCTATATCAGTTATGTTCCGGATCAAAAGCTGGTGGAGAGCAAGTCGCTCAAGCTTTATCTCTTCAGCTTCCGCAATCACGGGGACTTTCATGAAAACTGTGTGGTTGTCATCATGAAAGACTTGATTAAAAAATTGGATCCCAAATATATCGAAGTCTGGGGAAAATTTCTCCCGCGCGGCGGGATCAGCATTGATCCTTATGTCAATTATGGAAAACCAGGGACAAAATGGGAGAAAATTGCGCAGGAGCGCTTGGCCAAGCACGACCTCTACCCGGAGCGGGTGGATAACCGGTAAGGAATATACAGCTGGCGAACACGATAGAAGCGCGGGTGTACCTCTGATCGACCATTTGAAACGCTGGGAACGAAGGGGTGCACCCGTTTTCACAAAAAAACCTTAACGAATTTGTTTTTCAAATGAGAACCAGAAACATGTAAAACATTTCTGATTATTGTTTGCTGAATTTGATTATTTTTCTTATACTTTGGTTAAGAAAAAACCCTATAAAGTATAGAGGTGTGTTAAATCCATGTCTTCACAAGGCGAGCACTGGCTCCAAAAGAGGTTTGGCACCGAAAAACGGGCCAACACATTTTATGAAAATCAGATGCTTGATCACCTGTCGCCTGCCATGCAGGATTTTCTCCTGAAACAGGAAATGATGTTTCTTGCCACAAGCGACCGCCAGGGGAATTGCGATATGTCCTTTCGTGCCGGTAAACCAGGGTTTATACATATAATAAATAAAAAAAACGTGATATACCCGGAGTATCGTGGAAATGGTGTATTGGCAAGCCTTGGGAACATGTTGGAAAATCCGCATATCGGAATGTTGTTTATCGATTTTTTTACCCACAGAATCGGTCTGCATATCAACGGGACAGCGGGAATCATTGAAGATGAAGCACTGACGCGATGCATTCCGAGACCGATTGCGCTTCATCTGCAGCAGACAGTGGAAAAACAGGTGGAGGCTTGGGTTTTGGTGAAAATTGACGAAGCTTATATTCATTGTTCCAAAAACATTCCCTTGCTGAAAAAGGTGGAACCGGCTGTGCAGGCAAATCAAATGTCCACGGCCAGCGGGGACTTTTTTGGGACAAAGATGTACAAGCAGCAAATGACGTGACAAAGGCCTCAAGCATGATTGGTAGACTCTTGCTTTGAAAATGGGATAAAATAGATGCGAAGGAGGGATGACAGTGTCCATGAACTTTTATGTCCAACAAATGCAAGCTATGGTTCAACATATGCGTGATGAGTTGACCAACGTCGGATTTAAGGAATTGCGCACACCCGAAGAGGTGGATGCAGCCTTGACCGGCGAAGGCGCAAAAGGAACGGCCCTGGTGGTGGTCAACTCCGTTTGCGGATGCGCAGCCGGCCTGGCCCGCCCCGCAGCTGCCTTTTCGCTGAAACACGATAAAGTGCCGGATCATTTATATACCGTTTTTGCCGGGCAAGACCGGGAAGCAACCGCCCGGGCACGCGAGTATTTTGAAGGTCAACCGCCTTCTTCCCCGTCTTTTGCTCTTTTAAAAGACGGCAAGTTGGTGCATATGATTCACCGTCATGAAATCGAGAATGTGCCGCTGGAAGAGATCGCTGCCAACCTGACGGCTGCTTATGACCGGTATTGTGACTAATTGCAGAATGACGGCCCTTGAACTCCCTCCCAATTCTGAGGGAGTTTTTTCTGTGAAATAGCGGCGGGGGATGCCACGCCCCTCCCGATTGTGTCCAGCTTTCATCCCTGTTTTTCTGCCGGTGAGAAGGTGTCATTTCTTTGGCTGATGAGCGGCAAGGGTGCATTTCTCTTCATCGATTGATTACAATGGTAGAGAGAGGAGAGATGGCGGGGAATGGAAATCATCGCTGGTTTGTTGCTGGTGTTTTTCATTGGAATGAGCATCGTGGTCAATGTTCTCTATCGGTTGGCCAAGAGAAAGAAACACCGGCTTTTATACGTTTTGCCCGATCTTGGCATGCAGGATCATGGCGAAGAGTTTCGGGGAAACTTCCGGGCATTGTTGCGCCACTTGGAACAATCGCTTTCCGAACGCTATGTGGAACGGGTTAAGGAACGCGTCATTCGCGAACACCAAATCAGTCTGACTGAATGGGAAAACCGCTGGTTTGAATGGAAACGTTATTTGATCATGGCCGCGCTCCTGAAAAGTGTTCCGATGTTCAGCCGGGAAGTCGATGAAATCTGGCACGAAAAATTGATGTTTACCCGCGAATATGAGGATTTTTGCAGACGTTACCTTAAAACGGCATTGCACCATGCCCCGAACAAAACGGATGCGCCTTTTAATCCGCAAGAACGCGCGTGGTTCGATCTCGTGTATGTCCTGCTGTTCAAACCGACCCGGTACAGTTTGCAAACCTGGGGACCTTTCTTGCGACACCCGTTATCCAGGGAATTCCTCGAAGAATTCAAAAAGGAAGACGAGGATCGGTTGGCAGAGAAATATTTCAACACTCGGGCGCAAAATGATCTTCCCGGAGCTGGAGTGCTTGTTCGCCATTTGATTCAATACATAAAAAAACTGCTGAGAGAAGTTGAACATCACGCTTTCCGATTTGGCACGGATGTTGATTCATTTCGGAAGAACGCCGCGTTTCAGCCGCAAAACAAAGATTTGGCTCTTTCAATGGTTAAGGGTGTCATCTTTTTGTCCAGTTATTTTCCGGAAAGTTTTCGCCAGCGTTATCAGGAGTTGTTTGGCAAAGATCCGGGGTCGGAGGATGAGCTTGGATGTTTTGCCGCTTCAGGCAGTGACGTGGAAACAGCGGACGGAAAAAAGGAGTTTTTGGATTAGCAACCATCCGCAGGGGGCCGAAGCCTCTGCGGATGATTTTTATGTAGATCACTCTGTGCCAAAGAAAGTTTGCAGGGCACGGGGCAGGTCCCGTTGCCAGAAGCCCCAGGTGTGGTCTCCCTCATCTTCAATGTAGTGAACTTGCGCGTTTTTTTCCTTCAGGCTGCGATAAATTTCGCGATTGCGTGCAACGAGATCGAACGTGCCCAGATGCGTGGGAACGGCCGTTTCCGATGTTCCGACCGATTGATACAGTTTAAGGCGGGAGAGCGAAGGCTGACGCAGGATTTGCTCAGTCGTCGCTTCCATGAACGCGCCGGATTGGGAGAGCACTTGGTCACATACCTCGGGATAAGTCAAGGCGATATGCAGGGAGACTGTTCCGCCGAGGGAGGAACCGCCGATCACGAGATCCTCTTTTTTCCGGCTGGCGGGATACTTTGTGCGAATCAAAGGGAGAAGTTCTTCGACGATCATGTTCATGTGAAGCGGCTGACGCTGGCCGATGGGTGAGTATTCCGACGTGCGTTTTTCCTTTTGCACGGGTACGGCCGCCATCATGAACGGTATGATTTTTTTCTGCTCCATCATGCGGGTGGCCTGGGTTACTATCCGGCCAAGATTAAAGTAATCCGGCCCGTCATGCAATACGAGCAGAGGATATTCTCCGTTTTTCTCTTCGTCGTCGGGAAGATAAACCAAAATTTCTTTTGTTTCACCCAGATGCTTGCTGTTCAATTCTTCTCTTTTGATGATCCTTTTCAATGTGATTGGCTCCTTTTCCCTTGGTGTAAGACGATTGTACCCATACTATACCTTATTTTTGCTTTATTTACCTGTTGATTATTTATATCACTTTCTTGTATATTTATACTGTTGGTATTGATAGTTTAAAGGTATTTGTGTTCAGGACTCAATAAAATATACAAGAAATCTGTCATTTCTAACGAGTGCGGAAAAATATTGCTTTGCGTTTTTTTAAAAAAATTATAAAATCGAGTTAGAGGGAAATGGCTATAAAAAAAGGGGAGGTCGTCTGTTGAATACGAGTCAAGAGCAGCAAGGACAGCTGAAACAATCGATGAAGAGCCGCCACTTGTTCATGATTGCCCTCGGTGGAGTGATCGGAACGGGCTTCTTCCTCAGTACAGGCTTCACGATCGGACAGGCGGGGCCGTTAGGTGCGGTATTATCTTATATAATCGGCGGAATCTGCATGTACCTGATCATGTTGTGCCTGGGTGAATTATCTGTGGCGATGCCTTCTGCAGGATCGTTCCAGGATTATACCACCAAATTCATCGGGCCGGCCACCGGTTTTGCCGTCGGATGGATGTATTGGCTGGGCTGGGCCGTGACAGTGGCGCTGGAACTCACGTCGATCGGGTTGACCATGAAGCACTGGTTTCCCCATGTCTCGATTTGGGTATGGTGCTTAATCTTTGGAGTCGTGTTATTTGTTGTAAACGCTTTCTCGGCCAAGGGATTTGCGGAGACCGAGTTCTGGTTTGCCAGCATCAAAGTGATTACCATCATTTTGTTCATTATTTTGGGCGGGGCTGCCATGTTTGGATTCATCCACCTGAAGGGTGGAGAAGCGGCTCCCTACTTGAGCCACTTTACTCAGGACGGGTTGTTCCCCAATGGGTTTATCAATGTGCTGGTTACGATGGTGGCCGTCAATTTTTCCTTTCAGGGGACGGAATTGATTGGGATTGCCTCCGGGGAAAGTGAAAACCCGCAAAAAACGATCCCGCGCGCCATCCGGCAAACGGTGTGGAGAACGATTTTGTTTTTTGGACTGGCTGTTTTTGTTTTATGCGGATTATTGCCGTGGAAACAGGCTGGGGTCATGGAGAGCCCGTTTGTGACTGTACTTGATAAAATCGGCATTCCATATGCTGCGGATATCATGAATTTTGTCATCTTGACGGCACTGTTATCCGTGGCGAACTCGGGCTTGTACGCAACGACGCGGATGCTGTACGCCTTGTCCAAAAACGGTATGGCCAGTCCGGTGTTCGGCAGGCTGACCAAACGGGGTGTTCCGTTTAACGCTTTGATTTTGAGTATGGCAATTGCTTGCCTTTCCCTCCTGTCTTACAAATTTGCTGAGGATACTGTCTATATGGTGCTTCTTTCCATCGCGGGAATGACGGCGATTCTGGCATGGATGTCCATTGCTGCATCGCAGTTTTTCTTCCGGCGCCGTTACCTGGCCGAAGGCGGAAAATTGGAAGCACTCCATTTTAAAACGCCGCTTTATCCGGTTGTGCCGATTCTTGCCTTTCTCATTAACCTGATCGCTTTGATCAGCCTGTGGTTTGATCCGACGCAGCGGCCGGCGATCGAATACGGCATTCCGGCATTTATTCTTTGTTATATCCTGTATTTCCTCTTTTTCCGCAAAAAGAGCGAGGCCGCGAGATTGAAAATGGAAACGAAATAAAGATGTGCGGGCTTCCATGTGTTGAGCATGGGAGCTTTTTTTCTGTGAAAGTGTGTATTTTATATCTGAAATATGCAAAGTTTTGACCCAATAATCATAATAGATTTAAAATATAGAGGGATGATTTTATTCAGAAATGGAGTGATCTTTCGATGCACAAGCCAGTATGGTTTCCAAAACAAGAGCAAATGGAACAGACACGCTTGTATCGATTTATGAAACGGCTGGGGTTTCGGGACTATGACCGGTTTTATGAACAATCAATCAAGAATATCGCCTGGTTTTGGGATGAAGTTGTGAATGATCTGGGCTTGCGATGGATGATGCCGTACCGGCAAGTGTTGGATATGTCCGATGGCATCGCCTGGACCCGCTGGTTTGTCGATGGAAAGATCAACATTTCCGATAACTGCCTGGACCGGTTTGTCGAAGAACCCGCTGCCCGGCATCGCCTGGCCCTCATCTGGGAGGGAGATGACGGGACGACGAAAAAATACACCTACCGCGACCTGTGGCTGGAAGTGAACCGGCTGGCATGCGGATTGAAGAAATTGGGGGTGGCTGCGGGGGACTGCGTCGCTATCTACATGCCGATGATTGCCGAAAATGTGATAGCCATGCTGGCGGTTGCCCGGATAGGCGCTATTTTTACTCCCTGTTTTTCCGGATACGGAGCTGAAGCGGTGGCGACCCGGATTCAGGGCTGTCAGGCGAAATGGCTGATCACGGCTGATGGCTATTTGCGCCGGGGAAAAGTGGTTGCGATGAAAGAGGAGGCGGATCGGGCTGCAGATTTGTCGCCGAGTGTGGAGAAAGTGGTTGTGGTCAGCCGGCTGGGAAGAGATTGTCCGTGGAACCCGGACCGGGATGTGAAGTGGGATCAATTGACTGCAGAAATGAAAACGCTTTCTCCTGCGGTGACGGACGCGAATGACCCGTTTATGATTATCTATACCTCCGGAACAACCGGCAAACCGAAAGGAACGGTCCATGTACACAGCGGATTTCCGCTCAAAGCGGCCTTTGATGCGGGTTATGCCTTCGATGTGGGACTGGGGGACATTCTGTTCTGGGTGACCGATATGGGTTGGATGATGGGGCCGTGGATGGTTTTTGGCACTCTGCTGTTGGGAAGCACCATGCTCGTATTTGAAGGTACGCCGGATTATCCGACTCCGGGACGTCTCTGGGAATTGACGGAAAAACACGGCGTTACCCATCTGGGCATTTCTCCCACGCTGATTCGTGCGCTCATGAAACATGGCACATCGTGGTTCAGCCAGCGGGATTTAAGCAGTCTGCGCGTGTTCGGTTCGACGGGGGAACCCTGGAACCCGGAGCCTTGGCACTGGCTGTTTGAACAAGTGGGAGGAAAGCGGGTTCCCATTTTCAACTACTCAGGCGGAACCGAAATCTCTGGCGGAATTTTGGGCAACCATTTCTTCAAGCCGATCGTTCCCTGCGGTTTTGCCGGACCGCTGCCCGGAATGGACGCCGAGGTGTTTGATGATCAGGGAAAAACGGTTCGGGGCGAGGTGGGCGAATTGGTGTTGCGGCAGCCGTGGGTAGGCATGACCAGCGGATTTTGGCAGGATGCCAGACGCTATGAGGATACCTATTGGTCGCGCTGGCCCAAAACGTGGCTGCACGGGGACTGGGTCATTGTCGATGAGGGGGGGCAGTGGTTCATCACCGGCCGTTCCGATGATACATTGAAAATCGCCGGAAAACGTTTGGGACCGGCGGAGATGGAATCGGTTCTGGTCGATCATCCGTCCGTGATTGAAGCGGCAACGATCGGGGTTCCGGATGCCGACAAAGGGGAAAGCGCCGTCTGTTTCGTTGTCGTACGCGGCGACGGGGAGGAAGTTCAGTCGCTGACAGAAGAGCTGGTCCGATTCGTCGGAGAGCGGATGGGAAAAGCATTAAAACCGAAACGGGTGCATATCGTGGACGAACTGCCGAAAACGCGTAACGGCAAAATCTTGCGCCGGGTCATTCGTGCCGCCTATCTGGGGGAGAATGCAGGGGATCTTTCATCGCTGGAGAATGCACACGCAGTTGAAAAAATTCGCCGGTTGGCCGGTGTGTGACGGACGGGGGAGAAGGAAGAGGAGGCATCCGCCCGGGGTGATCCTCTTCCTGTTTTGTTTCTGCAAATCATGCAAGTCGACACCTTGCTTTAATTTATACTATTTTTTAAAATAAATTATCTTCAAAAGACGGGGTGCGGGGAACATGGTAAAATGTTGATGGCCTGTGGGGACAAAAACAAGGTTGGCGATGCGAATAAATACATAGGGAGAGGTGTCGGTATTGCATGTTTCGGGGAACAGATTTGGAAATGCGCGTGTTACAGGTGCAAGAAACGCACTCTCCTGAACAGAGAGACGAACTATTGCGTGAACTTGAACCGCACGTGCGCAGAATTGCATCACGGATCTGCAGAAGGGTTGTTACACCTCATGATGATGAATACATGATTGCTTATCGGGCGATCGATGAAGCGATCGGGAGATATAATCCCGAACATCGTGCCACCTTTTTATCATTTGCCTACAAGGTCATCCAGCGCCGGCTGGTAGACTATTTCAGGCAGGAAGGCAGGCATCAACGCTCGGTTCCCCTCTCTGCGCCGGGTGCACGTGAAGAAGAGACGCATAATCAAGAGTTAGTCGCTTTGTCGTTTGAAAGACACAAAAAAGAAGAGACAGACCGATTGCGCCGTTTGGAGATTGAAATTTTTATCCGTTCTTTGGAAAAATACGGAATCACGTTGGAGGAATTGACGAAAAAGAGTCCGAAACATCGGGATACACGGGAAAGTTTGTTGCAAGTTGCCAAAATGTTAGTATCGGACAAAAACTTAATGCAAAAGTTTTTATCCCAGAAAAAGACAGAGAAAGATCTGGCAAAAACACTCGGTTTGCACAGACGAACGCTTAACAGACATCGAAACTACCTGATCGCCCTCACCATTGTTGTGGTCGAAGATCTTACCCTGATCCGCAGTTACATTGGGTTATAGGGGAAGAAGGGAGGTTGGACTGATGCGAAAAGGGATCATTATGGAGGTTCAGGCGAAGCACTGGATCATTTTAACCACCGATGGTGAATTTGTTAAAGTTCCAAAAACCAATGATCTTTCCCAGGTTGGAGAAGAAATTTCCGTTCAGACATCACCCGTGAGAAAGCAGAAGCGCGCTGCATGGATTGCGGCCATTTCTGCTGCGGCTGCGGCGATGCTCGGAACTTTTTTTATTCTGTCCTCGGCGGCACCCGACAAAGCCTATGCCCAAACCTATGTGTATCTTGATGTAAATCCGAGTGTTGCCATCGCTTTAAATAAAGATAGAAAAGTGGTCAAGGTTGAACCGCTGAACAAGTCGGCGGAAAAGCTGCTGAAGCAGGCTGATTTCCATGGGGAAAGCGTCGACGATTTTGCTGTTCAGTTTTTGGAAGCAGCGCGAAGAAACGGATATCTGCACAATCAAGACCAAGTGGTGCTGTCAGGGATTAAAGAGGAGAAAGAGAGCGTCTCCACGATCAATTCCTTGAAAAAGGTGATCAGTGAGGAGAGCGAAGACCGACATCTCGGTTTGCATGTGCACACTTTGGCCATGCCCAAAAAAGTGCAGACAAAAGCGGCGAAGAAAGGTTTGTCGCCGGCGAAATACGCTGTCTGGGTGCTCGCGAAGAAAGAAGGAAAAGAGCTTCCGCTGGAAGAGGTCAATGATACGCCGATCGAAGCTTTGGCCAATGATATCAAACCGGTATCCGAATTGTTGAAAAAGCCTTCTGCTACGGATTGGAATTCGATTATCGATGACGGTTCGGAAACGGATGGGCAAACCCCGCCAAAAGACCAGCCCACGGAAGAACCGGCGGATTCCAATCAGAAATTGAATGGATCGGGAAATCAGACACCCACCGATAACGAAAGTCAGCAGAATACTCCCGATCAGACCAATCAGCCGACTAAAGCCAATCCGGGAACTGACACTTCCACATCAAACAACCCGGGTTCTGCTACGACCAATGTGGAAGGCAACACCCAAACCGACACGGGAACTTCAACTGGGTCAATGACGCAGAGTCCATCAGGTTCCCAGTAGAGATAAACGGTCACAGCGATACCGACAACCTTTTTGTGACGCTCGCTTGTTTGTTGCAAGCTGACACCTCCCGAAACAGCTTTCAACAGTAATGAGAGGAGCCATGGGATGAAAGGAATCGGGATCGTTCGCAAAGTAGACCATTTGGGACGCATCGTTTTACCAAAGGAATTAAGAGATTTGATGAGCATCAATCCCCACGATGGGGTGGAAATTTTTGTGGATAACAATGCGATTGTCCTGAAAAAATATAACCCCAGTTGTATTTTGTGCGGAAGTTCTTACAATCTCTTCTACTTTCGTGACAAGATCATTTGTGAAGAATGCATCTCAGAAACAGCGAAATATGTGTTGGCGAAACAGCCGCAAAAGACCGTTTCACACAGATAAGCGCCTGGAAAAGGGCGCTTTTTCTGTTGAGCGAAGCATGTGGATGCCGGGAATTTCCTGTCTTTACTGCTGTGCTGCTGTACATGAAGGAAATGACAAACAACCGCTTGTTTGGTAAAATAAAATCGTATGATCAGAAAAGAGATTATTTTTATAAAAGATTAAATGTAACCGCTTTCTAACAGAAAAGGAGGAACAAGCCGGATGGACGAGCCGCTGATTCTGGTAGAACGGGAAGGCAGGGTCGGGATTGTCCGCCTCAACAGACCCCGCGTGTTAAATGCATTAAACACATCGTTGATGAAAGAACTGGCAGACGTGTTGGAAGAAATGGACAGGGATGAGAACATCGGCTGCATCATCCTTACGGGTCAGGGCAAGGCGTTTGCCGCCGGAGCGGATATCAGTGAAATGGCCGATGCTGCTCCTTTCCAATTTGTCGGAAACGCCTATTTCGCCGATTGGCAGCGGGTCCGCCGGGTGGAGAAGCCGCTCATCGCTGCGGTGGCAGGCTATGCTTTAGGCGGCGGAAATGAATTGGCCATGTGCTGTGACATCATTATTGCGGCGGAAACCGCCCGTTTTGGGCAGCCGGAGATTTTGCTTGGGGTGATTCCGGGAGCGGGTGGAACGCAGCGGTTGACTCGTTCGGTCGGCAAGGGGAAGGCAATGGAGATGATCTTGACCGGCGATCCGATTACCGCGGAGGAGGCATTGGACTGGGGCTTGATCAACCGCGTGGTTCCTCCGGAACAATTGGAACCGGAAGCGTTGAGCCTGGCGCAAAAGATTGCGGAAAAGCCGCCGCTGGCGGTTAAAATGGCGAAACAGGCGATTCTAAGGGCGCAGGAAATGTCGCTGGAACAGGGACTTCACTTTGAACAGCTGGCGTTTGGCATGCTGTTTTCCACCGAAGATCAGCGTGAAGGCATGAATGCATTTATAGAAAAAAGAAAAGCGCAATTCAAAGGAAAATAGGAGGGGACGTAATTGAGTGAACGCACGGTTCTTTTGCAGAAAAAAGAGGGGGTCGGAATTCTTACGCTAAACCGGCCACAGCTGTATAATGCGATCAATAACCAGCTCAGCCGTGAGCTTCTGGAAAAATTGACAGAGGTAAAAGAAGACAGGGAAATCCGCGCTGTCATTTTGACCGGATCAGGGAAAGCGTTTTGTTCTGGACAAGACTTAAACGACCGTTCCGCCATGCAAAAAAAAGGAGAGCTGATTTCACTCGGTGACAGCGTGCGCAGCCGTTATAATCCTCTGATCAAAACGATGGTCGGGATGGAAAAGCCGATCATTGCGGCTGTCAACGGCGTGGCAGCCGGAGCCGGAGCAAGCCTCGCTTTGGCCTGCGATTTTCGTTTGATCACGCCGAAAACAAAGTTTGTCGAAGCGTTCGTCAGGATCGGACTGGTTCCGGACAGCGGCTCGAGCTACTTTTTGCCGCGGCTGGTCGGGCTGGGAAGGGCGCTGGAAATTGCGATGACGGGACGGGATGTCGAAGCGGAAGAAGCCGTAGCGATCGGACTGGCGAACCGCTTGGTTTCCGAAGATCAGTTGATGGACGAAGCTTTTGCCTTTGCGCGCAAGCTGGCGGAGGGGCCGACGGTGGCGATCGGATTGACCAAACAGGCGATTTACAAGGGGATGGAAGGAAGTCTGGAAGAGGCTCTGGAATCGGAAGCCGTTCTGCAGGAGAGAGCGGGGCAGACACGGGACTTTCTCGAAGGGGTACAAGCTTTTGCAGAAAAGAGGAAACCTTCGTTCAAAGGGGAATAAACGCACACCCCTTCGTTTGGGTCATATGATGAAGCAGGTTGGAGATTTTCAGGCTTGTCTGATCGCTTCAAGCTGGAAAAATGGGGATGAGAGATATGGGAAGCATGAAAATCGATCAGGGAAAAAATCAAGAGCGTGAAGATCAGGCGATGATGCGCGATATTTTTGATCTCATGGATCAGCACGGACACGAGCAGGTAGTATTTTGCCGCCACCGGCCGACCGGATTAAAGGCGATCATTGCCATCCATAACACGACACTGGGCCCGGCGCTGGGCGGTTGTCGCATGATCCCGTATTCCTCCACGGATGAAGCGCTTGAGGATGTGTTGCGCTTGTCCAAAGGGATGACGTATAAATGTGGTTTGGCGGATGCCGATTTTGGCGGGGGGAAAATGGTGATCATCGGGGACCCCCGGACTGATAAGACCCCCGAATTGTTCCGGGCGGTGGGCCGTTTTGTCGAAGGATTGAACGGGCGCTTTTTGACGGGAACGGACATGGGGACTTATGCGGAGGACTTTGTTCATGCCGCCAAAGAATCGAAGGCGATTGTCGGTCTGCCAAAAGAACACGGCGGCAGCGGGGATACCTCGATTCCTACGGCGTTCGGTGTTTTGCAGGGAATGAAGGCGACGGCGAAGTACCTTTGGGGATCACCTGAGCTGCGCGGGCGCAAAGTGGCGGTCCAAGGAGTGGGAAAAGTGGGATACCGCCTGGTTGAACTGCTCGTTGCCGAGGGGGCAAGGGTGGTGATCGCGGATATCAACGAGGAGCGTTGCATGGAATTGGCAGAAAAGTACGGAGATAATGTGGAATTGACCGGAGTGGATACAATCCATCGCGTGGAGTGTGACATTTTCGCCCCCTGCGCCCGCGGTGGTGTGGTGAACGATGAAACGATCGACCAGCTTCGCTGCCTGGCGATTGTCGGTTCTGCCAACAACCAGCTCGAAGAAACGCGTCATGGCGATTACCTGCATGACAAAGGAATTCTCTATGCCCCTGATTATCTCGTCAATGCGGGCGGATTGATTCAGGTAGCCGATGAAGTGGAGGGTTACGAAGAGAAACGGGTTCTGGCCAAGACGAAAGCGATTTATGACATGTTGTTAGCCATTTATGAACGTTCGCATGCCGAGAATATTGCCACGAGCAGGGCAGCCGATCAACTGGTGATGGAGCGCATCGAGAAAGTGGCGGATCTTCGCCGGATTCTGCTCGGTTTTCATTTGTCGGAAAGAGGGAGGTAGGGTTTGTGCTTACTGACCAGCGTCAAGAAAATCTCGTTCAATATCTCCTGCCGGACGGCACGCTGTCGGGACGGGGGATGGAGATATGGACACGGCTGAACCGGGAGACGAAACTTCGATTTTACCGCGAGATGACGCTCGTCCGCATGTTTGACCGCCGGGCGATTTTGTTGCAGAGGCAGGGGAGGATCGGCACCTATGCGCCGCTGGAGGGCCAGGAGGCGGCACAGATCGGCAGTGCGATGGCGCTGAAGGAGGAAGACTGGATTTTCCCCAGTTATCGTGAACACGGGGTAGCGATGATCGCCGGAATGCCGATCGCCAATATTCTGCTTTATTGGATGGGACGGGTGGAGGGATGCAAGCCGCCCGAAGGGGTTCGCTTGCTTCCGCCTTCCGTTCCCATCGCCACTCAGATTCCGCATGCGGTCGGGGCGGCTTGGGCGGCAAAACTGCGCAGAGAATCGTCGGTTGCTGTTGCCTATTTTGGAGATGGAGCCACCTCGGAGGGCGATTTTCATGAAGCATGCAACTTCGCAGGCGTTTTTCGCGTGCCGGTGATTCTCTTCTGCCAGAATAACGGCTACGCCATCAGTGTTCCTTTTTCGCGCCAATCCGCGTCGGAAACGGTGGCGGAACGGGCCGCTGCCTATGGGTTTCCGGGAGTCCGCGTTGACGGCAATGATGTGCTTGCCGTTTATGATGTGATGACGGAAGCGGTGAAACGGGCCCGGTCAGGTCAAGGGCCGACCTTGATTGAAGCGGTAACCTATCGCAAAGGTTCCCATACCACAGCCGATGATGCGAAACGCTACCGTCCCGATGCAGAAGTGGCAGAGTGGGTGCAAAAGAAAGACCCGCTCAAGCGCTACATTCACTTGTTACGAGCGGAAGGCCTTCTGAATGAAGCAGAGGAAAAAGAGTGGGAACAGGAGTGCAAGCGGCGAATCGATGAGGCGATCCGGGAAGCGGAAAGCCGTCCTCCCGCCCCGCCCACCCATCTGTTCGCACATGTGTATGCGCAGCTTTCTCCCAATGAAAGGCGGCAACAAAAGCAATTGGAACAGGATAAGGGGGGAGTAGGATGACGAAGATGACCATCGTGCAGGCGATCTGTGACGGAATGCGCGTCGCCTTGAAGACCGACCCCAGTGTAATCGTTCTCGGGGAAGATGTGGGCAAAAACGGAGGGGTATTTCGGGCGACGGACGGATTGTGGGAAGAGTTCGGCGATGAGCGCGTGATTGATACGCCTCTCGCGGAAGCGGGGATTGTCGGAACGTCGATCGGCCTGGCGGTCAACGGGTTTCGACCGGTGGCGGAAATTCAGTTTATGGGTTTTATCTATCCCGCTTTTGAACAAATCGTCACGCATGCCGCCCGCCTGCGCACCCGGACACAGGGAGTGTTTCCCGCCTCGCTGGTCATCCGGGCCCCTTACGGAGGCGGAATTCGCGCTCCCGAACTGCATTGCGATTCGACAGAAAGCTTGTTTGTGCATATTCCCGGTCTGAAAGTCGTCGTGCCTTCCACCCCGTCCGACGCGAAAGGGCTGTTGCTCGCAGCGATCAAAGATCCGGATCCGGTCATTTTCCTGGAGCCGATGCGAATTTATCGCTCCGTCAAAGAAGAGGTCCCCGAGGGCTGGTTCGAAGTGCCGCTTGGAAAAGCGCGACGGGTGAGAGAAGGGGATGATCTCAGCGTATTTGCTTGGGGGGCGATGGTGCCGATTGCGGAAAAAGCGGCCCGGGAGTGGGAGCAAAAAGGGGTCAGCTGTGACGTTATCGATTTGCGCACGCTCTATCCGCTGGATGAAGAGACGATCATCGAATCGATCAAAAAGACCGGCAGAGCCGTCATCGTTCATGAGGCTCCGAAAACGGCGGGCCTTGGCGCCGAACTGATTGCCCTGATCCAAGAACACGCCTTTTTGTATTTGGAGGCTCCGATCGCCCGCGTGACCGGATATGATGCTCCGGTTCCGATGTTTGCTTTGGAAGACCATTTTCTTCCCGGAGTGGAGCGCGTTTCACAAGCGATCGGTCAGGTTGCATCATTTTAAGAAAGCGAGGAGGGAAATGGGATGTCAGTGGCATTTCGCTTGCCGGATATCGGTGAAGGCGTGGCAGAAGCGGAAGTGGTGCGCTGGTTGGTGGCGGAAGGAGAAGAGGTGGAAGAAAATCAGCCTGTGATTGAAGTGCAGACTGATAAGGCTGTGGTCGAACTGCCTGCCCCCGCGGCCGGACGCATTGCCAGCCTTTGCTGGAAAATCGGGGATGTGGTTCCGGTGGGAGAAGTATTATACAGGCTCGCAGGTCAGGAGGAAGAGAAACCGGATCCGCCTCCAACACCGGGAGCTTCCGGCGGGGACGAAAAGAATCTGCGGGAGGCGACAGGGGCAAAGAAGCGGAAAAGGGTGTTGGCCGCGCCGTCCACCCGCCGTCTGGCACGGGATTTGGGAGTTGATTTGCTGCAAGTGGAGGGGACAGGCGTTCACGGCAGGGTGACTGATGATGATGTGAGGAAGGCAGCCCGATCGAATCAGTTGTTATCCGCCGGCGAAGACGGGCAAACCGGGATTGTCGATGCCCCTTCGCATGCCCGGGAGTGGGTGGAAGAACCCCTCACCCCCACCCGTCGCAAGATCGCTGACCGGTTGTTGTTTTCGGTGACGCGCAAACCCCACGCGACCCACTTTGATGAGCTGGCCGCTGACGGATTGGTGGAGTGGCGCAAGAACCGGCTTCACGACCCCGAAGGGCCCCGTCTGACCTACATGGCGATTCTGGCCAAACTGGTTGCCGTCACTTTGAAACACCATCCTCATTTCAATGTCCATTTTTTGGAAGAGGAACAGAAAGTAAGGCGTTTTTCTTCCGTTTCTCTGGGGATTGCCACCGATACGCCGCGCGGTTTGCTGGTTCCCGTAATCCATCAGGTGGAAAGAAAGAGTATGGAGAGAATCGCTGAGGAATTGGGACAATTGACAGAGTGGGCGAGAGAAGGAAAACTTTTGCCCAAGCATATGAAAGGGAGCACATTTACCATCAGCAACGCCGGTGCGCTTGGCGGCAGCTGGGCTACACCGATTATCAATCCCCCGGAAGTGGCCATCCTGGCTATTCATCCCATTGAACAAAAGCCGGTCGTTCGGGAAGGCGTTCTCACGGCTGGCTGGCAAATGAATGTTTCGCTCAGTTTTGATCATCGCGTCCTGGATGGGGCGGATGCGATTCGCTTTACAAAAACCCTGGGAGAATATGTTTCCGACCCTGGCAGGCTGGTGAAAGAGTTAGTGTGAAAGCCGGTAGAATCAACCGGCTTTTTTTCATGGCTTGCGAAAATAACAGGAAGAAGAAGGATGGTTTACAATAATAAGGAGAAGCACCAGGTGTGTGATTAAACAAACACTGGAGATGTGCGCCTGAGCCTTTTTCGATGTGTCATTTTCCAGGAAGGAAGAATGGCGAGATGAGGAAAATACGAATCAGGACAGCGGTGAATGAAGATGTTCATATGATCCGGGGACGCTTCTGTTTTTTTCGCAGTCCTTTATCTTTTTGTTGTTACATTGTGGACGGTCTGTTAATCGACACCGGGCCGGTTCGTGCAAGATCAGAACTCCTTCCTTATTTAACTGATAAAAATCCGCGCCAGATTGTTCTCACTCATTTTCACGAAGATCACGCCGGCAACGCCGATTTTTGGGCCGCTTACTTTCGCATTCCCTTGTACCGGTCACCTGAGACAAAATCGGAATTTGACCGATTGGAAATGCCAGCTTACCGTCGGATCATCTGGGGGAATAAGCGGGGGGAAATGGGGGGCGTCGATGTACCCGAATGGCTGGAGACGCCGAACCATCGATTTCGGATTGTTCGCACCCCGGGGCATTCACCTGACCATATTTGCCTGCTCGAAGAAGAGAAAAAATGGTTGTTCGCAGGTGATTTATTTTTGGGAACCCGCCTTGATTACGGGATGAAAGGAGAATCGGTTCCCCGGATGATCGATTCGATCAAGCGGATTCTGACTTTCCCGGTCGAAACCGTTTTTTGCGGCCACGCAGGCATTGTAGAGGACGGCCGTTTCAAATTGGAAAAGAAGCTTCGTTTTTTGGAAGGGTTACAGGAGAAAACGCTGGAATTTCATGAGAGAGGGTTGGATGAAGCCGAGATCGCCAAAAGATTGCTGCCTTCCAAGCAATGGGTATCCTTGTTTACGGGCGGGGAGATGTCGCCAGTTCATCTCGTTCATTCGATTGTGCGTGAGAGAATGAACGGCCGTTGAGAAAAAGATGACGAAAAGTTGTATTTTGCTTTTTTCTTTTCCCAGTGAAAGCATAGTATGGTATAAGCAGAAGAAGAGGATTCTCAATGATGGGAGGGAAGAAATGGAACGCAAAACGATCAGAGGGTGGGCTGCCGTCCTTGCCTGTTCGATGTTGCTCAGCGGTTGCAGCTATTTATCACTGGCGGGCGAGCCAGACAAAAAAGAGGCTGATTTTAAACCGCCGATTTCAAGCACGGATGCCAAATTGATCGTCCGGGATCATGGACAGGGCCTTTATGCATCCAAGCGTTATAATGTGCAGAAGCTGCGGGCAGCGTTGCAGACTTTCCCGAAAAATTTGAAGGCGGAAGAGATTTATGGCCGGTTGCTGGCACTGTTGGGGGAAAACTATGCAGAATATGAAGAGCAATTTACGAAATTGGAGAATCCTCAATACAAGGCGACTTTGCTCCGTTTAAAATCCGAGGCTGAGCCGACTGCTCTAAAGGATGCGACAAAGCCGAAAATGAAGGAGAATGTTGTCATTCTTCTTGATGCAAGCGGGATGATGGCAGGAATGATGAACGGGGAAAGCAAAATGGCCCTTGCTCGTCAGGCCATTAAACAATTTGCGGCCAAACTTCCCAAGGAAACGAAAGTGGCCCTGCTCCTTTACGGACAGACCGGTTCAGAGCAAACCAAGAACCAGGCTCCTTCCTGCGGGAATGTTGAGACAGCGTACCAATTGTCCGCTTATGATGCTAACCGCTTTGACCAGGCTTTAAACGGAGCTCAGCCTGCCGGCGGAATACCGCTTGCCTTGGCGATCAAACAGACAGCCCGCGCATTTTCTGAAAAGCCGGGGGCCACAGGCAAGAACCGGATCTACATCGTCAGCGGGGGAAGCGATACCTGCGGTGGAAACCCTGTTGCCGAAGTGAAGCAATTACATAAATCCAATCCACAAACGATCGTCAACATCATCGGGCTCAGTCTGGATGAAAAAAGCCGGCAGACATTGGATAGCGCCGCGATTGCCGGGGGAGGCACGTTTGTGCCTGTCATGGATGAGCAGGGACTGAAAGAGGCCTTTTCCCGTTTTGCCGGCGAATTGGATGCTGAAAATGAAAATTGGTACACAAAAACGCTGCAAGCGATCAATCAACAATATACCAGTGATAATCAAAAACTGGATGAGACTTACCAAAGCATGGATGCCCGCGTGACACTGGAAGACAGGCATTTGAATGAAGCCTTGGACGATTTGTACCGCATGAAGAAAATCGATCTGAATCACTGGCGGGATACGGGCGATCTGCTGGATGAGCGCTGGTACAATTTGCGCACCTATGCCAAGCAGAGGTACAGTGATGTGGGCGGGAAACTGGATCAGGAATGGGTCGCCCAGAACGATGAAGTGAACCGGTTATGGGTGGAAAATGGAGGGGAAATCGCCGAACTCAAACGGATTTCTCACATGACAGTCTCTCTTCCCAATCCTAAATTAAACCTGCGCTACGGAACGCCGATTATTGCCCGGATGCCCCGTGTCATCCGTTCACCGGAATAAAGCACCGGGAATGACTGGGCGGTACTGTTTCCGAGTCTCTCGGCTTGCAACAAAAAGAGGGCTCCTTGGGAACCGTCTGGTCGTTGATCAACAATAACTTGTTTTGTTGGCCAAAGGAGTTGCAAAGCCCTTTGGCCGTTGTTTTGGAAGAAAAAATTTTTACCCATTTAACAAACATAATTGTTTATAAAAGTTTGTTAAATGGGTAAAAATGTGGTGCCACAATCATTCAGAAAAATAAGGAGGTTTTTCTAATACTGAAAAATAAGGTGGTTATGATTACCGGGGCGTCACGGGGACTGGGGAGGGCTTTGGCACATGCCTTTGCCGAACAGGGGGGCTTCACTGGCGCTCACCGCCCGTACGGAAGCAAATCTGAAGCAAGTGGAAAAGGAGCTGCAAGCTTACTTGGTAAAAGTATTGGCCATGGCAGGAGATATGTCCTCCCCGCGCGATGTGGAACGGTTTGTGGCGACAGCGGAGGGCGAATTTGGGCAAATCGATGTTTTGATTAACAACGCCGGAATCTTTGGTCCGAGTCCGAGTCCGTACTTGCTCGACTTTCCCGAGGAAGATTTTATGGAAGTCTTGCGGGTTAACGTCATGAATCCGTTTTTGGTTACCCGGCGGGTACTGGCCGGGATGCTCGCGCGCGGAAAAGGGTCAGTGATCAATGTCACATCGGAAGCAGGCCGGATTGGTTATGCCGGATGGGGAGCATACGGCATCTCCAAGTTTGCCCTGGAGGGAATGACGCAAACCTGGGCCGATGAGGTGGAGGGCAGCGGAGTCAGGGTAAATGCAGTCGACCCCGGGGAGATGGATACGGAGATGCATGCCCTGGCCGTACCGGATTGCGATTATGAATTGGCTGATCCGCGTGACAGGGTAGGTGTTTTCCTCTATCTTGCACAGGATGAGTCCAGTCATGTCAATGGCCAACGGCTTCATGCACCCACATTTGCCGGGAAAGAAGGGGATCAACGATGGCGGCTCTGATCCAATTTGTTCTGCCACCGGTTTTAAATGCCTCCAGCCTGCCGGAACGGAAGGGAATCCGGCGGGATCATGTGAAATTGATGGTTTCTGACCGGCTTACCGGAAAATCCCGACATACCATCTTCTTTCAGCTTGATCAATACTTGTCCCCGGGCGATGTGCTGGTGTTAAACAACAGCCGTACAATTCCGGCTTCGCTTAAGGCCAATTGGATTCGTCGGGATGAGTGTCTAAAGAGGGGAATGGAGGTTCGCTTGGCCCGCAGAAAAGATAAGTCAATCTGGGACGCATTGTTGGTGGGAGGATCGGTGATGCCGGGGGACCTGCTTGAATTTTCGCCGCAGTTATTGGCAAAGGCGATTTAGACTCGCCCGCCTTTTGTCACGTTGGATTTCAACCGGCAAGGGGCTGCGCTGTTGGAAGAAATCTACGCACTCGGGGAGCCGGTCCATTATGAGTATTCCGCCGAATCATGGCCGCTCGATTATTATCAAACCGTATACGGTAATGCGCCGGGTTCGGTTGAGCTTCCATCGGCCGGCCGAGCGTTTACCTGGGAAATGCTTTTTCGCTTGCAAAGGAAAGGGATAAAAATTGCCTATCTAACCCTGCATACTGGGTTGAGTTACTTATTTGACGATGCGGAGCGGGTTCAACCGGAGGAAAATTGTGAATTCTATGCAGTCCCGGAAGAAACGGCAAGAATCATTCAGGAAGCGAAAGAGAGAGGGAAACGGGTGATTGCAGTGGGAACAACAGTGGTGCGGGCGCTTGAAAGTGCAGCCTTGTCAGGGGGGATTCAAGCGGCCGGCGGATGGACTTGTCTGCGCATCGACCAAGAGACCCAGTTAAACGTCGTCACCGGATTGATGACGGGATTTCATGAGCAGGAAGCTTCCCATCTCGATTTGCTGACCGCCTATTTTTGACCAATGATCTCAATGCGGAAGTGAACAGGATGCAAAAAGAAGGTGTAGAGATTGCCCAAGAGATCAAAACATGGGACATCGGGCTGAAGAATGCTTTTGTGCTGGGGCCGGACGGAGAGTGGATCGAGTTGGTTCAGATTTTGGGCTGATCGATGATGAAGGTCGAAGCGGGCAGGTTCAAATTCCCACCCGCTAAATTTTTTATAAAAAAGGCTTGCATATTTTTTGAACCAGTGATATATTATTTCTTGTCGCCGAGAGGATCGGCACAACTGAGAGAACGCACCTTGAAAATAAGATATGGAATAAGGCAAATGACGAAATGGTCATTCGTCA
>NZ_JAECVY010000069.1:0-585 GCF_016055075.1 Thermoactinomyces sp. CICC 10522 | reverse complement strand
CCGTAGTTAGGCCACCACTTCAAGAACTCTGTAGCACCGCCTACATACCTCGCTCTGCTAATCCTGTTACCAGTGGCTGCTGCCAGTGGCGATAAGTCGTGTCTTACCGGGTTGGACTCAAGACGATAGTTACCGGATAAGGCGCAGCGGTCGGGCTGAACGGGGGGTTCGTGCACACAGCCCAGCTTGGAGCGAACGACCTACACCGAACTGAGATACCTACAGCGTGAGCTATGAGAAAGCGCCACGCTTCCCGAAGGGAGAAAGGCGGACAGGTATCCGGTAAGCGGCAGGGTCGGAACAGGAGAGCGCACGAGGGAGCTTCCAGGGGGAAACGCCTGGTATCTTTATAGTCCTGTCGGGTTTCGCCACCTCTGACTTGAGCGTCGATTTTTGTGATGCTCGTCAGGGGGGCGGAGCCTATGGAAAAACGCCAGCAACGCGGCCTTTTTACGGTTCCTGGCCTTTTGCTGGCCTTTTGCTCACATGTTCTTTCCTGCGTTATCCCCTGATTCTGTGGATAACCGTATTACCGCCTTTGAGTGAGCTGATACCGCTCGCCGCAGCCGAACGACCGAGCGCAGC
>NZ_JAECVY010000068.1:0-654 GCF_016055075.1 Thermoactinomyces sp. CICC 10522 | reverse complement strand
GCTTCATCCGTAATTTCGTATCGCCGTCTCATCATAGATGTCCCCTTACGAAATGTTATGTTAATTTTCATTTTATCATGGAATCTTAGAATATTCACCGGACACGCCCTAGTGAAATTCCTCGGTTAGAATAATAGTTGTCAACCATTCCCAATCGAGGAGGTTTCACAATAGATCAATACCAGATTACCGTAGATTCGGAGATTTTGCACCACCTGTTTTTGAAAGATTCAAAAGATGATGCTGGAATCAGTTCTGAACCAGATCTTGAAGGCTCAAGTGACAAAACACTTATCTGCGGAGCCGTATGAGCGTACAGAGGAACGCCAAGGCTACCGGAACGGCTCTTATCCCCATAAACTAACCACCCATGTAGGATTGCAGGACGAGCGGTACCCCTTCCTCATCGTCGATGCTATGGTACTCAGAGTCCGCGAGGAGGGACGTGTGCGGGCCAGAGGCGCTCTCATCGCTATTGGCGTCAACCAGGAAGGACACCGGGAAGTCATTAGCTTGATGCTGGGGGACAGTGAGTCTGAAGCCAGTTGGAACGAGTTTTCAGCTGGTTGAAAAGCCGCGGGCTTTGTGGGGTGGATCTGGTGGTTTCAGATCACCATGCCGGCTTGATTCGTTCGATTCGCCAGCATTTTCAAG
>NZ_JAECVY010000067.1:0-736 GCF_016055075.1 Thermoactinomyces sp. CICC 10522 | reverse complement strand
GATCGGATACGAGTTGATATCCAGGCATGAAAAGACCACAAAGTCCAGAGAGATCCGAACTTGTCCCGACCAATACAAGGGGCTCACGCTTGCGCAGGGTTATCTGGTTCCACGCCCCCGTGCAACACAGATTCCCGTTCATGACGTGGAAGTTCGCTCACTTGAGGTGTACGAGCAATTGACAGGGGTGAGCCCATGACGGAACTGGAACAAGTCCGCTTTCGGCTCGAGGAATTGGGTCTCCATCGGGCTTCCGAGCTTCTGGATGTGCGGCTGAAAGCCGCACAACATGCACAGTACACATACCTGGCGTTTTTGGGAGAGTTGTTGGAAGCAGAACTGACGGAGCGAAAGCGTCGGAATCTCGAGGTTCGCACCAAATTGGCACGTCTCCCTTACCGGAAGAGCCTGGACGACTTCGACTTCTCTTTTCAACCCAGCCTCGACGAAAGATTCGTCCGGGAACTGGCCACCATGACCTTCGTTCAGCGGAATGAAAACCTGATCCTGCTCGGACCACCGGGCGTGGGAAAAACGCACCTGGCCATTGCGATGGCCATAGAGGCCATCGCCAAAGGACTCTCCGTCTACTTCGTGAGTCTGACGCATCTGGTTGAAGACCTCCGCAAGTCTTATGAGGAAAACCGCTTGGACAAACGGCTCAGAGTGTATATACGGCCCAAAGTTCTGGTGATTGATGAAGTGGGCTACCTCCCCCTGGATAGCTTGGCAGCCA
>NZ_JAECVY010000066.1:0-809 GCF_016055075.1 Thermoactinomyces sp. CICC 10522 | reverse complement strand
TGGAGGTGGAAGCCCTTGCCCGCTTCCGCTGCCGCGGAAGGCAGGTGCAGGCGGGCCAGCACTTGCCCCTCTCCCACATGCACTTCCGCTATCCCCCGGTGGGTCTCTCCATACCGGATGCCCATTCTGGCGAAGGCTTCATACATTTCCTCCGCGGTCAGCGTCCTGCGGGAACATTCCCCTTTGACCGCTTCCAGATCCAGCACCGGCGGGACTGCGTCCGTCATCAGTTCGGCCGTTCCCTCGCTGTGAACCACCTCTTCTCCCGCATCGGTTTCGCTGTACACTTCATAGGCGATCTCGTTTTCATTTTCCGCGATCAGCCCGATGTGGACTTCCACCGGCTGCTCGCCTGCCACGACGGGCCGGAGCCAATTCACCTGCCGCAGGCGAATCCCTTTCCCTTCTCCCGTCCAGCCGCCGACGGCCTGGTCGACGGCCGCCCGGGCCATTTCCAAACAGGCGCTTCCCGGCAGAACCCGCTTCCCTCCGACCAGATGGTCGGACAGGAAAAATTCTTCGCCCGTGAACACGGAGCTGAACCGCTGTTCATACAAATCGGAGGTATTCCGGTGCAGCAGCGGATGGAGCACGGTGCCTGTGAGCGGCCGCTCTTTTCTCTCTTCCGCCGGAATCCAGCAGCGCTGCCGGGCAAACGGATAGGTGGGCAGACTCATCCGTCCGGGTTTCTTCCCGCTGTACAGACGGTTCCAGTCGATGTCCATCCCTTTTACCCACAGCTCCAGCAGTTTGTCGTACTTCCCTTTTCTCTGCCAGACCTCCAGGATTTGCTCCATATCCTCATCCGC
>NZ_JAECVY010000065.1:0-818 GCF_016055075.1 Thermoactinomyces sp. CICC 10522 | reverse complement strand
AAGACGGGTGATCATGCCGGCAACGAAAGGAATTCCCAAGTAGATCAAAACACTTTCGGCGATTTGGCCCATGGTAATATTGACGACAGCTCCTTCTAACCCCAACCATTTCGGTAAAACCGTAACGAAAATATACGCGTAAACTGAATAGAAGAGAATTTGAAAAATCGAGTTGAAGGCAACTAACCCAGCGGCATATTCTCTGTTCCCATTGGCATGGTCGTTCCACACAATTACCATTGCAATTCATCGAGCAAGACCGATAAGAATAAGACCAACCATGTATTGAGGATCATCTCTTAAGAAAAGGATAGCTAACACGAACATCAAAACAGGACTAATCACCCAATTTTGGATCAGAGATAAACTAAGGATTCGCATGTTCCGAAACACCTGACCCAATTCTTCATAACGCACTTTGGCCAGAGGAGGATACATCATCAGGATCAATCCAATTACAATCGGAATCGATGTAGTCCCTACCTGAAAGCTCGTCAAGGGGTAAGTCCGAGATAAGTCCAAAAGCGGCACGATAGATAGAAAAAAATGTAAATGACTGGAGACACTACTCAGGGAAACTCAAGTCATTTCTTTTTTATACCTGGAAACTCTAGATTTTACGGAAGCCAGTTTATAATACGTGTGATCTTTTTATTCAAAAACGTATTATTTCGATTCAGTATTTTTTGTTTTCTTGTTGCTTTATTGTATAGAATATATATAATGACCCCATACGCTTCCAGACGAAAGATAAAGTATAATGGAAGGAAGCAAGAAAGGGGTCGTTTTTTATGGGGCGGCGAAAATGGACTGCTGAG
>NZ_JAECVY010000064.1:0-879 GCF_016055075.1 Thermoactinomyces sp. CICC 10522 | reverse complement strand
TTTCGTAAGGGGACATCTATGATGAGACGGCGATACGAAATTACGGATGAAGCTTGGGAAAAGATTGCTCCATTGTTACCCTCAAACGGTAAGCGTGGAGGTCAATGGAAAGACCACCGGACCATTTTAAACGGGATTCTTTGGAAGTTTGGGACAGGAGCTCCTTGGAGAGACCTCCCCGAGCGCTATGGTTCTTGGAAAACCTGCTATTATCGCTTTACTCGTTGGCAGAAGGATGGAACCTGGGATCGCTTGCTGAAGTATGTCCAAACCTACTCCCATGCTGTTTCCGATGTCGACTGGGTTGTTTTCGTCGACAGCACAATCGTCCGAGCTCATCAGCACGCCGCAGGCGCGCCCAAAAAAGGGGGATCCTCACTTCCAAAATGAGGCACTGGGTCGGAGCCGTGGAGGACTGACGACCAAAATTCATCTTGCTTGTGATGGGAAAGGTCGTCCTCTCGCTTTTACCATCACCCCAGGTCAACAGCATGACTGTACCCAATTACAAGCATTGCTGGACTCCATTTGTGTTCCCCGTTTTGGAAAAGGAAGACCTCGTAAGAGGCCGGATCATTTGATTGCAGATCGCGGCTACAGCTATCCATTTTGCCGGCGTCTTCTCCTCAAACGTGGCATTCCCCACACGATTCCAGAGCGTAAAAATCAGGCTGAGCGCCGGTCCAAAAAGCCAGGTCGTCCTCTCTCCTTCAGTAAAGAACGATACGCACGTCGAAACATGATTTTGTATTAACCGTCTGAAGCAATGGCGTGGCTTTGCCACGCGCTATGAAAAACGGGCGGTTTATTTTTGTGCTGCCATTACCTTGATTTCCCTGATGATTTGGCTCAATTAGTGATTCACCAGACACGCCCTAG
>NZ_JAECVY010000062.1:0-938 GCF_016055075.1 Thermoactinomyces sp. CICC 10522 | reverse complement strand
AGTGGAGTTTACGGGGAACCTTCAAAGGCTAAATGAGGCACCGGGGTGGGTCAATTTTAAACCGGCTGAAGTGGGTCAATTTAATCCCGGCGTTGACAATCAGCATATTCCAGATTCGCTGATCGGAATGTGGAAGAACAAATTAATGACGCAAACATATCTTTGTTATTTAAATTCATCCCGTCAAATATACACGCAGTCATATAAGCTTGATCTACTGGGTATTTCGTTAAGTCTATATCGCGAAAGTCTATTTCATCCACGCATAATTTTTTCCTTTTTTCCCAATTGTTTCGATCCATAGTCGATGTGACTCCAACTGATTATCATTTCTTTTTTATTAAGTGTTGGCATTGTTATTCCTCTTTTCTACGGATACCATATAATTCGGGCTGAAATTCCCTCTTTTTCAATCGCCTCTTTTAACTCCATGACATGTTGAGGAATAAGGTCTCTTGTATCAATTTGGAACAAGAAAAAAGGACAGAACGATTCGAACTGCTCTGTCAATAGTTGTTTTTGTATGAAGAGTCTACTCTTAATGTTTAATCACCGTCTTATATTGATCCAGATTGTTGATATCGATTTTTTGAATATCCCCGGAAATGTTATAACGGTATATCGCATAATTATCAGTGTCTGTTTTTTTTGAGATGGTTTTAAGTTTGTCATCATAGACAAAGATCTCGATAATTACTTCGTTTAAGTTCATTTTTTTAAGCTCGTTTAAAAACTTGGAGATCTCGGCTTGGGACTGCCCATGATGATCATAAATCTCGATCGACAAAGTTAATGTAAAATCCTTATCCCCACCATTTTTTAATACATCATACACGGAGGGAATCTCTCCTGTGTAAGTTGTCTTCTTCGTTCCATCTCCGTATACGATATTTTTCATCAATCTGAAATCCATGGTTTCCTTAGCGTATTTTGTGATG
>NZ_JAECVY010000061.1:0-964 GCF_016055075.1 Thermoactinomyces sp. CICC 10522 | reverse complement strand
CCGAGAATCGCCGCGGCGGAGGAAAAACAGAGAAGAAAGTCGAGCGGTTCCCCGGACAGCACCTCATCCAGCACTTGGGTCCCCTTCACTTTCGGGGCCAGCACCCGGGCAAAATCGGCCTCCGATTTGGTGAAGAGCGGCTCTTTGCTCTGCAAACCGGCCGCATGGATGACGCCGTTCACCCCGCCAAACCGCGCTTTGGCTTCCCGAAGCACTTCGCGCATCGCCACGGCATCGCAGACATCCGCCTGCCGGTACAGCACCCGGCTGCCCGTTCCTTCCAGCAACGTCAGCTCTGCTTGCAACCGGGCATCCAGCGGCGAACGGCCGGTCAAAATCAGGTTGACCGGCCCGGAACGGGCCAGGCGGGCAGCCAGGATCCGGCCCAATCCGCCGCCTCCGCCGGTGATCAGGTAGGTTCCGTTCGCTTGGATGCGCCATCTTTCCTCTCCCAAAGAAACAGGACGGATCCGGCAGGTGTACCGCTGCTCTCCCTCATACAGGACACTCTGCGGTGAAGGGGTGTGCAACTCCGCCCACAGGAGCGACAGCCAGGCTTCCATGTCCACCGCCGGACCGGGACCGGCTTCCCGCAGAATCCCCGCGACGCGGGTCTGCGGCAGGATGAGGCCGAGGGAACGTTCCCAACCGATCCAGGATTCCAGACAGCAGCGTTCAAGGCTCGTTCTCCATGCCCCGGCCCATAACAGCCGGGACGGTTTCCGCCCGGCTTCTCCGACAGCCTGCAACAGGCGGAACAGAACGGCCGAATCCTCAATACAGCCCGCATCTTCCAACGGCCACAGGTAGAGCAGTGCAAAATCCCCGCCGCAATCGGAAGCGAGGCTGTCCAAAACCTGACGGAAAGCCGCTCCGTCGTCGCGGTTCAGGCGGTACTGTCCCCGGCTCTGCTTGCCGGAGGAACGGCCCTGGGCCACGAAGATCACTTCCGTCCCCGGCTGGC